>CAVPKV010000036.1:0-18073 GCA_963705785.1 uncultured Solirubrobacterales bacterium | reverse complement strand
ACGCCGAGCAAACAAAAACCCCGCGATAGCGGGGCTTTTGCGCATCGGGGAGACAGGATTTGAACCTGCGACCGCCCGGCCCCCAGCCGGGTGCGCTACCAGACTGCGCCACTCCCCGTGGTGCTGGCGATTCTACGCCTCCCAGGGGGGCGAGCACCGCCGCGATCTGAGAGAGCGGGCGACGGGAGTCGAACCCGTTCCGAGAGCTTGGAAGGCTCTAGTGCAACCGTTGACACCTCGCCCGCGAGGCCCCGGGGATGGTAGCCGCGGTCACGCCCCGGGGGCCGTGGCCTGGCGCGCCTCGGTCGGGACCTCGCCGTCCCTGGTCAGGTCGGGTGGAGGCCAGCGGCCGGGCCAGTTGTCCAGGGCCCCGTCCAACGTGACCACGGACCCGGAGAAAGACGACCCGAGCGGGGAGGCGAGCAAGGCCACGAGCCAGCCGTACTCCTCGAGCGTCCCCAGCCGCTGAAGCGGCACGCTCTGGGCAGCGCGGCGCCAGAGCTCAGCCGGGTACTTGCGCAGCGACTCGGTGGCGAAGCGGCCCAGGGCTATCGCCGACACCGATACCCCGTCCGCCTCCCAGCTCGCCGGCGAGCTCCCGGGTGAGCGCCTCGACGGCCGCCCGCGCGGCTCCCGTATGGGCCATCGCCGGCATGCCGTGGTGCGGGGACACGGTCACGTTGACGATCTTCCCCCGCCCGGCCGGATCATCGCCAGGTCGTACGCGGCCTGGCACATGGCCAGCGTCCCCCCCACGTTCAGGCGCTGGACCGCGGCCCAGCCCTTGGCGGTGATGCTCTCGGCCGGAACGAAGTACTGGCCGCCGGCGTTGTTGAGAAGGAAGTCGAGCTTGCCGTGACGGTCGACCGTCTCGCGGACGATCGACTCGGCACCCTCCTGGTTGCGGATGTCGCCGGCCACGACCGAGCACCGCTCACCGATCTCAGCCGCCGTTTCCTCAAGGACCTCCGCCCGGCGACCGGCGATCACCACCGAGGCCCCGCATCGGGCCAGCTCGGCCGCGGCCGCCTTCCCCAGGTTGGTGCCCCCGCCGGTGACCAGCGCGACCTGGCCCTCCAGCGCGCCGTCCGCGAACACCCGCGAGGTCTCCACGTCTACTCCCCCATCACCTTGATGATCAGGCGCTTGGAGCGCCGGCCGTCGAACTCGCAGTAGAAGATCGCCTGCCACGGACCCAGGTCGAGTTGGCCATCGGTGACCGGGACGATCACCTGGTGGTGGACGAGGAGGTTCTTCAGGTGGGCGTCGCCGTTGTCCTCCCCACCGCGGTGGTGGCGGTAGTCCCCGGGCCCGGCAGCAGTTCGCGGGCCACGTCGCCGTCGGGCTCCTTCCAGCTCGGCGGCGCGAGCTTGTCCAGCCACTCCAGCGCATCGGCCTGGATCCCGGGCTCGTCATCGTTGATCCAGACGCCGGCAGTGATGTGCATGGCGGACACGAGAGCCATCCCCTCAGAGATTCCGGCCTCCCTGACGGCCTCGGCCACGTCCTCCGTAATCCGCACAAACTCTCGCCGCTGTTCCGTGCGGAAGGTTCGGTAGACGGTGTGGGATTTCAAGCAGGGGAGCCGGGATTCGAACCCGGATTCACGGTTTTGGACCCCCCCCGAATAGCCGTTATCTCACTCCCCCGTTCAGTGTTCCCACCGGAAATCAGTGTCTGTGATTCCGTCAGGCACGATTCGGGCGGATTATGCCGGAGCGCGACGCCGTGATGCCGGGCGGAGGTTCGAACCCCCAAGGACTTGGCCAAGCAGTTATCAGCCCCAGCGCATAGAGCCAAGGTATCGCACGCCCGCTTGCGGCTCGGGATTCTAGGCTATCTCGGTTCTTTCCGTCCTCGGTGAAGTGAGAACATACGTTCGTCATCTTGATTGGGATCGAAAGTCTCACGAGTGACACCGTCCTGGAGCTCGTCTCGAGGGCCTGAACGATTGCGAATCGCCCGACGGACGGGGATCAATCGGTCCACCGTGCGTCGCTGGCGGATCGCAGACCGGATTCCGCCGGTCGGACGGTGTTGCGAAACCTGGCAGATGACTGTTCTGTGACCATGAACGGGCCTATGCGTATCTGCTTGGGCGTATTTGGGGACGGCTACCTTTCCCCGAGGGCAGGTCCCGGTCGTGGCCGCTGCGGCTTGTCAGCGATCGTGGTATCCCGGATCTCGCGGGAGTCCTGCGAGGCGATGCCGGCGACGTCTCCAACCGGGCACGCCCATATCGCTCCGACGGGAACATCCGGTGCCTGGTTATCTCCATGGCGTCGTTCCACTGGCCATGGCTCTTCCCCCAGCACGGCCCCGGCCGCAAGCACCTCCGCCCTATTGTTCTGACGGACTGGCAGCTCGAGCTGACGCACGCGCATCCTGGTGCTGATCCGCGGCCCGATCCACTCAGACGGGCGCCGGGTCGTGAACCGGTTCAAGACCAAGTCGCCCAGCGGACGATGGCCGAGTACTCATATGTCCGCTATTTCTTCAGCAATCTCTCGCGGGGACATCCGGACATCTTTCGGGACCACTGCGAGTTGCTCGGGATCCAGCGTTACCCAGTCCAACCACCGGAACCTGAGGGTCTCTCACAGAGACAGCGTCGCGATACTCGAGGAGATCGTTGGCCCGAAGACCTAGCCAACGACATATGAACCCGGACCGATGCGGGCGGAGGGAGTCGAACCCCCACGGGCCCTCGCCCAAAGCGCTCCGGCTGGCCGGTGTCTACCGTTTCACCACGCCCGCGGCCGGATCGATTCGTAGGCCCGGATCAGCGCTGATCGCCGGCCCCCGTCCCACAACTGCTGCAATCCGGGGCCCGAGCTTGTATGTTGCGGCACATGCCGCAGTGGCGGAGCATCACGCCCGGACACACGGTCATCTATCCCAACCGGGACAAGGCCGCGTCGAAGCTGGTCAAGCTGATCGTGGCCCTGCTGCTGGTGGGCTCGGCCGCGCTGATGCTGGCCATCACCGTGGGCGGATGGTCGAAGCTCCAGGGCCTCGACCGGTCGACTTCATCTGGGCCCTGGTCTACGTGATCTTCGCCTTCTACATCGTCAGCCGCTGGGCCCGGGGCCTCCTGCCGATCGCCGCGGCGATGGCCATCCTGCTGCTCATAACCGCCGTGATCGCCGGCACCGGGCATCGGGTACGAGCTGGTATGACCGCAGCAATTTCGGGTTCGGGGCGGCCAAGTCGCTGTTCGGGGGCACCGGACTCGGCCCGAACACCTTGGGCACGCTGACCGTGCTCCTGATCCCCGTCCAGGCGCTGCTGATCCTGTTCTGTGGCATCGGCTTCGCGCGGGCTGGAACGTCGAGCTCGAGGTTCCCATCGGAGGAGGCCCGCCGCAGGGGCTACTACCCGCCCCCTCGCAGTCAGAAGCCGCCCGCCGAGCCGGCGACGGCTTGGCCTCCGCAGCGGCTCACCGCCGAGCGCCCGTACCCGGTCACCCGTCGGGACGGGGGTGCACCCCGTCTGCGGCGGAGGATTCGAGCAGCGTCCAGCGCTGCGGTCAGGTCGATCTGGCCCACGACGAGCTACGGCTCGGAGGAGCGCTTCATCAGGCTCAATGCTTGTCGCGTGCCAGTCGAGGCGCCAAGGCACGCCAGTCAGCGAAGACGGACATAGCCTGCGGCCAGGTCGCCGACGCCCAGACGGTGGCGGAGGCCGCGTCAAGGGGACGCCCATCGTGGCGCCGTCGATGTGACTTCGCAGCGTGTACGTGCCCTCGGTTTCCGCCATGAATTGGATGGCCATTGGAACGTGGATGCCCGTGCTAGCTGGTCGCCGGGCAGTTCGTCAGTGCTGCCGATGTTCATGTCGCCAGCGACCTCGCTTCGCTGCGCCAGCGCCTGGCGCCATGGCCGCCACGCGGAGATGATGTGGCGACTCGTCCTCGATCTCGTCCGCCAGGAAGACAAGCCGGATTGCCAGCATGATCCCCACCGGCGCAGGCAGCTTGGTGGCCCACAGGTGCGTGATTCCCCGCCGACGAGCTGCTGGCGAGGTTGCTTCGTGGACCTTGCCGTGTAGCGACGGGAATGGCCCAGTCGACCCGCATGGGGGTCACTCAGGACTTGGGCGATTCTGACGCGGCCGGCAGAACTTCACGACTTGCCGCTGCGCAGCCGCCATCTGTTCGAATCTTTCCCGCGCCTTCGGGCTTCTTGCCCAAGCCCGCAGGACTTGCCCGTTGATGAGTATCGACGATGGGCGATTCTTTCCATGAGTTGTCCTTGGATCGCTGGCCTTGATCGCCTGTGCCCAATCGCTGTTGAGCGGCTGGCGAGCGATCCACTCAGACGTGATGATAGTGGCGTCGGCGCTTACGTGATGTAAGTACACCAATTCCAGGTATATGGCCCACTCGTCCGGCAGGATGCTCGGGTCAAGCCGTCGCCGATCTTCCTCTCGGCCCAGGCGATCGCGATGTCCCGGGCGGCCCCGAGAAGTCCGTCCCGCACCGCGATCAGCCGCGACCGCTTGTCGGTATCGCTCGTCAGATCAATCTCGGTGTCGAGTGCCGCGGTCAGGTCGTCCAGCACGTCCTGGGCGGCGCTCACGGGCCAGCCAGCGAACATCTGCAACGCCGGGATCCCGGCCGCACGATCTGCGGCCCTGCAAGACTCTCGAATGCGACCTCAAGGAACCCGGCCCGGGCAGAGTTCTGATAGCAGTGCAGCAATTTGCTGGCCCTGCTCCGCGTCCTCAAGCTGCGGCAGCATGTCGATGCCCGGTTCGGGACGCCGGCCTCCGTCCAGCCGTCGAATATCTGCTTCAGGAGTGGGCGCGCGACGGTCCAGTCGAGAGTCACGGGGATCGGTGCGTGATTGAGTTGCGCCACCCGCCTTCGCCACGCGCGCCGGCCCTCAGGGCGCAACGCGAAATGCCTGACCTTTCCCTCGACGTGGCTGACACGGACCCAGCCGAAATCAGCCATGTTGTCCACCTGCACGTCGGTCGGGGCCCTCGCGTCATCGTCCACGCCCAGAACGCCGGCGAAACGCGGCTCGTCCATTCCGGCCCAGGTGAGTACGAACGTCTGAGCCTGGCCGGCAACTTCATCGGCGGCGACCAGGGCGCCTAGCAGGTCGTCATGCGCATCCTCGATCTCCATGTGACCAACGGTAACCCTGGAGGTGGACGCCTCAGCTTCGCACCGAGCCGTAGTACCACGCTCAGTACCTTCGCCGCGGTCTAGCAGCCGACAGATGGCCCGATCACCCGTCACCAAAGGCGATTCGGGGGCCAGGGATCCATGCGGCGGGAGGGATTCGAACCCTCACGTCCTCTCGGACAATGGATTTTGAGTCCATCGCGTCTGCCGTTCCGCCACCGCCGCGTGGGGGCCGAGTGTACGGCGGGGGCCTACAGCCCCACCACGAGCGCAAACAGCTCGTCGATGATCGCCGGTGGGGCCACGACGATCCCCGCGGCGTCATCGGCACTGGCCGGCAGCTCCCGGACCTCGAGCCCAGCCCGGGCGGCGATCAGCGCACCCGCGGCGACGTCCCAGGGCTGGATGCCGCGCTCGTAGTAGGCGTCGAAGCGGCCGCAGGCACACCACGCGAGGTCCAGCGCGGCCGCCCCCACCCGGCGGATGTCACGCACGCGAGGAAGCACACGGCTGACCACGGCGGCCTGGCGGGAACGGACGCCCGCGTCGTAGCCGAAGCCCGTGGCACACCAGGGCCCGGGCCAGCTCGTCGCGCGCCGAGGCCCGGATCGCTTGACCGTTCAGAGTTGCGGGGGTGGAACGCGTGGCGGCGAAGCATTCATCCCGGACCGGATCCAGGACCAGCCCGGCGAGCTTCGCGTCACCGTCCTCGCACGCCAGGCTGACGGCAAATGCCGGTATTCCGAACAGGAAGTTGATCGTCCCGTCCAGCGGGTCAACCACCCAGCGCAGCCCGCCGGCTTCCTCTCCCCCGCTCGCGCCCCCCTCCTCGCCCAGGATCGCGTCGCCCGGCCGGCGCCGGCGAAGCACCTCCCGGATCGCCTGCTCAGCGGCCAAATCGGCCTCGGAAACCAGATCGGTGGGCGTGCTCTTGGCCTGCACGCCCTCGGCCCGGCCCCGAACCGCGCAAGCAGCTCGGCCGCGGCGGCCTGAGCGGCCTCCTCGGCCACCGCCAGCAGCTCCTGCTCGTCGAATCCGGGCATATGGCCCAGTTCTACCCCATGGGTCGCGGCGGCGCGGTGGTGCCGGATGGGATCATCGCGCAAGCCATGAGCGCCTCGGAGCAAACCCAGACCGTGGATGACACCCAGCGAGTCAGCCCTCGCGACGTGGCCGCGCACCTCCAGGGCTTCGCCGGCCGGGGCGCCGGTACGGACGCCGAGCGCCGGGCGTCCTGGTGGCTGGCCCATCTGCTCAACCGGCGCGGTCGGCGGGTCAGCATCGAGACCTTCTGGTGCCGGCCCAACTGGGCTCTGGCTCAGGCGTGGCACGTCGCGCTCGCCCTGGCGGGCAGCCTCGTCTCGGTGGCCACCCCACGGGCCGGCGGCGCCATGCTCCTGGCCGCGCTCGTGTTCGTCCTGGCGGACGCGCTGACCGGTTTGTCCCCGGGACGATGGCTGACCCGAGAGCGGGCCAGCCAGAACGTCGTCATCACTCGCGCGAAGGCCGACCCGGACCGTACCCGTCTGATCATCACGGCCAACTACGACGTGGGCCGGGTGGGCCTGGCCTACCGAGACCGTCTGCGGGAGCTGACCGGCCGCGCCCGCCGGCGACTCGCCGGTTTCACCGTCGGTTGGCAGGGTTGGCTGATCGTCGCGATCGTGTGGCTCCTGATCACGGCCATCGTCCGTCTTGAGGGCCACCAATCGGCGGGCGTCGGGGCGGTCCAGCTCATTCCAACGGTCGGCCTGCTGGTGGCCCTGGCGTTGCTGCTCGAACTGGCTGCCGCGGCCTGGTCCCCGGGGGCCGGGGACAACGGCAGCGGTGTCGGGGTGGCCGTCGCCGTGGCCCGCGCGGTCTCATCCTCGCCGCCTGAGAACGTCAACGTCGAAGTCGTGCTGATCGGCGCCGGCGACAGCGAGGGAGCCGGCCTGCACCACTACCTCCGACAGCGCCGCCGGACTCACCGGCCGGCGAACACGGTCGTTCTGGGAATCGCCGCGTGCCCGGGCGGCTCGGTCCGCTGGTGGCGCACCGACGGCCCACTGCTCCCGCTGCGCTACGGGGCGCGGCTGGCCACGCTGGCCCGACGAGTGGCCGACGAGCAGCCCCAGCTGGGCGCCCGGCCCCACGACGGACGTGGGACCACGCCCGCCCTGGCGGCGCGCCGGGCCCGGATCCCGGCGCTCACCATCGGCTGCCTGGACGAGCGTGACCTCGCTCCGGGCTCACACCAACCGGGCGACGTGGCCGAAGCCCTCGATCGCGCGGCCCACGACCAGACGCTTCAGTTCGTGCTGATGTTGATCGACGCGATCGACGCGGCCCTGGCGCAGTAGCCTCGCGCTCGCGCCAGCCCCGGTCAGACCGGGGTGACGGGGTTGTGCTTGGCGGGCCACTCGCGCTGCTTGGCGGCGGCGTGGCCGAGGCGACGGATCAGCTCCGGACGGAGATCCTCGGGCTGGATGACGGCGTCGATCACGAGCTCCGAGGCGAGGTGGAGGATGTCGATGTCCCGGGCGTACTCGGCTCGCAGCTCCTCCGTCCGGGCCGCGCGCTCGTCGGGGTCGCCGATCGCCTGAAGCTGGTTGTAGTAGACGGCGTTGATGGCCGCCTGCGGACCCATCACCGCGATCGAGGCAGTCGGCAGCGCGATGCAGCAGTCCGGATCAAACGCGGGACCGGCCATGGCATACAGCCCCGCGCCGTAGGCCTTGCGGACGATCACGGACAGCTTGGGCACGGTGGCCTCGGAGACAGCGCTGATCATCTTGGCGCCGTGCCGGATGATCCCCTCGCGCTCCACCTGGGTGCCGATCATGAACCCCGGGACGTCGGCCAGGAACAGCAGCGGGATGTTGAAGGCGTTGCACGTCCAGATGAACCGGGCACACTTGTCGGCTGAGTCGACGAACAGCACGCCGCCCTTCACCTTGGGCTGATTGGCCACGATCCCGATCACCCGACCATCCAGCCGGGCGTAGCCGACGATCACCTCCCGGGCCCACCGACCGTGGATCTCCAGGAACGAGCCGGCGTCAATCAGTCCGTCGATCAGCTGTTGCATGTCGAATGGCTTGTTCTCATCGGCGGGAATCAGCTCTCGGATCGGCGTGGCCTCCGCCGGGTCGTGGCCCGGCGCCGGCGGCGGCTCGTCCGCACCCGAGGACGGGAAGTAGCCGAGGTAGCGCCGGGCGAAGTCGATCCCGTCCTCGTCGCTGGACACGAGGACGTGGCCCACGCCGCTCTTGGACGTGTGCATCCGGGCTCCGCCCATCTCTTCCAGCGTGACCTTCTCGCCGATCACCATCTCGGCCATCCGGGGCGAGCCCAGGTACATGGAGGCGTTGCCGTCTCGCATCACGACGACGTCGCAGAAGGCCGGGATGTACGCCCCGCCCGCCGCGCTGGGACCGAACAGGACGCACACCTGCGGCACCACGCCGGACAGGCGGACCTGATTGAAGAAGATCCGCCCGGCGTGACGACGGCCGGGGAACATCTGCACCTGTTCGTTGATCCGCGCCCCGGCCGAGTCCACCAGGTACACGAGCGGGACCCGCAGGGCGAGCGCACGCTCCTGGATGCGCAGGATCTTCTCCACCGTCTTCGGCCCCCAGGACCCAGCCTTGACGGTCGGATCGTTGGCCATCACGGCCACCGAGCGACCGCCCACGGCTCCGATCCCGGTCACGACGCCGTCCGCCCCAAGGCCGTCCTGCTCCCAGTTGGCCAGCAGACCCTCCTCGGAGAACGATTCGTCGTCCATGAGCCGGTCGACGCGTTCGCGCACCGGCAGCTTGCCCTGGGAGACGGCCTTGTCGCGGTGGCGCTCGGGGCCGCCGTCGAGCGCTCGCTCGGCGGCGGTCTCCAGGTCGTCGGTGCGCTTGAGGTCTGTCACTGAGCCTCGGGTGCGGGTGGGTCAGATGGGGGCGGTGGCATGCTGCTGGTCGGGGGAGGTGGCGCTGGCGGAGCCGGCGGCGCTGCGGCGCTGGCCGCCGCCGGCGGGCCGACCAGGGCATAGGCCACCGCCAGACCTCCCACGATAAGGAGGAACAGGGGCCAGAACACGAGCGACCCGCCGGTCAGGGTGGGCAAACCCACGAGCACGGCGAAGGTTATGGCCATGGCCGCGCCGATGACCCCGGGGGCCGGCTCGCGGTCCAGGACCGCGTAGCCGATCAGCGCGCCGGTGGCGATTAGGAGGTAGAGCTTCCAGCCGGCGCCGGCGGTCCCGATGGAGGGGGTGGGGAGCGAGCTCCCCAGCCCGCTTCCGGCTACCTGGATCGCCGCGGCCCCCACGAAGGTCAGCCCCAGGAACAGGGCCAGCAGCCCGGCCACATTGACCAGCTGCACGCCGTGACGCCGGTACGCCCTGCGGAGCCGGATCGCGCCCGCGACCAACGCCATGCTCTCCGCGAGCAGGATCCACCGGAAGGTGTTGAACCCGGTGGGATGAACGACCCAGGCGATGAACTCCAGGAACGAGATTGAGGCGAACAAGGCCGCGATCAGGGTGCACCCCGCGGACCCAGCCCGCCGGGCCGCGGCGGCGGCCACCGCCGCCTCGACGGCGAGCGTCCAGAAGACGCCGCCGGCTCCAAGACGATGATGGCCGGCCAGGATCTCGCCCAAAAACACCAGCGCCAGGACCAAAACCAGCAGACCCGAGATCAGCAGGAGCGATTGGTGGGGCCGGGTCTCCGGACCGGCCGGTCCAGCCGCCCATCCCAAGCCCAGGATCAGTGCGGCGATCACCGCCGCCACGAGGAACTTTGGACCCAGCGCCCACTGCGTCATCCGCAACTCGATCACGTACGCGGCCACGGCCAGGGCGACCGCGCCTGCAGCCGCCGAAGCCTCGCGCCCCGCCGCGGGGCGCAACCGTGTCAGCACCACCGGCTCAGACATCACTCGACACCTCTCCTAACGGTCGACGAACCTCGCGGGAGAGTCTGTCTCAAAACCCGAGGCGCTGCCAGCGCGCTATCCCCACTCGATCGGCCCGGCGGTCAGCACATGACTGCCCAGGGGCCGGCCCAGGACAACCTGGACCGCTCGTGAGGCCTCGATCAGCGCCGCCAGGTCGATGCCCGTCTGGATGCCCATCTCGTGGAGCATGGAGACCAGGTCTTCGGTGGCGATGTTGCCGGTGGCTCCCGCCGGCACCGGGCACCCGCCCAACTCCCCGAACGATGACTCGAAGCTGTCCACCCCCGCCTCAAGCGCGGCCAGCACGTTGGCCAGCCCCTGGCCCCGGGTGTTGTGGAAGTGAGCCGTGAGCTCGGTCTCCGCCAGCGCCCGGAAGGCCGAGCCGAAGAACTCGCGGACCTGGACGGGGTTGGCCATGCCGGTGGTGTCGCCGAAGGCCACCTCCTGGCAGCCGGCCTCGGCCAGGGCCTGGGCGATCTCGAGCACCCGCTCCACCGGCACGTGACCTTCATACGGACACCCGAAGGATGTGGAGATCACACCCTCACAGCGCAACCCCTCCGCTCGCGCCCGGGCGAACACCCGGCGCAGCCCAGCCAGAGACTCATCCACAGGCCGGCCCACGTTCTTCTGGTTGTGGGTTTCCGAGGCGGACAGAAACCCGTTTACCTCCTGGAAGCGATCGCGGTGCCGGAGCGCGCGCTCCAGGCCGCGCTCGTTCGGGATCAGCACACTCACAGACACCTCCCGGGGCAGCTCGATCCGCTCGAGCACCTGCTCGGCATCGGCCAACTGCGGGATCACGTCGGGCCGGACGAAGCTCGTGACCTCGATCCGGTCAAGACCGCTGCCGGCCAGGAGCTCAATCAGGCGCACCTTGTCCTCGGTGGCCACGATCTCGGGCTCGTTCTGAAACCCATCCCGGGGGCCGACCTCGCGGACCCTGACACGCTCGGGGAGCGGGCTGCTCATAGACCTACTTATAGATCAGATGCAACCCGAGCAGCTCCGGGATGGTCACGAACCTGTAGCCCTCGCTCCGCAGCGTGGTGATCTCCTCGGGCAGTGCGTCCAGGGTCTCCTGGCGGGGACCGCCGCCGAAATGCTGCAGGATGATCGCCCCGTTGTGGGCGCCGTCCACGGCCCGCTGGTAGATCGTGGCCGTCCCCGGCTCCTTCCAGTCCTGAGTGTCGACGTCGTAGTTGATCGTCAGGAGACCCATCGATCGGGCCACGGAGTCAACCTGGGAATCGTAGGCCTCATACGGGGGACGCCACAGGCAGGTGCGAAAGCCGGTGTCGTGCTGGATCGCATTGATAGTGAGCTGGAGCTCCGACCGCTGCTCGGAGGGCGACAGCCCCGTCATGTCCGGGTGGGTCCAGGTGTGGTCGCCGATCATGTCCCCGTCGGTCAGCATCCGCCGCTCGAGCGTGCCCCCGGGGTCGTAGGTGCTGATCTGGTCGCCGATCTCAAAGAACGTGGCGACGGCGTGGTCGCGCTCCAGCACCTTCAGGAAGTCGGCCGTTGGGGGGTCGTTCCACGGGCCGTCGTCGAAGGTCAGCGCAATCTCCTTGCGGTTGCTCGGGCCGCCGAAGATGAGCGACGAGCCGCTGGGCACGCAACCCACGACCCGCGGCGTGTGCATCCGCAGCAACCTGGCGTGGTGCGGGTAGAGGGTGTGGCAGCCGGACTTGGACCTTGGGATGCAGGCGGGCGGCGACACGCTGCTCAGGATCTGCCAGCGAACGGCAACGTATTTGCGCCCGATCTGGGCCGGCGTGAAGGTGGCCGTGAAGCTGGTGGCGCCGGGCTTGGTGAGCGAGCCGATGAAGCGCCCCGGGCTGGCCTTGCCGTGACGAATCTTCTGGTACACGAGCCGGGGACCGTCGCCCGCGTGCGCCCCGGCGACCAGGCAGACCCGCCCGGACAGGAAGCCGTGTTTGGGACCCATCAGGAGCAGGCAGAGCGACCGGTGCTCGTGCTCAAAGGTGGTCACGGAGAAGGACTTGTTGAGCGTGGCCCGCCAGTAGAGAAGGCGTCCGCCCTGGCTCAGCGACCCGGCCCGCACGCGGTACGGCTTCAACGCGAGGTGGCCCGCGGCGCCGGCTGAGGCGGCCGCCGACACAGTCAGCAGCACGCCACCCAGGATCCCCCAACCGGCCATGCGTCGGACCATTCTGTGCCCACTCTTCACCGCAACCGGCACGGTCTTTGCCCCCAACCGCATTCCAACCCCCTTTCCAGCGGGAGCATACACTCCGCCGCCGGATGAACGAAACCGTTTGCATCGTGGGAGGCACCGGGGCGCTGGGGTTCGGGCTGGCTGTGCGCCTGGGCAGAGCCGGGGTTCCGATCGTGATCGGATCCCGCGACCAGGACCGGGCGCTGGAGGCGGTTTCCCGGGCCCGGGAGGCCGTCCCTGAGGGCTCGTTCACGGGCGACCAGAATGCCGCCGCCGTTCGGGGGGCCGAGATCGTGATCCTGGCCGTCCCGTTTCGCAACCAGTCCGAGAACCTGACCAACCTCAAGGGGGCGCTCGCAGACGGTCAGCTGCTGGTGGACACGACCGTTCCCCTGGCCGCGGCGGTCGGGGGCAAGGCCACTCGGAGCCTCGGGGTGTGGCAGGGCTCGGCGGCCCAGCAGGCCAGGGAAATGGCTCCGGGCGGAGTTCGGGTCCTCAGCGCGCTCCACACCGTCAGCGCCGCAGCGCTGACCGACCTGGGCCATGACCTTGACGAAGACGTGCTCATCTGTGGCGACAGCCGGGAGGACAAGGTTCAGCTGGCCGACCTGATCGGACGAATCGACGGCCTGCGGCCGGTGGACTGCGGCCGTTTGGAGATGGCCCGGATCCTGGAGCAGCTCACGCCGCTGATCATCTCGATCAACGTCAGGCACAAGGTCCAGGCGGGGATCAAGATCACGGGCCTGTGAACGGCCCAGTGGTGGTGCTGGCCGGGGGCACCGGCGGGGCCAAGCTGGCGCGCGGGATGCTCGATGTGGTCGGACCTGACGACCTGGTGGTGGTGGCCAACACGGGGGATGACGTCGAGATCTACGGCGGCTACGTCTCGCCGGATCCCGACCTGATCACGTTCTGGCTGGCCGATCGGATCGACGAGCGGGGCTGGGGACTGAGCGGAGACACGTTCTCCGTCATGGACGGCCTCCGCGAGTTGGGGGTCGAGGTCTGGTTCAACCTGGGCGACCGGGACCTGGCCGTGGCGATCGAGCGGGCCGCTGCACTGGCCCGAGGCCTCCGGCCG
The DNA here is from genome assembly GCA_963705785.1 of uncultured Solirubrobacterales bacterium. Taxonomy (GTDB): domain Bacteria; phylum Actinomycetota; class Thermoleophilia; order Solirubrobacterales; family Solirubrobacteraceae; genus Palsa-465. The sequence continues at coordinate 4,738 of CAVPKV010000036.1, read as the reverse complement.
ACGGAGGCGCAGCTGCGGATCGGCCAGGCGCTCGGAGTCGGGGCTCGAGTGCTGCCGATGAGCGATCGTCCGGTGCGGACGCGCGTGATGGCCGGCGGCCGCTGGTGGCCGTTTCAGGAGTTCATGATCCGAGGCGGCCAGCAGGTTCCCGTTGAGGCCGTGGACTACCGGGGCGCCCCGGCGTCGGCTCCGACTCCGGAGGTCAGCCAGGCGATCGGCCAGGCCCGAGCGATCGTGATCGGGCCCTCCAACCCGGTCATCTCGATCGGCCCGATTCTCGCCGTGCCCGGGATCCGGGAGTCGCTGGCCGCCGCGTCCGCGCCCGTCGTTGCCGTCAGCCCGCTGGTGGCCGGCGCCGTGGTCAAGGGCCCGACCGAACCCTTCCTGCGCTGGGCGGGCCAACCGCTGTCCAGCGCGGGGATCGCCGCCCTGTACCGCGGCGTGATCGACGGGCTGGTCGCCGACCAGGAGACCGACGCCGTTCCGGTCCACCTCACGGACGTGCTGATGGGCGACGCGGCCGGACGCCGGCGGGTGGCGCAGGAAACGCTCGCCTTCGCCATGTCCCTCGGCCGATAGCGTTCGTGGCGCATGCGGACCGTGGCCATCCTGCCGGTCAAACGCTTCCCGGCGGCGAAGCAGCGGCTTCGCGACAGCTTTGATCCGGAGCGGCGGGAGGAGCTGGTGCAGGCCATGTTCACCGACGTCCTTCACTCGTTGCGCTCCGCCGACCTCGACGCCATTCTGGTCGTCACGGCTTCACCCGTGGCCGGCCGGATCGCGCTCGAGCAGGGGGCCGAGGTGCTGGCGGATCGGGAGGCCGGCCACAACGCCGCCGCCGGCCTGGGCATCCGGGCCGCCCTCGAGCGAGGCGCTCAGCGGGCCCTGCTGGTCCCCGGCGACTGCCCGGCACTCGATCCGGCGGAACTCGACGCGCTCCTGCGCCGCCCGGTCGAACCACCGTGCGCAATCGTTGTCCCCGACCGCCACGGCAGGGGCACGAACGCCCTGCTGCTCACCCCGCCGGACTCTCTGTCGCCGGCCTTCGGGCCCGGCAGCTGCGAGCGTCACATGTCCATGGCGCGGGTTGCCGGCATCAAGGCAGAGGTCGTTCGGGTGCCCTCGCTGGCTCTGGACATCGACACTCCGGATGACGTGTCCTCACTGTCCGGGGTGGCCCCGGACCGCGCGCAGCTCACCCGGCTCGCCCTGACCCAGCATTCGCGGTGCTGAGCGCCGCCGCCCTGGAGGGCCTACCTGAGGTCGCCGCCGGCGATGACCTGGCGGCCCTGATGGTGGCGGCCCTGGATGACCTCCAGCCCGACGACGTGCTGGTCGTGGCCCATAAGGTCGTCTCCAAGTCCGAAGGGCGGACCCGCTCCCTGGCCGACGTGGAGCCCGGAGCGGAGGCGATGGCGCTCGCCGAGCAGCTGGACAAGGACCCCCGACTGGTCCAGGTGATCCTGGAGGACAGCAGCCGGATCGTGCGCGCCGAGCGCGGGGTCCTGATCTGCGAAACACACCACGGCTTCGTGTGCGCCAACGCGGGCGTGGACGCGTCGAACGTTCCGGGCCACGAAACCGTCGTCCTGCTCCCGGAGGACCCCGATGCCTCGGCCCGCGGACTGCGCCGCCGACTCCACGAGCTGACTCAGACGGCCCCGGCGATCATCATCACCGACACCTTCGGGCGGGCGTGGCGAAACGGGCAGGTCGAGGTGGCGATCGGCTGCGCCGGTCTGAGGCCGCTCGAGGACTGGCGCGGCCGGACCGACGCCCTGGGACGCGAGTTGAAGGCCACCTGGATCGCGGTCGCCGACGAGCTCGCCTCCGCCGCAGACCTGGCCCGGACGAAGGACGGCCGTCAGCCCGTCGTGCTGGTTCGCGGAGCGAGCCGGCAGGTGACCGCCGAGGATGGGCCCGGAGCCGCGGCGTTGCGGCGGCCCGAGGCAGAGGATCTGTTCCGGTAGCCGGCCGGCGGGCTATAGGTCGGTGGGGGCCCCCACGGCGTGGAACCCCCCATCCACGTGGAGGATCTCGCCCGTGATGGCCCGCGAGTAGTCCGACAGCAGGAAGCAGATCGCGCCAGCCACGGGGCCCGGGTCCTCTATGTCCCAGCCCAGGGGGGCTTGCTTGGGCCACAGGCCGGCCAGCCGCTCGAATCCGGGGATGCCCCGGGCGGCGACCGTGCCCAGCGGTCCGGCCGAGACCAGGTTGACCCGAATCCCCGACGGTCCGAGGTCTCGGGCCAGGTACCGGGACACAGACTCGAGCGCGGCCTTGGCCACACCCATCCAGTCATAGACCGGCCACGCGACGGACGCGTCGAAGTCGAGCCCGACGACGCTCGAACCCGAGTCCATGACCGGCGCCAGCGCTGCCGCCAGCGCCTTCAGGGAGAACGCGCTGGTCCGAAACGCCTCCAGCGCGCTCTCGGGCGGAGCGGTGAGAAAGTTTCCGCCGATCGCGTCCTCGGGAGCAAACGCGATCGCGTGGAGGACCCCGTCCAGGCCTCCCCATCGTTCCCGGAGCTCGCCCGCGACGGCTTCCAGGTCGGCTGGGCGGTTGACGTCCAGCTCGAGCACATCGACGGGCTCGGGCAGCCGCTGAGCCGCGCGCTCGGTCAACCGCCGCACCCTGCCAAAGCTCGTCAGAACGACGGAGGCCCCCTCACGCTGGGCCTGTTCGGCGGCGTGAAAGGCAATCGAGTCCTTGGTGATGACGCCCGTTATCAGCAGCCGCTTGCCGGCCAGTATCAACCGGGTGCCCCCCGCAGCGCCAGCGTGACGTTGTGGCCCCCGAAGGCGAACGAGTTGGAGAGCGCCAGCGCCGGGCCGTCGCTGTTTCCGATCAGCGGCCGAGCCTCGCCGGGGACGTAGTCCAGGTCGCACGCCGGATCCGGGACCTCGTAGCCCAGCGTGGGCGGGATCACCCTGGTGCGCAACACCTGAAGCGTGGCCACCGCTTCCACGGCGCCCGCCGCCCCCAGCAGGTGACCGATCGCCGACTTGGTGGAGGAGATCGGGATCCGGCGCGCCTGCTCCTCCCCCAGGGCCCGCTTGATCGCGGCCGTCTCCGCGGGGTCGTTGAGCGGCGTGGAGGTGCCGTGGGCGTTGATGTAGGCCACGTCCGGCGGGGCCGCGCCGGCGTCACGCAGCGCCAGCTCGATCGCCCGGGCCGCCGGACCGCCATCCGGATCCGGCGCGGTCAGGTGGTAGGCGTCTGAGGTCGATCCGAAGCCGGCCAGCTCACCCAGGATCGGCGCGCCTCGGGCCTCGGCCGCCGAGGCCTCCTCCAGCACCAGCATGGCCGCACCCTCCCCCATCACGAAGCCGTCGCGGCGGGCATCGAAGGGCCGGGAGATTCCGGTCGGCGAGAGGGCCTGCATCGCGTTGAAGCTCCCGAAGGCGAACTCGGTCAGAGTGGCCTCGGATCCGCCGGACAGCACGGCGTCAGCGTCCCCGCACTGAATCATCCGGAGCGCGGAGCCCAGAGCGTGGCCGCCGCCCGAGCACGCCGACACGACGCCGAAGCTCTGGCCCCGGAGACCGTGGCGCATGGAGACCGCGGCCACGGCGGCGTTGGGCATGTAGGCCGGGATCCCAACCGGCGAGAGCATCTTCGCCCCCCTCTCCCGGAGGACGTCGTGCTGCGCCTCAACCGTGATCAGCCCGCCGATCCCTGTGGACAGCACGCAGCCCGTCCGCAGCGGGTCATACGGCAGCTCGTCGGCCCACCCGGCCTGCCGGATCGCCTCGTCGGAGGCGACCGCGGCCAGCTGGGCGAACCGATCCAGGCGGCGGATCTCCTTCACGCTCAGGAAGTCGGCGGGGGCGAAGTCGGTGCACGCTCCCGCCCCGTCGGCGATTGCGCACACGCCGGACGCCCACCGCTCATGCAGCGCTTCGGCGCCGACGCCGAGCGGCGTGACGGCGCCCACCCCGGTGACTACGACTCTCGGCCTCAAGCGACGCCTCTACTCGGCCCGAGAGACGATCAGGTCGATCGCATCGCCGACGGTCTTGAGCTCCTTCATGTCCTCCCCCTTCAGCACTACGCCGTACTCGTCCTCGACGATCTGGGCCAGCTCGACGAGGTCCAGCGAGTCGATGTCGAGCTCCTCAAACGTCGAATCACGGGCGATCTGCTCCGGATCTGGCCCAAAGCTGGCCAGAGCCTCGATCACGCGGGCCTCGACCTGCTCGGTGGTCACTGCCGGCATCACCAGCTCCTTTCTGTTCACGCGGCCAGCCCGCCGTCGACCGTCAGCACCGCGCCGGTCACGTAGCTGGCCTCTTCTGAGGCCAGAAAGCGTACGCAGGCCGCCACCTCTTCGGGGGTTCCCATCCTCCGGGCCGGAATGAAGCCGACCACGTCGTCAGACAGTTCGGCGGTCATCTCGGTCTGGATCAGGCCCGGGGCAACGGCGTTGATCGTGACCCCGCGGCGCGCCACCTCGACGGCGGCCGTCCTGGTCAAGGCGATCAGTCCGGCCTTGGCGGCCGAGTAGTTGGCCTGGCCCGGGTTGGCCCGGAGCCCGGCGATTGAGGCGATGTTGACGATCCGCCCCGCCCTGGCCCGGAGCATGCCCCGGAGCGCGCGGCGGGTGAACCGGAAAGCGGCCGTCAGATTGGTGTCCAGGACCTGCGCCCACTCGTCTTCCCCGAGCGACGCCACCAGATCGTCGCGCGTGACCCCGGCGTTGTTGACCAGGATCAGGACCGGCAGCTCGACAACG
>CAVPKV010000035.1:0-189557 GCA_963705785.1 uncultured Solirubrobacterales bacterium | reverse complement strand
CGCTGCGTCGACTCCGATCCCCCCGGTCTGGGCCGACGGCACGGCTGGCGTCCGGTACACGTTGGCCGTGCTGACCTGGTAGACGGCCACCGCCCTGCGGACGTCCTGCATGTGGTAGACCGAGGGCACCGAGGTGTCGGGCAGGACCTCATTGTTGCCCAGGAAGTTCTGCCCCGGGGTGACAGTGAGGAGGTTCGTGCCCAGAGCGTCGATCTCAGCCAGAAGATTGGCCTGGGCCGAGGCCGATACACCGACCACGGCCACCATCGCTCCGATCCCGATCGCGATGCCCAGCGCCGACAGCGCGGCTCGAAGCCGCCGGCTGCGTAGACCCTGGAGCGCCGTCCCGAACAACTCCGCCACGGGCAGCCGGGCGCGGCCGACGGGCACCGCGGCCGTGCTCATGAGTGCTCGTCCAACATGACCTCGCCGTCACGCATCGTGATGCGGCGAGGGAAGGAGTCGGCGATCTCGTGCTCATGGGTGATCAGGACCAGGGTGGCGCCGTCCTCGGCCAATTCGTGCAGCAGGTCCACGATCCCCCGGCCGGAAGTGGAGTCCAGATTTCCGGTCGGCTCATCGGCCAGGACGATCAGCGGTCGCTTGGCGATGGCCCGGGCGATCGCCACACGCTGGCGCTCGCCGCCCGAGAGCTGCGACGGCCGGTGAGTCGTGCGGTGGCCCAACCCGACCCGCTCGAGCGCCGCCTGGGCCAGCTCGCGGCGCTCCCGAGCCGGCGCGCCCGTGTACAGCATCCCGTTGGCCACGTTATCCAGCGCGCTGATCGATTCCTGAAGGTGAAAGGTCTGGAAAACGAATCCGACTCTATGGGCCCGCAGCCCGGCCAGCTCCCGATCCGAGGCCTGGTTGACGTTGCACCCCGCCACCTCGACCTCCCCCTGGCTGGGGCGCTCCAGCGTCCCCATGATCGTCAGCATGGTTGTCTTGCCGGACCCGGACGGACCGACGACGGCGACTCGCTCGCCCTGCTCAACGACCACGTCGACGCCCCGAAGGGCGAATACCCCACCCTGAAACTCCTTGACGACATGGCCGAGCCTGACCGCGGGCATCCTCAGCCCTCCGAGTTGGTCACCTGGAGACCCTGGTAGACCCCCGATCCGGAGATCTGCACGTACCCGGCGGCGAACAGGCCCGTCGTGACAGGTACAAGCTTGTGTGGGGAGGCGGCCTGCTGGAGTGCATAGCCCCCGCCGGGCACGGCCAGAAGGGCGGTCACGGGCACAGAGAGCACATGCTTGGCCTCCGCCTGGTCGAAGTTCACACTGACCGCGGCCTGATCCAAGCCCGCCGCCTTCTGGCGCCGGTTGAGGGCGATCGTGACCGGGATGGCCGACGATGCGCCGGAGCCACTGCCGCTGCCACCGCCACCACCGGAGCCGCCGCCACCTCCGCCCGCGCCCGAGCCAGAGCCCCCACTCGACGAGCTCTGGGCGACCGAGCTGACGGCGGTGATTCGGCCGCCGACGGTGTTGCCTGCGGGCATTTCAACCGTGACGCTGTCCCCCACCTTGGCCTCGCTCTGTTTGCTTGGATCCAGGTCAACGGTCGCGACCAGCTCGTTTGAGGTCGTCTCCAGAATGGCGGTGCCGCCGGTGCTGCCGCCGCCGCTGCTTCCACCGCCGCCTCCGCCGCCGCTGGCGCCACCGCTGGCGCCGGCGCCACCGCCACCGCCTCCGCCGCCGCCGCTTCCGCCACCACCACCGCCGTTGCTGCCACCGCCGTTGCTCCCGCCGGGCGAGCCGCCGTGGCTGCCTCCCGGGCTCCCTGATTTCTGAGCCTTCAGCTCGGCGATCTCGGCCTTGAGCAGCGCGATCAGAGCCTGAAGCGAACTCGCCTTGTTGCGCCTGTGCTTGTGCCTGCCGGGTGTCGGCGCCTGCTGGGGACGGCCGCGGCCCGGCTTCTGGCCCGGCGAGGAGCCGGGCACGCTCCCCGTCGGCGTGGTCGTGCTGGCGGTCTCCAGGCTGACGAACGCGGTGCTGGCGGCCGGGCTGGTGGAGGAAAGGCTGGCTGCGCTGCTGGCGCCCCCTGGGTCGGCCCCGAGCTTCTCATCCAGCGAGGACACCAGCTGGGGGCCGGGCAGGAACACAACCTGACCGAGCGTCAGGTCCCCCGTCTCGGTCTGGCCCAGGTAGGCCTGCAGGACATCCACTCCGTCTGTTGTCGCGGCCTGCCAGGTGTCGTCGGCCACGATCCCATTGGGATTGAAACCAAGCGCGATCAGGTTGCGGTTCAGTTCCAGGATGTCGGCACCGGGAGTGTCGGCGGCAGACAGGTCGCGGTAGGCGGGCGTCGATCCTTTCATCAGCATGACCGGGACGCCGTCGACCTTGTACAACGTCTGGCCCGGCTTGATCAGCTGGCCGACCTGGGGCAGCCAGGTGATCGTTCCGCTGAGGTTGTTGTACACGGTCTGGGGGTTGGCATAGCTGAGCGTCCCCGATTCGGTGTCGGTCTCCACCAGATCTCGGCGCTGGACCGTGGCCGCCCCGGCCGTCTGGGCCGCGGTGTTGTTCGTCGACCCCGCGCTGGAGTTGCTGTTGCCGAGCACGACGACCAGGACCACGACGATCGCCACCAGCAGCGCCAGCCCGGCACCGATGCGTCTGCGGGTCAGGGCTTTCGACATGTCCTCACTGCCTGAGCGAAGGCCGGCGCATTGTGGTCGCTGGGAATCTTTCCTCGGAAGATGCCGCCCGCGGAGGGGAACGTCGGATCGGGAAAGTCAGGCACGCCGTGGGAGCGCATGCACTGGGCAAAAGCCACCAGCCTGCGCCGCTGCTGCGCGCTCAACGGTGGCGGGCTGCTACCCCCGCCGAACAGCTTGCATGTCCTCACGGCCGACTCGAACGCCGGCCCGTTGAACGTGGTCCCATTCACCGTCAGGGTCGAGCTTCCGGGGATGGCGCTGATCTGAAACCCCGGCCCCCCGGCACCCATTGTCGGATCCGGGAAGTTGGACACGCCATGTGTGCGCATGCACCGGGCCAAGGCGAACTGGCTGCTCGACGACCCCGTCGTACCGGTCGCTCCGCCCGAGCCGCAGGCGGCGAGAAGCAGAGAGGCACTGACCGGTGCGAGGGACAGGATCGTCACCAGCCTCATTTGCCCTGGAAATTGGCGTGGCCAAAGATGGGCAGCCGGAGCCCGCATTGGGCCGCCGCCTGGTGGAAGGCCGGCGCTCGGGGGTCGAAGGCCGAGCTGAAGGCGAACACCATCCCGCGCAGCGCGAGCACGGCGACGGCCCCCTTGGGGGGAGTCAAGGCCGGATCAGGAAAGTCCGGATCGCCGTGACTGCGCACGCACTGCGCGAAACGCAGCGCAGCCTTCCGTTGGGCCTCGGTCATGTGCGGCGGGCCCCCTTTGCCGGGGGCGTACTTCGCGCAGGACTTCTGAGCAGACTGAAATGTCGGAGATTGCGGGTTGAGTCCCGACCCAGGCGCGAGCTGGATCGCGCCCTGGGAGCTCGGGTCGGGGAAGCTCGGCAGCCCGTGAGACCGCATGCACTGGGCGAAGCGAAGCCCGGCTCCGAAGTTGGCCTGGGGGCCCGCGCTCGTCGAGCCACCCCCACCGCACGCGCCCAGCCCCACGGCACAGGCAACCACGGGAACCGCGAGCGCAACACTGTGCCGATGGGTTCCAGCCGAAACCACAGACCGGGTTGTACGAGACCGGGGGTAACAGCCCAGTAACGCCGTTATGTCGTTGTTATGCGCCACCAGACATCCTCGGAGCCGGACGTCGGCGCGGACCACCCGTCCGCGCCGACGCTCCCCACGCAGATGAACTGGTCTGGTTAGGAGCGACGGGATGAGGGTGCTGGTGGTCGAGGATCATCCCAGGCTGGCGGAGACGGTCGCCTCGGTGCTCCGCCGCGAAGGCATCGCGGTCGACCTCGCCTTCGACGGGCAGGAGGCGCTCGAGCGCGCCGGCCTGATCACCTATGACGTCGTGGTCCTGGATCGCGACCTCCCGGGAGTCCACGGCGACGAGGTGTGCCGAACGCTGGTGCACGGAGGCGAGACCGCCGTCCTGATGCTGACCGCGGCGAGTGCCATTGAGGACCGAGTCGCCGGCCTGGGACTGGGAGCCGACGACTACCTGTCCAAGCCGTTTCACATCGCCGAGCTGGTGGCCCGGGTGCGCGCCCTGGCCCGCCGCTCACGGCGTCCGCTTGCGCCCACGCTGGTGCATGGAGACCTGGAGCTGGACACGGCCCGCCGATCGGTCAAGCGGGGCGGCGAGGCCCTCACCCTGAGCCCCAAGGAGTTTGCCGTTCTGGAGGTTCTGCTGAGCGAGCACGGAGCGGTCGTGCCCACCGAGGATCTGCTGGCCCGGGCCTGGGACGATGCCATGGACCCATTCAGCAACGTCGTACGGATGACGATCAGCCGGCTTCGCGCCAAGCTGGGCGAGCCGCCCGTGATTGAAACGATCACGCCGATCGGCTACCGCATCGGGGGCGACGCATGAGCCTGCGGCAGCACGCAGCGCAGATGGCCCACCGGCTTCGGTACCCGCACACCACCGTGCGCTGGCGGCTGACATTGCTCTACGGCGCTCTGTTCCTGGTCTGCGGCGCGGGCCTGCTGGCCATCACGTACGGGCTGGTGTCCCACGCCAAAACGATCCCGAGCCCACCGCCACGGGCGTTTGTTCGTGGCGGGCCGGGGCCGTTCCGACCGCTTTTCCTCCGGTCCGGTAACCGGATCGCCCAGCTGCCGGCCGCCGTACGCCAGCGCGTCCAAAGGCTGCCGCTCAAGGTCCGCCAGGCCTTCGGGTCGTCGGCCGGCAAGGCGGTGGTCAGCTTCGTGGTGAGCAACCAGCGGATCTCTGACCTCCATCAGCTGGAGGTTGAATCAGCGATCGCGCTGGCCATCATGGCGATCATGTCCGGCCTGCTGGGCTGGGTGGTGGCCGGTCGCGTGCTCCGACCGCTTCGCACGATCACCGCCGCCACCCAGGAGATCTCCGAGGCCAACCTGCACCGGAGGCTGGCCCTGGCCGGCCCACGCGACGAGCTCAGGCAGCTGGCCGACACGATCGACGGACTGCTGTGGCGGCTCGAGGGAGCATTCGAGGCCCAGCGGCGCTTTGTGGCCAACGCCTCGCACGAGCTGAGGACTCCGCTGACCACGGTCAGGGCGCTCCTGGAGATGGTGCTGAGCGACCCGCGCGCCACCACCGAAACGTTCAGGGAAACCTCCCGGCAGGTGCTGGAGGAGAATGAGCACGAGGAGCGTCTGATCGACGCTCTGCTCGCGCTCGCTCAGGGTCAGCGAGGAATTTCGCATCCGGTGCCCGTCGACCTGACCGCTGTGGCCCGCGCGGTGATCCAGGCGGGTGGGCCGGAGGCCACCACCCGGGGGCTGAGCCTCAACGAATCGCTTGACGCGGCGACGGTCCCCGGCGACTCTCGCCTGATTGAGCGGCTCGTCTCCAACCTGCTCGACAATGCCATCCGGCACAACGTGGCCGAGGGGACCGTGGACATGGGCGTGACGACCGTCAACGGTGATGCCGTCCTGCGCGTGACCAACACCGGTCCGGTCATCCCAGCGGATCAGGTAGATCGCCTGCTGGCGCCATTCCAACGCCTGAATGGAGAGCGGATCGGTCGCGACGGCCTCGGCCTGGGCCTGTCGATCGTCCAGGCGATCGCTGTAGCCCACGAGGCCACGCTCGACCTGCGTCCGCTCGATCAGGGTGGGCTTGATGTTCAGGTGCGCTTTCCAGCCGCTCGCGTCGCCGAAGTCGTCAGCTGAACCCGCGCTCCGGCTTCGGCCGGGCGCATCCCCCGTTCGTCGAATGAGACACCCGGACGTCAACCTTCACGGGACCTGCGGCCGATCCAGACTGGATGCGGGTACTGGCGAGAGGCACGCTGACGGCTTTGGCCATCGCGCTGGCCGGTGTGATCGCTCACGGAGCGGCCGCGCAGGGGCCGGTGGGCCCCGACCCCGGGTTCAACTTCCCGGTCGGAGCGCTGCCCGCGACCTGCTGGCAGGCTCCTGACGGCGCCGCCTGCATCCGAGCCTCCGTGGCCTACCTGGACAGCGCGCGAGCCAAGCTGGGAGAGCCCCGCTATGTCCTGCCCCGGAACTTCGTGTCCCTGTCACCCCCCGAGCAAGCGTTCGTGCTGACCAACCTGGACCGCATCCTCTACCGGCTCGCGCCGATCCCGGGGCTGACGGCGGCCCTGGATCGAGCCGCGTCGGCCGGAGTCCAGGCCCAGACCGATCCGGAGCCCGGAAGCGGCTGGTACGCGTTTACCTCCAACTGGGCCGAGGGATACCCGAACATCGTGCTGGCCTACGAGGCCTGGATGTACGACGACGGCCTGGGGAGCGTAAACCTGGACTGCACACCGAACCACCGCAGCGGCTGCTGGGGGCACCGCCACGACATCCTGTGGCGCTTCGACCCGCACGGGGCTTTGGCCATGGGCGCCGCCGCTCAGACGGCCTCCGGCGGCCGATCCAGTTACGCGATGCTGCTGGAGCAGGCGCGGCCGGGCGTGCGGCCGGTCTATAGCTACCGTTGGAGGCAGGCGGTACGCACTGGCGCCCGCGGATGACATGTCTTACCCGGCTCTCACGCCCAACGCCCAGAATGTGTCAGGGATGACCGCGCGTCAACTCCTGAGATCAGCGCTGCTCACAGCGTGCGCCCTGGCCGCGTTCGCGGTCACGCCGTCGGGGGCCCTAGCCGACACGGCGACGAGCTCCAATTGGTCGGGGTACGCCGCGCACCGGGCGGGCGTGACGTTTCGCCGCGTCAGCGCGTCGTGGGTTCAGCCCGCGGCCACGTGCCAGAACGGCGAGAACACCTACTCGTCGTTCTGGGTCGGCCTGGGGGGATACAGCAACAGCGCCACCGGGCTTGAGCAGATCGGCACCGGCCTCGACTGCACGGCGTCCGGCCAGCACCACTCATTTGCCTGGTACGAGCTCGTCCCCGCGCCGGCAAACCCGATCAGCATGACCGTGAAGCAGGGCGACCACGTGACCGCCACCGTGACCGTGGTGGGTAACCGGGTGACCATGCGCCTTCTTGACCGGACCCGGGGCAGGTCGTTCTCCAAGCAGCTCACAACCCAGTCAATCGATGTGACCTCAGCCGAGTGGATCGCCGAGGCGCCCTCTGCCTGCAACAGCCTGGGGTTGTGCCAGGGGCTCCCGCTGGCGAACTTCGGGACAGCGAACTTCACCCGGGGCACGGGCGAAATGGCCGCTGGCGAGCAGGGCGCGATCAGGAGCGCGGCTTGGGACCACACGCGAATCGTGCTCTCGCAGGGCGCCTCGCCGTTCACGGGTCTTGACACGGAGCGGAGCGCCACCCCGTCCCCGCTCCAGCGTCGCGGGATGGCCTTCCTCATCCGTTACCGAGAAAGCGCGGCTGTCGGGTCCGGCACCGCCAGAGCCTCTGCGGCGACCCCCACGGGCGCCATCCAGCCGGGTGGCCCGAGGCGCTGAGCGCCGCACGACGCCGCCTGCTCTCATACATCGTTCTTAGGCCTTTGCGACGGGCCGCTTCGCCGGCCGCCGGATCGTTTGGCCGGTGAGCACGGCATCCGCTCGGGCAGGCTGGCCCCGGCCCACCCTTTCCATCCCTCGCCGGACGGTCGAGCTGGAGCGCGTGCGCGAGTCTGGGCCGCTGGCCGGCCTTCTGGCCCTGACCGCCGTTCTCTACCTGTGGGGGCTGTCTCACAACGGCTACGCCAACGAGTACTACGCGGCGGCCGTCCAGGCCGGCAGCCACAGCTGGAAAGCGTTCCTGTTCGGCTCCTTTGACGCGGCCAACTACATCACCGTGGACAAGCCTCCGGCCTCGCTGTGGATGATGGAGCTCTCGTCCCGGATCTTCGGCTTCTCCAGCTTCAGCATGCTGCTCCCGCAGGCGCTCGAGGGCGTGGCCGCCGTCGGGCTGCTGTACGCCACCGTGCGGCGCTGGTTCGGCCGCCGCGCCGCGCTCCTGTCCGGCTTGATCCTGGCCCTGACACCCGTGGCGGCGCTGATGTTCCGCTTCAACAACCCCGACGCGCTGCTCGTGCTGCTGTTCGTCGGGGCGGCCTACGGCCTGACCCGCGCGCTCGAGCGCGGTGCTACCCGATGGCTGCTGCTGACCGGTGCAGCCGTCGGCCTGGCCTTCCTGACCAAGGAGCTTCAGGCCCTGCTCGTGGTACCGGGGTTCGCGGCCGTATATCTGCTGTGCGCGCCGGTGAGCCTCCGGCGCCGGTTCTGGCAGCTCCTGGCGGCGGGCGGCGCGATGTTGGTGAGCGCGGGCTGGTGGGTCGCGCTGGTGCAGTTATGGCCGGCCGCGTCCCGGCCGTACTTCGGGGACTCGACCGGCAACAGCATCCTGCAAGTCATCTTCGGGTCCAACGGCCTTGATCGGATCAGCAGCGGTGGCCTGGGCTCGGGACCGGGAGGCGGGTTCAGCGGCTCGGCCGGAGTTCTGCGCCTGTTCAACACCGAGCTGGGTGGCCAGATCGGCTGGCTGCTCCCGTCGGCCTTGATCGTGCTCGCCGCCGGGCTGGTGTGGCGGCGGGGACAGCCCCGGACCGACCGGACGCGGGCGGCTCTGCTGCTGTGGGGCGGCTGGCTGGTCGTGACCGCAGTCGTGTTCAGCTTGATGACGGGCATCATCCACCCCTACTACGCGAACTCGCTGGCTCCGGCGATCGCGGTCCTGGTCGGCGTCGGGGTGACGGTTCTGTGGCGCCACCGACAGCGGCAGGCCGCCCGCGCCCTGCTGTCGGCGATCCTGGCCGGCACGGCCGTTCTGGCCTACCTGCTCCTGGATCGCACCCCCGACTGGCACCCCTGGCTGCGGTACGTGATCCTGGTCGGCGGCCTCGCCGTCGCCGCGGGCCTCCTCGCGGCGCGCCGGCTGAGCGGTCGACTCCCGCTTGCCCTGGCCCTCGCCGGAGTGACGGTTGCCCTGACAGGGCCAAGCGCATACACACTGAGCACCGTGTCCAGCTCACTGTCCGGGGGCGATCCCCTGGCCGGTCCGGCGATCGCCTCGGCCGGCTTCGGGGTCCCGGGGGGCCGGTTCCCGGCTGCAGGCGCGGGCCCGGCGCGCGCCGGTGGGCCCGGCTTCACCCAGCGGGGCGGGACCGGCGCCAGTCGAGCCCTGGTCACGCTGTTGGAGCACGACGCCGGGCGCTATGCGTGGGTGGCGGCCACGAGCTCGTCCCAGAACGGCGCCTCATTGGCGCTGGCCACAGGCCGGTCCGTGATGGCCATCGGCGGCTTCGGCGGGGGCGACCCGGCGATCACCCTGGCCCGCTTCAAGCAGCTCGTGAGCCAGGGCCGGATCCACTACTACGTGGCCGGTGGCGGGTTTGGTCCCGGTGGTGGAGGGTTTGGTCCTGGCGGTGGAGGGTTTCGTCCGGACCGGCCCGGCAGCGGACTGCCAGACGGCGCTCTCGCTCCGCCTGGCGTCACCGGCCTGCCCGGCGGTTCCGGCCCGCCCGGGCCACCCGGCGGCCGCCTCGGGGCCGGTGGGCCGTCCGGACACGGGAACGCCGTCTCGGGCCAGATCCAATCGTGGGTATCCACGCACTTCGCCTCCCGCGCCGTCGCTGGGACCACCGTCTATGACCTGACCCAGCCGAAGCCCGGATAGCCCGCGAACGGTACGTTTGGAGCGGCGAGCGATATGCGAGTGCTGGTAATTGAGGACGACGACTCGGTCCGGGCCGCGGTCCGGCGAGCATTGCTGCTGGCGGGTTACGAGGTCCTCCAGGCCCCGACCGGTCAGGAGGGGTTGCTCCGGGCGCAGACCGATGTTCCGGACGCAATCGTGCTCGATCTGGGCCTGCCGGACATCGACGGCGTCCAGGTCTGCACCCGGCTGCGCGACTCCGGCAACCGGACGCCGATCCTGATGCTCACGGCCCGGGCGGCGATCGAGGACCGCGTCGATGGACTGGAGGCGGGGGCGGACGACTACCTGGTCAAGCCCTACGACGTGCGTGAGCTCCAAGCGCGACTGAAGGCCATCATGCGCCGCCACATCGACGGGGTGGACGGGCGCGTGCTGCGCTTCGAAGAACTCGAGCTGGATCCCGACGCCCACGCGGCCCGGGTGGGCGACCGGCAGATCGACCTGACACGCACCGAGTTCCAACTGCTCGAGCTGCTGATGCTCAACCCGCGGCGGGTCCTGACATCCGACCTGATCTACGACCGTGTGTGGGGGTACGACTTCGGCCCGTCCGGCAACGCGCTGCGGGTGTACATCGGGTACCTGCGCCGCAAGCTCGAGGCCGAGGGCGGCCGGCGGCTGATCCAGACCGTCCACGGCGTGGGCTATGTGCTGAGAGAGCCGTGAGCCTGCGACGGAGGATCGCGGTCGCCGCCGCTTTGGCCGTGGCGGCCGTGGCGGTGGCGATCAGTGTCGTCGGATATGTGAGCACGCGGTCGCACCTGATCGGGGAGGTGAAAAGCGAGTTGGTCGCGCGGGCTCAGGGCGCGCTTGAACCGCACGGTGGTCCTGGCGGACCCGAGGGCCCAGGCCCGCCCGACCAGGGCCGCCACCTTCCTTTCCACCCTCCCCTTGCACCAGGGCTGGGCGGAGCAGCGGGCTACTTCCAGGTAGTCGAGCCGGACGGCAAGGTCGATTTTGGCGGTGAGCTCCCCGTCACCGCACCGGTGCTGAACGTCGGCCGCCGGCACGGCGGCAGCTTCTTCACGGACGCCCACGTGCACGGCACCCACGTCGAGATCTACACGGTCTGGGATCCACCTGATGCCCACGTCGTTCAGGTCGCGCTGCCGCTGACCGGAGTCGACACCGTCGCCAACGGCCTGCTCCTCCCCTACGGGCTCCTCATCGGCGGAGGAATCCTGTTCGCCCTCCTGCTCGGCACAGCCGTGTCCCGCTCGGCCCTGGCTCCCATCGGGCGCTTCATCCGCCGCACCGAGGACGTGACCACCGAGCTGGATCGACCGAGCCCCCTGGAGGAGGCCGGACCGGTCGAGCTCCGGAGGCTGGCGGCCACCTTCAACCAGACGCTCGCCGCGCTCGAGCGGTCGATCGGGGCCCAGCGCAACCTGGTGGCCGACGCCTCGCACGAGCTGCGCACGCCGATCGCCGCGCTGCGGAGCAACATCCAGATCTTTCTGGAGGCTGATCGCCTCCCGGCCCAGGACCGCGAGGGCCTCCAGGAATCCATCCTGGCCGAGCTGGACGAGCTGACCCAGCTGGTCGACAACGTGGTCGAGCTGGCCCGGGACTCGGCCCCGAGCGCGCACAGAGAGCCAATCGAGCTGGACTCGATCGTCCGCGATGCCGTTGAGCGCACGCAGCGGCGCGCCCCCACGATCACGTTCAACCTCGATCTGGAGCCCACGGTGGTCGAGGGCGCGCCCGATCGGATCGGCCGGGCCGTGACCAACGTGATCGACAACGCTCGCAAGTGGAGCCCTCCGGACGGGGCGATCGACGTCCGCCTGCACGATGGGCTGCTGGCGGTCCGGGACCACGGACCGGGCTTTGACGTTCAGGACCTCCCGCACGTCTTTGACCGCTTCTACCGCGCGGCCGACGCCCGCCGGCTGCCCGGCTCGGGGCTGGGGCTGGCCATCGTCAGCCAGGCCGCGCGCTCACACGGGGGCACGGCGCGGGCGGGCAACGCTTCCGGAGGCGGCGCGCTCGTGGAGGTCAGTTTCGGGGCTCCGGTCGCCCAGCCGGCGTCCGGAGACGGGCCTCCCGTACAGATCTCTTAGATCTATCTCGCGGGGCTCTTGCAGATCGGGTCGACGATCCAGTCGATCACCGCAACCAGACCCTGGAGGTTTGAGATGACCGCTGTATTCGTCCTCAACGCCATCGGCATGACCCTGATCGCCACGGCAATCGTCTCAGCGATGACCTGGGCGATCGTGGCTTCGCGTCGCGTCAAGCTGCGCTCCTGAGGCTGGCCTCAGGAGCCCGGCACCCCTTCGATCGAGAGCAGGCGCGGCGCGCCCTCGTGGTCGACCTGGAGCGTCGTGTGCTCGATCCGGAACCGCTCGACCAGCAGCTGCTCCAGCTGACGGCGGGCCGCGTGGCAGTCGTCGTCGGTCCCCACGAGCACATGGGCGGACAGGGCCGGGAATCCGGAGCTGACCTCCCAGACGTGGAGGTCGTGGACCTCGCTCACGCCGGGGACGGACACCATCGCCCGCCCGATGCTCTGGACGTCGACGCCCTCCGGCGCTGCCTCCAGGAACACTCGGCCTGAGGCCCTCAGCAGACCGTAGGCCGCCCGGAGCATGATCGCCGCGATCACGAGCGACGCGATCCCGTCGGCCCGGACGAAACCGGTCGTCAGGATGACCGCTCCCGCGACCGCCGTGAGGATGAACGCAGCGAGGTCGGTGACGATGTGTTGGAAGGCCCCCTCCACGTTCATCGACTGACGGTTGGCGCGCCTCAGCACTCCGGTGGCCGCGAGGTTCACGACGACGCCGGCCAGGGCGACCGCCACGACCGGCGTCCCGGCCACTGACGGCGGCGAAATCAGCCGCTCGATCGCGCCGTACACGATCAGCAGAGCCAGGACGAGCAGGGTGGCCCCGTTGAACTGGGCGGACAGGATCTCGGCCCGCCTGAAGCCGAAGGTCATCTGCCCTCGCGCCGGGCGTGAGGCCAGGCCCAGGGCTCCGACGGATAGGCCGAGCGCGACGGCGTCGGTGAGCATGTGGGCCGCGTCGGACAGGAGGGCCAGAGACCCGGCGAGGATTCCCGCCACGATCTCGCCCGCCATGAAGGCGACGATCAGACCGAGGGCGATCGCGAGCTTTGCTCGATCAGCCTCGGCCGAGACCCCGTGGGAGTGTCCGTGATGGACCGACGTCACAAACAGGAAGTGGACCACATCGCCCCGTCAAACGGACGAGACGATGCGGTCCACGAAAGACCTTCTGCGGAAGGCTTGGCCGTTATGCGCAGGCCGGGGCGCCCAGCTGCTTGGCGTAGGCGTTGTTGGCAGTGTTGGCCGCCTTGAACGCCGAGATGTTCCCGCCCTTGAGCGCGCTGGCCTCCGTCTGGAGCGAGGCCACGAACTTGGCGTACAGAGCACCCTGCGCGCCTGAGGCCGTGAGGGCCTTGAACTTGGGCAGGAATTGCTCAATCAGAGCCCGTGCCTTGGCCGGGTCACTACCCACCGTCTTGGCGCCGGCATTGGCCTGCTTACACAGGGCGTTCAGGTCCGCGCTGAAGACCGCGTTATTGGCCGGCCCGGTGGCGGCGCCGGTGCTGCTGTTGCTCGACGAGCTGCTTCCACAGCCGGCCACAGCAACCGTGCCGCAGATCAGGGCAAGGCTCAGATAGCGCTTATGCATTTGGTTCATTACCTCCTGTAAGAGCAAGTGGGCTTGGCGGAGAGGATCCCGGTTTCCCCGCTCACAGGCAGAGGGCAAGCCCCAGCCGACAATCAGTCAGTGATTATCCCGGCTCGGCGTCCGCCAAACAGTGTCCTAATGCAACGCGAACACATGGTCGTATCGAGACAACGCGCGACCTGCCCGCCTCAGCCGGTGAACCCGCGGGCGCGCTTGGGCCTTCGGCTGATTCTCCGATGCCGGGCATGAACGCCCCGATGAAGGACCGAGCGCCCAGTCCGCGGGGGGGCGATGACCAGCTCGAACGGCGGCGTGGCGTCGATCTGGTTGAACAGCGTGTTGGCCGACTGCGGACTCGACGCGGTGGCCGTGAACGCCGTGGCGCTGTACAGGCGGGTTCCGTTGGCAGGGTTACCCACGTCCTTCAGCGGCGCCCGGAACGTGATCACACCGGTCTTCCTGTTGTAGGAGGCTTGCTTGGCGGCCAGAATGGTGCTCTGGGGAAACGTGAAGTACTTGGTGTGGTCGGCCGCGTTACCCGGGGGCGGAATCGCGCTCGTGTCCCCGGCGAAGAAGCTCGGCTTGCCTGATCCGCCGGCGTTGTCGTCCATCCCGAGGTAGTAGACATGCCCGTTGAGCTGATACCCGCCGCTGTTCTTTCCGGGGTGAACCACCGTCCAGCGGAGGATCCAGCTGGCGTCTGAGCCCCCGAGGCCGGACGCCGGGGTCAGGCTGGCCAGGCTTCGGACGTGGATCTTGGCCACCAGCGTCCGGTGCCGCCCGTTGGCCAGCGAGGCTCCGGTCAGATCCAGGTTGGACCCTCCGGGAGTAAGCGTCCCGCCGGCCGAGTAGAAGTCATCGCGGGCGGGATCCCTGACCGACCCCATGGCCAGTCCGGGACCCCGGCCCTGGGTTACCGGGCCAGCAGAGGCAAACAGGCTGGGACCGCTGATCTGCCTGCTGATGGCTTCAGGCCCCGCCTCCTCACCGTCGGCGCTGTCCTGGGTGGTGTCGAAGACAAACGAGACCACGGCCGCTCCGGTTGTGTCAGGGGAGATCTCGAGGAAGTCACCCAGGCTCCTGTCCCCCCCAGACACGCAGCCGATCCCGTTGGTGCAGATCTGGCCCGATTTCACCGGGCCCTCGGAGACCCTGGCCGCCCTGTACGTGGGGTGAGCAGAATGGGCGTTGAGGCTCTCGCCCATCTGCACGGTCCACTGGGCCTTGGTCAGGCTGGAGGCCCCGTAGAGCGTGCATGTGCCCGAGCCGCTGGCGCACGTGCCCTTTTGCGAGAGCTCGTTGGCGTGGTACCACGCCACGGCCACCCGTCCGTTGCTCCCTGCCGTGATCCAGGGGAAGGTGTTGGTGCCCTTGGTCAGGCCACGAGTGCCGGTGATCCGCTGCGGCGCCGACCACTTCAGGTTCTTGAAGTTCGAGCCGGCCGGGGTCAGGGAGTGCACGACGTAGATTTGTTCGGGCGCGGTCAGCGCGCCGAAGTTGGGGTCCGACGTCGAATGGTGATCGATCGCGCCGGCGGTGAAGGTTACGTACAGATACCCAGCCGAGTCGCGGGCGATCGTGGCGAAGTTCTCACCGGCGATCTCCACGGGGTTTCCGTTCTTGTCCACGCACGTGTTGCTGCCGTCGGAGCTCTTCTTGCCGCCTGGACACAGCGGCCCATCCAGGTTGCGGCTCTGAGTCCAGGTGGCCGTCGCAGGCGTCCCCTGCTTGATCTTGCCCTCTGAGACGCGCACACCCACCGCGCTGGTCGTGCCCTCAACCGAGGTATGGGCAATGAACACGGCCCCGCTCTTGGGATCGACGACCTGGTTGCCCGAGATGCCTTCGTTGCCGGTCACGCAGTCGTGGACGGCCGGCCCGATGCAGTCACTGCTTGGGGCCGTGTTGACCACGGGTACGAAGTGGACGCCGTCATTTGACTCGGTCTCCACCAGGGCGTTGTTCGTGCTGGGTAACGAGCCAGCGGCCACGTCGTAGTCCTGATACAGGATCAGGTTGTGTTTGGCCAGACTGCCCGTGCCGCCGAACCACATCCGGTCATCGGGGGTGTTGGGAGCACCCGCGCAGTTGGTGGTCCAGGTCTTCCCGCCGTCCTGGCTGACGCTGTTGGAGATGTTGGTCAGGCCCTGGAGATCGGAGAAATAGAGGGCGTTGTGAGAGTCCAGGAACAGGTCGCTGTCGCCGCCGCCGATGCACGTGGCCGGCTTGCCCAGAGCGACCGTCCCGGGGATCGGGAGGTACGAGTTGCCGTGGTCGTGGGAGAACCAGACGTAGCTGACCGTGGTGGAGAAGCCGTTCGGGACGCTCGAATAGATAACTCCCCTGCCGTCCACCTTCACATCAGGCTCAAAGCCTGGCTTCTGCTCATCCACGATGACCGCGTGGGAGAAGCGGATCGGCCCTGGGCGGGCATGGCTGCGGGCTGCCGTGGCGGTTCCTTGAGAGGCCAGGACGAGCGCCAAGGCAACCACAGCGGTCAGAGCTGCCGCGGCCAGGGCCGGCCCCAATCTGCTGCCCCGACGGTCACCTACCCGTGGCCTGATGAGCTTCTCCATTCAGTGTCTCCCTACCGTCAGCGTCACAGCGATGGAGTCGCAGGCTAGCGCCGGCGGAGCGACGAGCAGCGGTTTCCGGCCGTTTATCAGCCTCCCCGTAGGCCACAATCTGGCCGATGCTGAGCCTGATCGTGGCCAACGTCGGCCGGCGCCGGACCCGGACCGCGCTGACCGCGGCCGGGATCGCCGTGGGGGTGGCCGCCGTGATGGCGCTGCTCGCCCTGTCCGCCGGCCTGAACCGGACGGCGGGCCAATTGGTCCACCTCGGCAAGGCCGACCTGGGGCTGTTTCAGGCCGATGCCGGCGACCCCACCTCGTCGGTCCTCCCGCTCTCGCTGCTGAACCGGGTCAGGAGCGAATCCTGGGTCTTGCAGGCCACCCCGCTCCAACTCGTGACGGGGGCGGTCGCCCGCGATCCGTCCTCAATCATCTATGGGCTCGATCTGAACGGCTTCGCCGGGCGCCAGCTGGTCTATACCGCCGGACACGGCCCGAGCCCGGGACACGTGGTGGTGGGAGACGGTCTGGCCGGGCAGCTCCATCTCCATCCTGGAAACACGATCCAGCTGGCCCACCGGAGGCTCCCTGTCGCCGGGGTATTTCACACCGGCCTGACCTTCGAGGACCTCGGCGTGATCACCGTCCTGGCCGACGCCCAGCGGCTGGCCGGCCGGGCGCCCAATGAGGTGACCACGATCGCCGTTCGGCTCTCGCCGACGATCTCACTGGCCGCCGCCAAACGGAAGTTGGCCGAGGCCCTCCCGGGGGTGGCTGCGATCTCCGACCCGGGGGAGGCGGTCCGCGCCGGAGCCAACACTGAGCTGATCAGCAAAGCGGTCGTGCTGATCGTCGTCCTGGCGCTGATCATCGGAGGCCTGGCTGTGGCCAACACGATGCTGGCCGCGGTCCTGGAGCGCCGGCGCGAGCTGGCTCTCCTGTCCACGGTCGGCTGGAGTGCTCGGCAGCTCGGGGCGCTCGTGCTGGGAGAGGCGATCGCCGTCAGCGCGCTCGGGACGGTGGCGGGACTGCTGCTGGGGCTGTTGGCGGCCGACCTGCTTCCCGGCGCGCTCGGACTTCACGCCTTCATCTCGGCCGACATAACCGCCTGGACGCTCGGGCGGGCCGCACTGATCGGGATGATCATCGGCGTGATCGGGGCGGCCTACCCGATCTGGCGGGTGGCCCGCTCGTGGTCGGCCATCGCGCTGGCGCCCAAATAGGCGCGACGTCAGCCCGCCGCCACCTGCCCGTCGATCAGATGCAGCACTCGGCTGGCTCGCTCGGCCACGGCGGAGTCATGGCTGACGATGATGACCGTCATCCCCCGGCGCTCGCGCAGGGCCACCAGCAGGTCGAGCGCGCGCTGGCCACTGACTGAGTCAAGCGCGCCGGTCGGCTCGTCCGCCAGCAGCAACCGCGGGCTACCCGCCAGGGCCCGGGCCAGCGCGACGGCTTGGCGTTGGCCTCCGGAAAGCTCGGCCGGCAGGTGTCCGGCCCGGTCGGACAGGCCGACCTCGTCGAGCAGCTCCGCGCTGCGCTGATGGCGCTCGCGCCGCCCCATGCCGGCGCCCAGCAGCGCCGTCTCAATGTTGCCCTGCGCGCTCAGGTACGGGAGCAGCGGGTTGTCCTGAAACACGAATCCGACCATGTGGCGGCGGAAGTCGATCGCCCGTCGGGGCTCCGGGACGGCCACCCCGGCCACAGTGATCGTTCCTGTGTCGGGCCGATCGAGGCTCCCGATCAGGTTCAGGAGCGTGCTCTTCCCGGACCCCGAGGGCCCGGTGACCGTGACGAACTCGGACGGCGGCACCTCCAGCGAGACCCCTCGCAGCGCCTGAATTCGGCCGTAGGACTTGGTGACGTCCCGGACCGAAACCTCCGCCCCGGCCCCGGGCGACGGTGGCAACTCGGCGCCGTGGCCACGCCAGCGGTCTGTCAGCCAGCCGTGGACGGCGCTCATTTGAGGACCGTCACCGGCCAGTCCAGCGTGACCGACCCGACCGGGGTGTGCACCACGACCTGAAGCTCGATCGGATACCCGATGGCCATCGCGGGGAACTTGAGTTTCTCCTCGAACCCCCCGTGCTTGAACTTGTGAGTCGGAGGCGTGTCCTTGCCCACGACGGCGCCATGGAACGCGAATTCGGTATCGATGATCCCCGACAGCGGGCGCCGCTGGGCGTCTGCGACGTGAACGGTGTAGCTCCAGTTCTTGCCGGCCACCGGATGATGGTTCTGTCCGAGCAGCGTGGCGCGGACCGGACCTGTCGTGACAGATGAGCCGCCCGATGCTGGGCTCTTGGCCGGGGCGGAGGCCGACTGGGTCTTGACGGGCCGGCTCGGCGGATGACTCGAGCCGCCGCAGCCTGTCAGAGCCAGCGACACCAGTCCGGCGGCCAGAGCCGGCGTCGAGGCCGGGCGCCGCCCGAGACGATGCCGCACCATCGATGGGAACGTAGCGGACCCTCCGAACGGTCAATCGTCCGGACTCCGGCCGCCCCCGTCCGCGATGGGCCGCGGCAATAGAGTGCGGCCATGAAGATCGCCTACAGCCGCGGATTGCACGAGCTGGGCGACGGCCTCTACGCCTACCTCCAACCCGACGGGGGGTGGGGATGGAGCAACGCCGGGCTGGTCACGTCCGATCGCGGCTCGCTGCTCGTCGACACCCTGTTCGATCTGGCGCTGACCAGGGCGATGCTGGATGAGATGGCTCCTGTAACGGCGGCCCACCCGATCACCCAGGCGATGAACACCCACGGCAACGGGGACCACTGGTTCGGCAACCAGCTGCTTCCCGACGGAATCCCGATCATCGCCACGGCGGCCGCGACCGAGGACATGCAGGCCGCCCCGCCCGCGCTGCTCAGCGCCCTGACGGCCGCCACGGACCTGCCCGTGGAGATCGAGCTCTTCACACGACATGCCTTTGGGAGCTTTGACTTCTCGGACATCGAGCCCCGGCTCCCGACTGAAACGTTCCGCTCGCGGCACGAGCTCACGCTGGACGGACGCCGGGTGGAGCTGATCGAGCTCGGCCCCGCTCATACCCCCGGCGACGCCATCGCCCACGTCCCCGACGCGGGCGTCGTGTTCACCGGCGATCTGCTGTTCATTGAGGGCACGCCGATCATGTGGGCCGGGCCGGTATCCAGCTGGCTGACCGCGTGCGACCGGATCCTGGAGCTGGGCGCGACCACGCTCGTTCCCGGCCACGGACCGGTCACCGACGAGTCAGGCGTGCGGGACGTCCAGCGCTATCTGCGCTACATCGACGACCAGGCCCGGAAGCGCTTTGAGGCCGGGATGGACGCAGAGGCCGCGGCGAACGACATTGAGATCGGCGACTTCAGCGACTGGGGCGACCCCGAGCGGATCGCGGTCAACGTGGCCACCGTCTACCACGAGCTCGACCCGAGCGAGCCTCCGCCCGGCCCACCCGAGCTGTTCGCCCGGATGGGCCGCTGGATTTCACGCCACGGCGGTTAGAACCGGCCGTCAGCTCAGGCCGCGGCGGCTTGCTGCTGCGTCAGCTCCGCCTCGTCGGCGCGGCCCCGGATCAGGTCCGCGGCCCGCTCGGCGATCATGATCGTGGGGGCGTTGGTGTTGCCTCGCACGAGCGTCGGCATGACCGAGGCATCGATGACCCGCAGCCCCTCCATGCCCATGACCCTCAGCTCCGAGTCCACGACCGAGCCCATCGCGCACGTGCCCACGGGGTGATACAGCGTGGTCGTGTTGCGCTCGATGTGGGCGATCAGCGACGCGTCGTCGCGCCCGGCGGGGACGCCGTACGCCTCCGTGCTGACGCCTTGGAGGGCCGGCTGCTCGACGATCTCCATGCACCGGCGAACGGCCTCGACCATCGTGGCCCGGTCGCTCTCATCAACCAGGTAGTTGTGCAGGATCCTGGGCCTGGACGTGGGAACGCGTGAGCGGAGCTTGACGAAGCCCGCGCTCCGCGGGCGCAGCAGGCAGGCTGACAGCGCCCACCCGTCCACCAGGATCTCGCCCGCGCCCGCCTCGGGGAACAGGATCGGGACGGCGTGGAGCTGGATGTCCGGGGCCTCCAGGTCATCCCCCGTGCGCATGAAGCCGCCCGATTCGGCGAAGTTGGAGGTCAGGGGCCCACGGCCCTCGGTCTGCACCAGACCCAGGTTCTCCTCGGTCTCGTCCGTGAGCAGCGACGGCTCGCTGGTGGTGTAGGTGATCCAAGTGGCCGGGTGGTCCTGGAGGCCGCGGCCGACGGGCAGGTCGACCACCGAGGGGATCCCACCCAGTTCGAGCTCCTCAGCCGGCCCGATCCCGCTCAGGAGCAGGATCTGGGGGCTCTGGTAGGTGCCAGCGCTGAGAATCACCTCACCGGCGTGAATCTCTCTGAGCTCGTTGGCCTGGTCGATCTCCACTCCCACGGCCCGGGTGCCCTGAAGCAGCAGCCGGGTCACGTGGGCGTCTGTCTGGAGCACGAGGTTCGGCCGCTCGAGCGCCGGATGGAGGTAGGCGACCGCGGTCGAGCAGCGCAGGCCGTCGCGCTGGGTGAGCTGGTACCAGCCGACGCCGTCCTGTGAGGGACCGTTGAAATCGTCGGTGGGCGAGTGTCCCGCCTGCACCGCGGCCTCAATGAACGCGGCGCACGTTGAGTGCTGGGCCCGCCCGTCGCTCACCCGCAGCGGGCCGCCGGCGCCGTGCCACTCGCTGGCCCCCCGCTCGTTGTCCTCGGCCCTGAGGAAGTAGGGCAGGACGTCGTCGAATCCCCATCCGTCAAAGCCCATCGCCGCCCAAGCGTCGTAGTCAGCCCGGTTGCCCCGGATGTAGACCATGGCGTTGATCGAGGACGAGCCTCCGAGCGTCCGGCCTCGGGGCAAAATCCGCTGCCGGAAGCCCAGGCCGGGCTCGGGGTCGGACAGGAAGCCCCAGTCGTATTTGCTCTGGCCCACGGCCAGGCAGCCCGCAGGCAGGTGGATCTCATCGGCCGCGTCGGGCGGGCCCGCCTCAACCAGGCATACCTTCACCGATGGGTCTTCGGTTAGTCGCGCCGCCAGCACGCATCCGGCGGAACCAGCCCCGACGATCACGTAGTCGAACTCCGTCATTCTCGCCTCCTGACCCTTGATCGGTGCGCCCCGGCCGAGCCGGGTGAACCCGGGGGTGAGCTCCATTCTCGACCCGGAGGCAGTCCCGGGTCAAGCCGGACCTTGCCGGTCGCTAGCCTCCGGGCCCATGAAATCTCGCGCGCTCGCCCTACTCGTGCTGTGCTTCTCGGCGCTGGCCCTGGTCGGCTGCGGCTCCAGCAAGAGCCACGCCGGCACGACGTCGTCCAGCACCGGCACCACCCAATCCACCGTTGCCGCCTCCGGCGGCCCCACCCAGCCCGGCGGGGGAACCGAGGGACCGGAGCGTGTGCCGGTCGAGCGCGGTCCGTCGCTGGCCCCGGCCGCCACGACATCCACCAGCCGGGACGTGGATGGCGTCCAGTGTGCCCCGCTCGAGCAGCTGGCCTACCACATCCATGCTCATCTTCAGGTCTACTTTGATGGTTCCCCGCGCCAGCTCCCTGGCGCGATCGGCATGCTCGGACCGGTGGCTCAGCAGGGCCCGGGAGGGCCCTTCTACGGAGCCACGGTGTGTTACTACTGGCTCCATACCCACACGGCGGACGGGATCATCCATATCGAATCCCCGACGCAGACGATTTACAAGCTGGGCATGTTCTTCGACGAGTGGGGGCAGCCCTTGAGCCCCGATCAGGTGGCCACAGCCCACGGGCCAGTCACCGCGTTTGTCAACGGCAAGCGCTGGACCAAGAGCCCGCGGGCCATCCCGCTCGAGCCGCACGCCGTGATTCAGCTCGACGTGGGCAAGCCGCTGGTCCCGTTCCACAACGTTTCGTTCGCCGGGACCGGGCTGTAGGCACGGGCCTGGGGGCGCAGTGAACTTTGGACCGGCCGGACCGGCGGCCGGCGGAGACGACGCGACTCCGCCGGCCAGTCCGGTGACCGCCTAGGCGCCCGACGGCGCCGGAGTTGGAGTTCCTCCCCCGGCCAGGTCCGGCACTCCGGCGGGGTAGGCCAACGACGGGATGTCGGACGGGTACACCTCGTGCCCGTGCTCGGCCACGTCGCCAATCTCCATGTTCTCGGTCTTCATCCGCAGTGGCACGAAGATCCCGACGATCTTCAGCAGAATGAACGTCCCCACGCCTGAGAACACGATCACCCACAGCGCGGCGAAGAACTGCCACTTCAGGAGCGTCCAGTTCCCGTAGATGGCGCCCTTGGCGGAGAAGGCCGGGTTGATGTACACGAGCATCTTCGGGTCGGCGAAGATCCCGGTCAGAAGCCCGCCGGCCAGACCGGCGAAGCCGTGGGTATAGATCACGCCGAGCGTGTCGTCCACGTTGCGGAAGGGCCGCAGCCGGCTGAGGTAGTTCAGCGCGAAGTACACCAGCGTGGATGCGATCACCCCGATGCAGATGGCCCCGACACCGTTCACGTAGCCGGCGGCGGGGGTGATCGCCACGAGGCCGGTGATCATCCCGTTGACGCCTGAGATGAGTCCGGGCTTGCGGCCGGTGATGTAGTCCCACAGGACCCAGATCAGGAACGCGACCGCCGTACACAGGTTGGTGTTGATCACGGCGGCCGAGGCGGAGGCGCCCGCGAAATACGGGTCGCCGCCGTTGAACCCGTTCCAGCCCAGCCACAGCAGACCGGCGCCGACCGCGACCATGGCGACGTTGTTGGGGGCGTCAATCTCCCGGTCCCGCATCAGGCGCGGGCCGATCACAGCGGCCGCCACGAATCCCGAAACACCGGCTGAGAGGTGGATCACGTATCCACCGGAGAAGTCGATCGCGCCGTGGTGGGCGAAGAAGCCGCCGCCCCAGATCAGGAAGGCGTTGACGCTGTAGATGAACGTCGACCACAGGGCCACGAACGGGATCCAGGCCTTGAAGTTGATTCGGCCCAGGACCGACCCCAGCATCAGAATCGGCGTGATCGCCGCGAACACGAACTGGAAGTAGGCCAGCGAGGCCATCGGGAACCTGAAGTTGGGCTGGGCTCCCTGGAGCAGCGGGATGTTGGCCCGGCCCTGCTCGGCCGAGGCGCTCAGGATCGTCCCGGGCCTGCCTATGAACGTGTCAAAGAAGCCCGTGCCGTGGCCGATCGGAGTGCCGAAGCCCATCTTGAAGCCCCACAGCACCCATACGACCAGTACAACCGCAAACGCCGCGAAAGTCAGCATCATGCTGTTGATCGACCAGCGCTTCTGCATGACGCCGCCGTAGAGCACGACGAGGCCCGGGACGCTCATGAGGCCCACGAACGTGGCCGCGGTCATCTGCCAGGCGTTGTCGCCCGGGCTGAGCCAGGTCGGGTAGGCACCCGAGATAGTGCTGATCGCGCCCAATTTCCGCTCCTTGTGATCGTCGATACCGGTTCCTGCCGCGCCGTTCCACGCGGCATCGGGCCCACTGGCCCATCCAACACGAGCAGTGTGGGCTCGCGGTCACAAGGCGGCCATATCCCCTCGTAGAGAAACATCGGCCGGCGACTGGACATTGGGATAAACAGAACCCGCATACAGCGACAAAACCGATGTCAGCTGCACCGTGTGCCACGATCGGATCGGCATGGAGCTCGCGCGATTTCGCCACCTGGGGGCCGAGCCGTGCTGACTGCGGCCCTGCACTTCTTTCACCACGTCCGGGGCGCGGCCGTGGACTACGTCGGCGTGGGCGCGGCCTCGTTCGCCAGCTGGGCCGGATTCCCCGGGCCCGGAGAGTCGGTGCTGATCGCGACCGGGGTGCTCGCGGCCAAGCACCACCTGGACATAACCCCGGTGATCCTGTGGGCCACGATCGGCGCCAACCTGGGAGGGATCGTGGGCTGGCTGTTTGGAATCAAGGCTGGCCGGGCGGTTCTGACCCGGCCCGGCCCTCTGTACGGGATCAGGCAACGGGCCGCCGCGCGGGGCGACGAGGTCTTCCACCGCCTGGAGGTGGTGGCGATCCTGCTCACGCCCTCATGGGTGGCGGGCATCCACCGAGCCCGGGCCCGCGTGTACCTACCCACGAACGGGCTCTCGGCCCTGGCCTGGGCGGTTGGGTTCGGCCTGGCCTCGTATTACGCCGGCCCTCCAGTCCTGGAGTTCGCCTCGGACTTTGGGACGATCGGGACGATCGGCTTGGTGGCGCTGATCGTCCTCGCCGTCGGCCTGGAGGTCTACCGCCGGGTCCGGCGCCACCGGACCGCGGGCGGGGCCGAGAAGCCCGGCCCCGCCTCACCCACTACTTGATGAACAGGATCTCCGAGTACTTGGGCAGCGGCCAGAGGTCGTCCGCCACCACGCGCTCCAGGGCATCGGCGGCTACGCGCACCGCCTCCATCGCCGGAAGCACCCGGTCGTGCATGAAACGAGCGTGCTCGAGGAGGTCGTCGTCCGGCTGACTCTCGGCCAGGTTGCGCTGCTCGAGCTCTGAGAGCGCGTCCACGAGCAGGCCGATGAGCTCCGCGGGCTCGGTGACGAGGTCGGGGAGCTGGGCCGCGATCAGCATCGCCTGGTGGCGCGCCGCCGCCGGAAGGACCATCGTGCGGGCGATTGACGCCGCCGTCTCGGACTCGATGTTGATGTTGGTGACGTACTGCTCCAGGAACACCTCGTAGCGCGACTCGAGCTCGCGCTTGGACAGCACCCCGTAGTCGGAGAACAGCGACGTCGTCTCGTCGTTGATCAGGTAGGGCAGCGCGTCCGGGGTGGCCCGGAGGTTGAGCAGCCCGCGCCGCTCGGCCTCGGCGTGCCACTCCTCGGAGTAGTTGTCGCCGCCGAACACGATCTGCTTGTTGTCCGCGTACACCCGCTGGAGAATCGGCCGCAGCGCGTCCTCGAGCGACTTCCCGTCCCCGAGCGCCTTCTCCAGCTCCCCGGCCAGTTCGTCGATGGCCTGGGCCACGATCGTGTTCAGGACGGTGTTCGGGAACGACAGTGACATGCTCGAGCCCAGCGCGCGGAACTCGAACTTGTTGCCGGTGAAGGCGAACGGGCTCGTGCGGTTGCGGTCGCCCCCGTGCATCGGGAGCGGGGGCAGCACGGGGGTGCCCAGGCCCAGGAACGACCCGGGTGCGCTCTCCCCGGCCTCGCCCTGCTCGATCGCCCCGAACACCTTCTCCAGCTCGGCCCCGAGGAAGATCGAGATGATCGCCGGCGGCGCCTCGTTGGCTCCCAGCCGGTGGTCCTGGCCCGCCGAGGCAATCGACGCCCGCAGAAGCCCCTGGTAGCGGTTGACGGCCTGGATCACGGCCGCGCAGAAGAACAGGAACTCCAGGTTGTCGTGCGGGGTGTCGCCGGGCTCGAGCAGATTCTTGCCCGTGTCGGTACCCATCGACCAGTTGTTGTGCTTGCCGGACCCGTTGACGCCCGCGAACGGCTTCTCGTGCAGGAGGCAGACCAGGCCGTAGCGCCGGGCCACGTTCTGCATCACCTGCATCGTCAGCTGCTGGTGATCGGAGCCCACGTTGGAGTTCTCGAACACCGGAGCGATCTCATACTGGTTCGGAGCCACCTCGTTGTGTCGGGTCTTGACCGGCACGCCCAGCTTGGCCAGCTCGCGCTCGGTATCGAGCATGCAGGCCAGGATCCGCTCGGGGATCGAGCCGAAGTAGTGATCGTCCAGCTCGTGGCCCTTCGGCGGCTTGGCGCCGAACAACGTCCGCCCCGTGGTGATCAGGTCGGGGCGTTCGAAGTAGTACTGCTCGTCGATCAGGAAGTACTCCTGCTCGGGCCCGACCGTGGTGAACACCCGCTGAGCGGTCTGGTCTCCGAACAGCCGCAGCGCGCCCACGGCCGACTTGGACAGCGCGTCCATGGAGCGCAGCAGCGGGATCTTGTGATCCAGCGCCTCGCCGGTCCAGGAGGCAAACGCCGTGGGGATGCACAGCAGCGCGCCGTTGGGGTTCTCCAGGATGAAGGCCGGGCTGGTCGGATCCCAGGCCGTATACCCGCGAGCCTCGAAGGTGGCCCGGATCCCGCCGGTGGGGAAGCTCGACGCGTCCGGCTCGCCCTGGATCAGCTCCTTGCCGGAGAACTCGGCCAGCGCGGTGCCCTCGCCGGTCGGGGCGTAGAAGCTGTCGTGCTTCTCGGCGGTGGAGCCCGTGAGGGGTTGGAACCAGTGGGTGTAGTGGGTGGCCCCGCGCTCCAGCGCCCAATCCTTCATCGCCTGGGCCACGGCGTCGGCCAGCGTCGTGTCCAGGACATCGCCCCGGGCCAGGGTCTGCTGGAGCCGGCGGAAGACGTCCTTGGGCAGCCGCTGGCGCTGGAGCGCCGGGCTGAAGACGTTCAGCCCGAAGACCTGGTTGTCCGGAATCGTGAGGTCGGCCGCACCCAGGGCACCACCGTTGGGCGTCCACTGCGCGGCCAGGACATTCTGCTGACGGATGCGGGGCATCTTCCAGTGCTCCTTCTCGGGGGACTTCGAGGCTCTGTTCAACGACGGCACCGTCCCCGTCTCCAGGGTGCGCGCGTCAACGCCCCGGCGGCCCGGGCGTGAGCGCAAATGTACGAGATCGGCCGGGGAGGTTCATTATCCAAGTGGACAAAGTTCGGAAATTGGGCGGGGCGCGGATGTCGGAGGGCCTGCCCGCGGTCGCGCCCAGGGCAGCGCGGCAGGGGCCAGGGCGAGCTGCGCCCTGCGCCCGGGTCCGCGACAGCAATAGGGTCACAAAGCGACCGAAACGTCCGGGGCTGGGTGAGGTTGTGGTCGGTATACGACACCAACGTCACCCAGCCCCCGACGGAATCGGGGCTTTGTGCCGTTATGGTCGCCCGGGCGCCTCGGTGGTCGCCCGGGCGCCTCGGTGGTCGCCCGGGCGCCTCGTCGCGGTCGCTCGAGCGCCCCTCGCGGCGCCTAGCCCAACACGAGTTCGGCGGCCGTCCGCAGCGTCGCCGGATCTCCCCCGACCAGCAGCGTCGTCACGCTCGACTCCCGCCAGGCCTCCAGGTCGTGGCGGATCTTGTCCACGGGCCCGATCAGGGTCAGCTCCTCGATCAGCTCGCGGGGCAGCGCCGCGGCCGCCTCCTCCTTCTTGCCGTTCAGGTACAGGTCCTGGATCTCCCGGACCTCTTTCTCGTAGCCCATCCGGATCGGAACGTTGGCGTGGAAGTTCGCGTTCTTCGCGCCCATCCCGCCGAAGTACAGGGCGTACATGGGCCGGACGGCGTCCATCGCCGAGTCGATGTCATCGGTCACGATCAGCGGGACCGTGGCCGCGACCTCAAAGTCGCCCGCGCTCCGGCGTGCCCCCTCCCGGGCAAAGCCCTCGGCCAGGGCATCGGCGTAGATGTCGTCGTGGCCGGGCGAGTAGAACAGGGCCAGCCAGCCGTCGCACAGCTCGGCTGCCATGGCGATGTTCTTCGGGCCCTCGGCGGCCAGGTAGATCGGGATGTCCTCCCGGAGCGGGTGGATGCTCGACTTGAGCGGCTTGCCCAGGCCGGTGCCGTCGGGGAGCGGCAACGGGTAGTGAGGCCCGTCGTTGGTGACCGGTCCCTGGCGGGCCCAGACCTGACGCAGGATCCCGATGTACTCCCTCATCCGGGCCAGCGGCTTGGCGAACGACTGCCCGTACCAGCCCTCGACCACCTGCGGGCCGGACACGCCCAACCCCAGGATCAGCCGGCCGCCGGACAGATGGTCAAGCGTCATGGCCGCCATCGCCGTGGCCGCCGGCGTGCGGGCGGAGATCTGAACGATCGCCGTGCCCAGCCTGATCTTCTCGGTCTGCGAGCCCCACCAGGCCAGCGGGAGAAGCGCGTCGGATCCGTACGCCTCCGCGGTCCAGATCGACTCGAAGCCGAGCCGTTCGGCCTCCTGCACGGACTCGAGCGCTCCCGGCGGCGGTCCGCCGGCCCAGTACCCGACGTTGAGGCCCAGCTTGAGGTCAGTTGTCATGTCGGCCATTCTCCCGATTCGGGAGCGAAGCGTGGGTCTGGTTAGGCAGCGTGAGCCTCGTGAGGCGGTGTGGGCCTGGTGAGACAGTCAGGCCGTAGCGGCCGGGGCCTCGACCTCGCTGGTCGCGCCGTCGGCCGTCCAGCAGCGGACGATGTCGCGCATCGACAGCATCCCCACGGGCTCTCCGCCCTCGACCACGACCAGGTGGCGGAAGCTGCCGCGGACCATCGCGGCGGCCGCCCGCTCCAGTGACCAGTCGGGCGACGCGAGCACGAGATTGCTCGTCTGGTGAGCGCCCACGACCTCCCGGTCGGGGTCCTGGCCCGCGGCCACCGCGCGGAGGATGTCGCGCTCGGTGATCACCCCCGGGCCCTGGGCCTCGGGGTCCATGACGACCGCGGCCCCGACGCGGCGCTCGGTCATCGTGCACGCAGCCTCGCGAAGCGAATGTCCCGGCCCCACCGTGAGCACCAGTTCCGACATACCCTCTCTTACCTTCATTGCCAGCTCCCGGAATCGCTTGCAACAATCGACTCAATCATAGTGCCTGACCTCTGGCCGACCGCACGCGGTGGCGCCTCAATCGCGGCGACCTCGGAGGTCCAGAACCTACCCTATGCGGCATCCGAGGGAGAGAGCTTCTAGGATGCGCCGCGGAGATGGCTCGCGAGCACAGGCAGTGACCGAGGGTGCGTAACCGTCCTGTCATTCAGATGGTCGTCGTGGCTGTCATCAGCACGGCGATCCTGATCCCGCTGGCCCTGATCGTGCCCTGGTTCCCGGCCAAGGCCTCGGTCCAGGCCGGGAACATCCACACGCTCTACGACGTCCTGCTGATCGCCACGGTGCCGATCTTCGTCGTGGTCATGACGACGATCGGATTCTCAATCTGGAAGTTCCGGATGCGCCCCGGTCAGGAGAAGGACGACGGCCCGCCGATCCACGGCAACACCAGGCTGGAGATCGTGTGGACGGTCCTGCCGGCGGCTCTGCTCCTGGGAATGTGCAGCTATGCCTACACGGTCCTCCGCTCCAACGAGGACAGCAAGAAGGGCGAGATGACGGTGAACGTGATCGAGCGCCAGTTCGCGTTCGAGTTCTCCTATCCCCGGGCGGGCGGAAAACCCGTGCTCTCGCCGGTCCTGTATCTGCCCAAGGGCAAGCCGGTGGTGTTCAAGATCACCTCGCTGGACGTCATTCACAGCTTCTTCGTGCCCGAGTTCTCCGAGAAGCTGGACGCCGTGCCCGGCATCACCACGACGCTGCGCGTGACCCCCACGCGGATCGGCGCCTACCCGGCCGAGTGCACCGAGCTCTGCGGGGCGGGCCACTCGCTGATGCGGGCGGCCGTCAATGTCGTTACCCCGGCCCAGTTCACGGCCTGGCTGGCCAAGCAGAACCCGAACGCGCCGCCGCCGATCGGCTCGGCGGGACCGCCGCCCGGGGAGAAGGGATAATCGCGATCGTGGGACACTTGAGGCACAGCCACGGAGGGGCCGACTTAGAGCGGTGGGCGGTCCGGCCGCCAGCGAGAACACCGGAGGAGGTCGACTGATGGCCACCGCAGTTGCCGAGCCGGTCGCGGTCAAGACGCGGACGCGGGTCCCCCTGCCGCCCGCCCTGCGCAGGCCTGGCTGGTACCGGGCGGCCATGTTTGAGGTTCTCGGGCTGGCCTTCGCCCTGGGCATCACGGTCCTGGTCCGGTGGCTCCAACACCTCCACCCGGTCATCGACGGCGACGCCGTCACCACCGTGGGGCTGTTCACCAGCCCGATCTTCTTCCTGATCGGGCTCGGGGCCGGCGACTACTGGTTCTACTGGGCGTCGGGGCGAAAGACGCGTCCCGAGGATCACTCCTCACACGGGGCCCGGAGCTGGCGGGACTACTTCAGGGTCAACACCGACCACAAGGTGATCGGGATCCAGTACACGGTCACCTCGTTCTTCTTCCTGTTCGTAGGTGGCCTGCTGGCCATGCTGATCCGCGTCCAGCTGGCCAAACCGGGGATGCAGTTCCTGACCCCCGAGCAGTACAACGGCGTGTTCTCGGTTCACGCCACGGTCCTCATCTTCCTGTTCGTGATCCCGGTCTTCGCCGGGCTGGCCAACTTCGTCCTGCCTCTGATGATCGGGGCCCCGGACATGGCCTTCCCGCGGCTGAACGCCCTCTCCTACTGGCTGCTGCCGCTGGGCGGGATCGTCATGCTGATGAGCTTCCTGGCCCCGGGCGGCTCGTTCGCCGCCGGCTGGACGGCCTACGCCCCGCTGTCCACCTCGATGCCCCTGGGCCAGCTGTTCTTCTCCATCGGAGTCCAGTTCGCGGGCTTCTCCTCAATCTTCACGGCCCTGAACTTCCTGGTCACGATCATCACCATGCGGGCCCCCGGGATGAGCTTCTTCCGGATGCCGCTGCTGGTCTGGGCCAACTTCTCCACCTCACTGCTGGTGGTCATCGCCACCCCGTTCATCGCCGCCTCGCAGTTCTTCGTCCTGCTGGACAAGGCGCTGGGCTTCCACTTCTTCGACGCCTTCGTCGGGCCCGGGAAGAACGGCAACGTCCTGATGTACCAGCACGTGTTCTGGTTCTACTCCCACCCCGCGGTGTACATCATGATGCTGCCCGGGTTCGGGATCATCTCGGAGATCCTGGCCGTCAAGGCCCGAAAACCGATCTTTGGCTACCGGATGATGGCCTTCTCGCTGTTGGCCATCGTTGTGCTGGGCTTCACCGTGTGGGCGCACCACATGTTCGTCTCCGGCATGCAGCCCTGGATCCGAATACCGATGATGATCACGACGGCGATCATCGCCGTCCCCACGGGGATCAAGGTCTTCTCGTGGCTGGCGACGCTGTGGAGGGGCGTCCTGCACTTAGACACGCCGATGCTCTTCGCCCTGGGCTTCCTGACCATGTTCACATTGGGCGGGATCAGCGGGGTGATGCTGGCCATGATCCCGTTCGACATCCACGTGAGCCAGACGTACTTCATCGTGGCCCACATCCACTACGTGCTCTTCGGCGGATCGCTGATGACGATCTTCGCCGGGGTCTACTACTGGTTCCCGAAGATGACCGGGCGGATGTTCGACGACCGCCTGGGCAAGCTGCACTTCTGGTGCACGTTCATTTTCGCCAACCTGACCTTCGCGCCGATGCATCTGATCGGGATCCAGGGCATGCCGCGGCGGGTGGCCGAGTACGCCTCCAAGTTCGCCGCCTGGAATCTGTTCATCTCCTTCTCGGCCTGGATCCTCGGCCTGAGCACGCTGATCTTCCTCTACAACATGGTGGCCAGCTGGCGGGCCGGGCCCCGAGCCCCGGCCAACCCGTGGCGGGCCCTCACGCTGGAGTGGCAGGTCTCATCGCCTCCTCCGATCTTCAACTTCGACGCCGTGCCGACCGTGGTCGGCGGTCCGTACGAGTACGGCGTCCCCGGCGCGGTCCACGGGATCTTCAAGAAGCCGGCTGAGGCCGCACCGGTCGCGGCCGGCACGTTCTCCGGAGCGCATCGCCAGGAGCAGCACGAATGAGCACCGGTGCGAACATCGCCGCCAGGACAATCCTGGTCGTGGCCAACGAAACGCTCGGCGGGCGTCCGCTTCTGGACGCGGTCCGTGAGCGCGCCGACGACGACACCCGGTTCGTCCTGTGCGTGCCCATCAGTCGCCCCAGGAGCGGCCTGGTGGTCTACAACGACTCGGTATTCGAGGCCGCCCAGGCGAGGGTCGACCTGGCGCTGGAGGTCATCCGGAGCATGGGGATCCGGGCCATCGGCGAGGTCGGGGATCCGGATCCGTTCACCGCGATCCTGGATGCCATGGGCGAGTACTCGCCGGAGGAGATCATCATCTCGACCTTCCCGATGGCCCGCTGGGGTGGCTCCGGCGTGACCTCGTCGACCGGATCCGCCAGGCCACCGGAGTCCCGGTCACTCACCTGGTGAGCGACATTGACGCCGAGGGCCTGCCCTTCCACGTCACGCTGGCCGTGGCCAACCGGACGGCGTCGGGCGACGATCTCCTGGAGGCCCTGACGGCCAAGGCGCAGGCCTTCTCGCAGCCGGGGCGGCGGCAGCTGTTCATCGTGGTGATCCCGCCCGAGGGAGGCAGCGGCCATGCGCTCCAAAGGGCCCGGACGCGCCTGAAGCTCGTCCTGGACCGCCTCCGCGTGCGCGACCTGTACGCGGCCGGACTGGTCGGTGACCCCGACCCGTTCACGGCCACCATGAACGCGCTCCAGTACTTCCGGGTGGACGACATCGTGATCTCCACCTTCGCTGAGACGAAGTCTGGCTGGCTCCGTGAGGACCTGATCGGGCGGGTCCGGAAGGCCTCCGGCAAGCCGGTCGAGCACGTCGTCCAGAGCGATGCGCCCGCCGTCCAGAGCGACGCGGGCGCGCCCGTCGCCTAGGAGCTAGCCGTGGAAGCCGCTTCCATCGCGCACGAGCATCACGGGCCGCCCCCGGCTCACCAGTCCTCCCGGGTCCACGCCCCAACCCTGGGGATGCTGCTCTTCATCATCTCCGAGGTGATGATCTTCGCGGCCTTCTTCACGGCCTACTTCTTCATCCGGGTCGTCACCAAGGACCCGTGGCCGGCCCCCGGGACGGTCCTGCCCGAGTCGGTAGCCGGGGTCAACACGGCGATCCTGCTGTCGTCCTCGCTGACTCTGCACTGGGCCCTGGTCTCGGTGCGCAAGGGCAACCGGTTCGGACTCAAGGCCGGGATGGTGTCGACGTTCCTGCTCGGCCTGACCTTCCTGGCGATTCAGATCAACGAGTACATCCACATCGGGTTCGCCCCACACGACTCGGCCCAGGCCACGGTCTTCTACTCGCTCACGGGGCTTCACGGGGCCCACGTTGTGATCGGCCTGCTGGCGCTCCTGATGGTCACGATCCGAGCCTTCCGCGGGCACTACTCCGCCGATCAGCACATGGGCATGGAGGTGCCGGGGATCTACTGGCACTTCGTGGACATCATGTGGGTGATCGTCTACATGACGGTCTACGTCCTATAGCGGCTGGCTGGCGCTCGGCAGATGCTGAATCCACTGCGCTCCGAGGACGAGGCCTTCCGGCTGCTGATCTACTTCGTGGCCGTGGTGGCCGCGATCACGGTCATCGTCCTGGTGATCCAGGCGCTGAGCTGACCGCAACTCGCGCTACCCGCGAGGTTTCTGGGGGCGACAGAACGGCGACCGGCGGCACTCCGCGAATTCCCGGCTAACCTAAAGCCGAGCCGTATGGGCGTCGATACGCTCGCAAGAAGCGCCGACTCAGAAGGGTGAATATGAAGCTATTTGTGAAGGTCCTGTCGCTCTCGACAGCGGGGGTGTTTGCGTTGACCGGGTTGCCTTCGGTCGCCTCCGCCGCGCACCGGACTGCCTCCGGAGTGCCACATGTGTCCGCCTCCCAAGAGGTTGTGACCCTCCGGGCCAACAAGACCACGTACCACAGCGCCGGCGGCTCTCGCTCGGGCAGCGTGTCCAGGAAGAGGCCGATCACTGACGAGGCGACGAGCCTGCCGGTCCTCAAGACCTTGACCCGGGGCAACTCGACCTGGTACCAGGTCCGACTGCCCGGCCGTCCCAACTCCCACACGGGCTGGATCACCTCCGCGCACACCTTCACCTGGACCGACACGTGGCACATCGTGGTCGCGGTCGGCCCGAACACGAGCGGGTTCTCCAACCAGCGCCGGATCTACGTCTTCAAACACGGCAAGCTGGTCAAGAACTGGCTCGTCGTCCCGGGCGCACCCGGCCGGGTCACTCCGACGGGCGAGTTCTTCGTGGAGGAGAACATCAGCTACCGGAGCGATCCGAGCTTCCCGGGCTCGCCGTACGCCCTGGCCACCAGCGCCCGGTCGAACACCTTCACCGAGTTCGACGGCGGCCCCGGCCAGGTGGCCATCCACGGCATGGGTGGCGGCCTGTACGCCCAGCCGGGCACGGCCCAGTCCCACGGCTGCGTCCGACTGCTGAACCAGGACATCACGTGGCTGGCCGGGAAGATCCTCCCGGGCACCCCGGTGACGATCGTCCGCTGACGGGCTGAAGGTTTAGATGGCAGATCGGCCCTCCCCGGGAGGGCCGATCTGGTTAACGGGGTGGGGCCTGCGGCCGCATCTATGGCGATTTGGTACGCAATGCGCTACTCGATTCGCCATAGTCCGTCCCGGACGCACGGTTCAGGCCGCGACCCCGGGGGTCAGCGACAGCGGCCCCCCGCCGGCGCGGGCCCCTAGTGCGTGACGCTGGATATGAACTTCACCAGCGCCTTGATCTGCGTCGGGCTCAGCGTCTGGGAGAAGTTGGACGGCATGATCCCGGCCTTATAGGGCGCCGGGAGGTAGGCGTAGGGCTTGACGATCGCCGTCGTGATGCACTGGGTCAGCGAGGGGCCGCGGACCTTCCGGGAGGCGGCCGGCGAGCAATCCTTGGCCAGCCGCGCCGTCAGATCGGGGCCCACCGTCCCGGTCGTCCCGGCGGCGGCCAGCGTGTGGCAGGCGCCGCACCCGCCGACCCCCGTGAACACGGTCTTCCCGGAGGCCGCTGTGACGGGGACGTTGAGCTTCACGGCGGCGGCCAGGGCGCCGCTGTCCTGCCCCGGTTCGGCGGCCACGTAGGCCACGTAGGCCGCCACGTCCTGGGCCTTCTGGCCGGTGAACAGCCGGGGCGGCATCACGCCCTGGCTGTTGGGGTACTGGATCCAGTAGTCGATCAGCCCCTCGATCGAGGTGCTCTTCTCGCCGTCCTTGCGGTCCTGCCTGAACGCGTCGTCCAGATTCGGGCCGATGCTCCCCTTGGTGGAGGCGTGATTCAGCGTGTGGCACACGCCGCACTTCTGGATGAACAGCTGCTTGCCCGTGACCAGGTCGGCCGTGGGGTGCTTGAGGCCGCAGCCGCCCAGCCCGATGAGCACGAGCGCGAGCGGCAGGAGGGCCACCTTGCGGGCGAAGGCACGGTAAGGCATCTTGCCCGCGGCACTCTATCCAAGCCGACGGCCGCGGCGAGGCATGCCGGGATCGCCCAGGGGGCAGGCGCTGGGCAAAGCCGCTGGTAGCATGCCCGCGACATGAGGACCCGCCAGAAATACCGGATGCGGACCCCCTCCACCGGCCGTGAGGTCATCATCGAAGC
The DNA here is from genome assembly GCA_963705785.1 of uncultured Solirubrobacterales bacterium. Lineage (GTDB taxonomy): Bacteria > Actinomycetota > Thermoleophilia > Solirubrobacterales > Solirubrobacteraceae > Palsa-465. The sequence goes on along the minus strand of CAVPKV010000035.1, from coordinate 154,535 downwards.
CGGGCCGGAGGGCGTCTACCTGGACCTCGAGACCGGAGAGGAGCTCGAGGTCGTGGGTGAGCTCTTGCCACTGGCCCCGACCGCCTCGGAGCTGCCCTGGTCGATTGAGAACCTGCGGTTCTGCAACTGGTGCGACCAGCTCAGTCAGAAGGACCTGAACGACTGCCCAGACTGCGGGAGGCGGATGGACCCGCTTCCGTCGCCGCCGGACTCATCCGGAGCGTGATCCGGCCAGACAGGCACCCGCTCGGAGGCTGACGGGTCTGGCCCTGCCGCTTCTGGCCGCCGGCTGCTGGCCGCGTGTGGCGGGGGCGGCTCAACGGGACCGGCACCAACCCGCCCACGGGCCTGACCGTCCCCACGGGCGGCACCACGGGCGCCCCGGCGACCACCACGGCCAAGACGGCGAGACACCAAGCCGACGACCACCTCCACATCCGTCGGCCTCCCAGAGCTCGTCCAGCAGCGTCCTCCGGCGGGTGGCGACGTCGGGGTCGGCCCCCGAGCTCGTCGGGGTCCTCCGGCTCCACGCGACTCCCTCGGGCGGTGGCTCGTCCTCGGGCGGCGCCTCCAGCGGCTCCGGCGGAGGCGGAGGGGGCGGCGGCGGGAGCGGAAGCGGCGGCGCCGGGCTCAGCAAGGCGTTCTGCAAGAACAACCCGGGCGCCTGTTAGGGGAGACCGCGGCCTGCGCCGGGTCCGGCGGGGCCGTGCCCGCCGTGCCGGCACGTGTCCGGTCCCGGGGGCGTGTGCCGCCCCCGACCCCACCCGCTCAGTGGACCGGGTTCGTGCTCTGCGGGTACGTGACCTCGGTGGCCGCGTACTCGATCCGCGTGCCCGGCGTACTTGCAGTCGTAGTTGCTCGTCTCGCCCTTGCGCTGGGCCTGCTTCGAGGTTGACGGCCGGCTGCAGTCAGCCTTTGACCCGCGGGCCTGGCGGTAGGCGAACCTGGTCGTCGTCTGCTCGATCGACAGCACCGGGGCCCACGTCGGCGTGCTCAGGGCGATCACCTCTCCGGGCGTGACCTCGATCGAGCGTGAGCAGCGGGATCTGAGCCACCGATCCCAGGTACTGCACGACGTGCCAGACGCCGCTGTTGGCCACCGCCTGCCAGCGCTGGCCCTTGCGGCCGACGCGCTTCATGACCGTGAGCACGACCTGGGCGTCGCCCCCGTAGGTCTGATTGAGGAAGTTGATGTCCTTCTTGCGCGTCGACGAATTGCTGGACAGGCTGGACAACCCAACTGAGAAGGACACGATCCGACCGGCCTTGTGGACCGTGGTGGGATACGAGACCCCGTCACGGATCGTGGCCAGGGCGGTGTCCCGGGTCAGGATGATCGTGCACTGGGACGGCTTCACGTTGGAGGGACAGGCGGGAGCGACCAGCTTCGTCGGCGTCTGGTCGCCCAGCTCGACGATGGCGGCCACGGCAATGGCGGGAACGATGGCCAAGCCTACGGTTGACGCGAGGCCGGCCCGAAGGAGGTGTCGTCTCATGCGACCATTGAACACGGTCTGGCGGCAGCAGTTGCTCCCGAGGGCCCACCGCAACGTATCGCCCACGGCGAACACGGGCACGGGCCAGCAGCCGCCCCGGTCCCGGACAGCCGATGGAGGAAGGGGTGAGTGGGAGGCGCTGCCTACAGCTTGGTTACGTTGACGGCCTTGGGCCCCTTCGGGCCCTCCTCCGCCTCATAGGAGACCTTGGTCCCCTCCGCAAGCGAGCGGTAGCCGTCGCCGGCGACCCCGGAAAAGTGGACGAAAAGGTCGCGCCCGCCATCGTCGGGCGTGATGAAGCCGAAGCCCTTGTCGTCGCTGAACCATTTCACGGTACCCGTTGCCATGTACTCCCCTTCTTACTGCTTTGTGTCCGGCCTGAGCCGACACCCCGAATTGAACGCGGAAACCGTATCAGGGCCCGTCCCCGCTCGCAGGCCGAAGATCGTCGGCCGCGGCGGCGATCTCGTCCATGTCTCCGGGGCTCGGAATCCAGGGCAGCTGCAGCGGATCGTCCCGGTAGCGCGGGATCACGTGGACGTGAAAGTGGAACACCGTCTGCCAGGCCGACGCCCCGCACGAGTTCAGGAGGTTCACGCCGTCGGCCCCGAGGCGCGGGCGCATCCGGCCGGCCAGTCTCTGCGCGGACCTGATCGTGGCCTCCAGGTCATCGGGACCGACCTCGAGCAGGTCGGTGGCGTGGCTCCCGCGGGATGACCAGGGCGTGCCCGCGGGTGGCCGGGTTGATGTCCATGAACGACACCGTGCGCTCGTCCTGGTCGACGATCTGGGCCGGCAGCTCACCGGCCACGATCTGGCAGAAGATGCAGTCTGGGTCGCTCGGGCTCATCGCGGCGGGAGCCTAGCGATCACGCGCTGGCCAGCCGGGCCGCCGGCGAGTTCGCGGGCCCGGGCGATGGCCTCCTCGGGCGAGCTGATCTCGCGGGCGAAGGCCGCCTCCTCCAACTCGGCCAGGAGCGTTCCGATGGCCGGCCCGGGGGCCACCCCCAGGGCCGCCGCCAGCTCGTCTCCCCGGACGGGGGGACGCGGCGGCTCGGCCAGCCACTGAAGGGCCTCACAGATCATCTCGTCGGCCAACCGGAGATGGGCGTCGATCGCCTCCTCAGCGCGATCCCCGCGGGTGGCCAGGCGATCGGCCACGCTCAGCACGGTGACGTCGACCTCGACCGGCCGGCACGCCTTCAGGTAGCGGTAGATGTCTCGCCGGCCCAGCGGAGCCGAGTGGACCAGGAAACCCAGTCTGAGGTGATGGCGGACCAGTCCCGCCACGTGCTCGCGCAGCCGCGAGCTGGCTCGCATCCGGGTCAGGATCGCCAGGGCGGTCTCGGACCCGGCGACGTCGTGCCCCATGAACGTCACCCGGCCCTCGGCCGTGACGTCCCGGGTCTGCGGCTTGGCGATGTCGTGCAGCAGAGCGCCGAAGCGAAGCGCCTGCCAGCGGGTCAGGCCGTTGGCCAGCGGAGCGGACAGGAACCCGTCGACGGCCTGCGCGCAGGCTCCCAGATGCCGGTCGGGGGCGCGCTGGAGCTCCACGGCCTCGGCCAGCACGGACAGCGTGTGATCGCGGACGTCCAGATGGTGAAAGCGGCTCTGGTCCACGCCCCGGAGCTCCCACAGCTCGGGAAGCACGACGGCCGTGATTCCCAGCTCGTCCATCAGCCCCAGGCCGACGCCCGGCTCCGGGGCGCACACGACGCGCTTGAACTCCTCAAAGATCCGCTCGGGCGAGACCTGCTCGAGCCCCGGCGCGCTGTTCCTGGCCTGCTCGGCGGTCGCGGCCTCCACCGCGAACGCCAGCTCACCGGACAGCCGGACCAATCGGAGCGTCCGCAGGGGGTCGCGGTCGAAGGCGTCGGCCGCCACCATCCGCAGGCGGTGCTCGTTCAGGTCGCGCAGGCCGCCGAAGGGATCGATCACGTCGTCGTGTCCGAGCGGCTGGGCCAGCGCGTTGACGGTCAGATCACGCTGGGCCAGGTCGGCCTCGATCGACCCGTTCAGCACCGGAAGCAGATCGAGCTGCCAGGGCTGCGCGCCGGAGCTGGGCCGAGGCACGATCCTCCAGGCCCCGAAACCGTGCGAAAGCTCAAACGAGAATGCGCCCACGGCACCTGCCACCCGGCGGGCCACCTCGGGCACGTCGCCCTCGACGGCCACGTCATAGTCGGCCGTCTCCCGGCCCAGCAGGCGGTCACGGACGGCCCCGCCGACCAGCCACGACCTGGAGCCGGTCTGGCGGAGCACGTCGAGCGCGGCGCGCACGTCGGACCCGGTCACTCCGCGACCCCATCGCGGTGGTAGCGGCGCGGGACTCGCTCGGAGATGGCGCACAGGACCTCCCAGCTGATCGTCCCGATCCGCCGGGCCAGCGCCTCGGCGCGCAGATGCTCGGAGCCGTCGGCGCCGATCAGAATCACCCGGTCGCCGACCCCGACCGCGTCGTCGGGACCCACGTCCACGGTCAGATTGTCCATGCTGATCGTCCCGACGACGGGGTAGCGACGCCCGCCGATCAGCACGTCGGAGTTATTGCTCAGAGCCCTGACGTACCCGTCGGCGTAGCCAATCGGCACCGTCGCGATGTTCGTCTCCCGCTCGGCCGTGAACGTCCTTCCGTAGCCCACGCTGTCGCCGGGCTGTGTGGGTTTGACCGCCGCCACGTACGAGCTGAGCTCAAGCGCCGGATCCAGATCCCGGCCGTCCGGCTCGCCCCCCAGCGGGTCGCACCCGTAGACCGCGAGCCCGCACCGGACCAGGTCGAAATGGCTCTCCGGCATCGTCAGCACCGCCGCGCTGTTGGCCGCGTGGACCAGCACGCCCGGCCAGCGTTCCCGGACGCGGTCGACGAAGGGCTGGAACCGGGCCAGCTGGACGGCCATGAACTCGGGGTCCTCACCGGCCGTGGCCAGATGGGTCATGGCGCCGCGCAGCGCAACCGCCCCCGACGCTCGGTCCACGTCCTCGGCCACGCCGAGCGCCTCCTGGAGCTCGCGGGTGCCGAAGCGGCCCATCCCGGTGTCGAGCTTGACGTGGACCCCCACGGGGGAGCGGTGGCCCCCGGCCCTCCGCGCCTCCCGCTCCACCTCGCTGGCGAACTCGGGCGTCCAGGCCACCACGTCGGCCCCGGCGGCCAGGGCCAGCGGGAGCTCCTCGCTGCTGAGCGCCCCCATCACGAGCAGCGGTCCCGTCAGGCCGGCGTCCCTGAGCTCGGCCGCCTCCTGGGCGGAGGCCACGGCCAGCCAGCTCGCCCCGGCGGCCTGGGCCGCCCGGGCCACCGGAGCCGCACCGTGCCCGTAGGCGTCGGCCTTGACCACGGCGCACATCTCGGTACCCGGCTCAAGCTCGCCCCGCAGCCGGCGGACGTTTCGCTCGATCGAGGCCAGGTTGACCCGGGCCAGGGCGCGCACGGCCATCGTGCCCTCAGATCTCCAGGAGGGCCTGGAGCGCGCCCGGAAGGGCCTCGATCACATCCCGGGCGATCACGCCCTCGCCGCCGAGCCGGCGGGTGGCGATCCGGCCCGCCTCGGCGTGCACGGTCACCCCTGCGCAGGCTGCCTCGAAGGGGTCCATGCCCTTGGCCAGGTAGGCCCCGATCACCCCTGAGAGGACGTCGCCCGTCCCCGCGGTGGCCAGGGCCGGGGCACCCCCGCGGCTGACGCCACAGATCCCGTCCGGGCGGGCCACGAGCGTGTCGTCTCCCTTCAGCACGACGACGGCGCCGGCCTCCCGAGCCGCCTCCCGGACACTGTGCAGCCGGTGCGCGGCGACGGTCGAGCTATCACTGCCCAGCAGTCGGGCCAGTTCGCCGGCGTGCGGGGTGAGCACGGTGGCCGCGCTTCGGCTCCTCAGCGCAGCCAGGGCCTCCGCGTGGGCGTTCAGTCCGTCGGCGTCCAGAAGCAGCGGGGCGCTCGCCTCCCCGGCCACCCGGCGGGCCAGCTCAAATGTTCCCGGAGCCCGGCCGAGCCCCGGGCCCAGGACGAGCGCGCCGGCCCCCTGGGCCCGCTCCAGTACGGTCTCGACGCCCTCCGCGGTGAGCGCGCCCTCCTGGTCGGCCAGCGGCACCGTCATGACCTCCAGGAGTCGCGACTCGAAGACCAGGTTGAGCGACCGGGGCACGAGCGCGGTCACGTACCCGGCGCCGGCCCGCATGGCCGCCTCGGAGGCCATCGAAGGCGCGCCCGTGAGCCCCAGCGATCCGCCGCAGACCAGGACGCTTCCGGCGGCGAACTTGGTTGACTCGGCCCCGCGCCGGGGAATCCCCCGGGTCACGCTGGTCGAGATCAGACCGACCGCGGGCTCGATCGGGCCCCAGGCCGGGATCCCGATGTCGATCACGTGCAGCGCACCGACGTGTCCCTTTCCGGGAGCGATCCAGAGACCCGGCTTGGCGGCATGGAACGTGGCCGTGGCCTGGGCCCGAACCGCCGATCCGGTCACCTCCCCGGTCGAGGCGTCGACCCCACTCGGCGCGTCGCAGGCCACGACCGTGGCCGCCTGTCCGGCCTGGTTGATGGCCTCAATCGCGCCAGCGGCGGGCTCGCGGGGAGCGCCGCTGGATCCGGTGCCCAGGATCGCATCGACGATCAGCCCGGCCCCGGCCAGATCCTGGGCCGTGAACGCCCGGGACTCGGCCCCGCCGAGAGCGTCGTAGCTGATTCGGGCGTCGCCCCGAAGTTCGTCGGGGTCGGCCAACAGCAGCACGTCAACCTCGAGCCCGTTCTGGCGCAGATGTCGGGCGCAGACGAAGCCGTCACCGCCGTTGTTGCCCTTTCCGCACACGATCGCCACTCGCCCCCGGGGCGCCAGTCGCAGGACGACGTCGGCCAGCCCTTCCCCGGCTCGCTCCATCAAATCGATGCCCGCGATGCCTCGCTCAGCGATAGCCCACTCGTCCAGCGCTCGCTGCTGGGCAGCGTCCGGGAGGGGGTCCAGCCAGGTCGGGAGCGTCACGCTCGGAGCGTATCTGGCGAGTGGGTGGGCGACCGCTAAGCCCGAGCGGCGATGGCGACCGCGGCCGCATCCCCGCGCGAGTGCGTCATCGACAGCATCAGGCGCACTCCCAGGGCCTCGGCCCGCTCGGCCGCGGATCCGTGCAGGCGCACCTCGGGCGCCGCCGTGGTGTCCACCACCTCGATGTCGCGGAAGCTCCAGGCTTCGAGCCCCAGCGCCTTGGCCACCGACTCCTTGGCGCAGAACCGAGCGGCCAGGTGCTGGCCCGGCCGGGCCCGAGAGGCGGCGTAGACCCGCTCGGCCTCGGTGAACAGTCGCTCGGCCAGCCGCGGCCGGCGCTCGAGCGCTCGCTCCAGACGGGCGATCTCCAGCAGGTCGATGCCGACTCCCACGGCCTCCCCGTCCATCGCTACTCGACGGTGACCGTCTTGGCCAGGTTGCGCGGTTGATCCACGTTCAGCCCGCGGAGACGCGCGATCCTGTAGGCCAGCAGTTGGAGCGGGATCACGGCCAGCAGCGGCGCCACCAGCCAGTGCGTCTGCGGCACCCTGATCACCTCGTGGACGTGCTGGGCGATGTCCTCGTTGCCCTCGCTGGCCACGGCGATCACCCGCGCGCCCCGCGCCCGGACCTCCTGGACGTTGGAGATGACCTTGTCCAGCACGGGCGAGTCGGTGGCCACGACGACGACCGGCGTGCTCTCGTCCAGCAGGGCGATCGGACCGTGCTTCATCTCCCCGGCCGCGTAGGCGTCGGTGGCGATGTAGGAGATCTCCTTGAGCTTCAGCGCACCCTCGAGCGCCGCCGGAAGCCCGGCCTGCCGGCCGATGTACAGGAAGAAGTCCGCCTGGTGAAGCTCGCGGGCGATCCGCTCGATGTCGCCCAGGTCACGCTCGAACAGGTCGCTCATCCGGTGCGGGAGACGCTTGACCTCGCTGATCGTCTCTTTGAGAACCGCCGGCTCCATCGTCCCGCGCAGCTCGGCGAGTCGCAGGGCCAGCAGGTACAGGGCCGTGACCTGGGTGACGAACGACTTCGTGGCCGCAACGCCGATCTCCAGGCCGGCCCGCGTGTACAGAACGCCATCGGCCTCGCGCGTGGCCTGCGATCCCATGATGTTGGTCAGGGCCAGGACGCTGGCCCCGCGCTGCCGGGCGGTTCTCATCGCCGCCAGGGTGTCGGCGGTCTCCCCCGACTGGGAGACACCGATGACCAGGTCACCCGGCCCGACCACGGGGTTGCGGTAGCGGTACTCGGAGGCGATCTCAACCTCCACGGGGACGCGCGACCACTCCTCGATCGCGTACCGGCCGATCAGCCCGGCGTGGTAGGAGGTTCCGCAGGCGACGATCACGATCCGTCTGAGCGTGGTCAGGAGCTCGTCGTCGATCGCGCCCAGGTCGCCGAGGTCGATGCCGATGCCCCGGGCAGCCCGCTCGCCGATCGTCTCGGCCACGGCGTCCGCCTGCTCGTAGATCTCCTTGAGCATGAACGTCTCAAACCCCTGCTTCTCGGCCGTCTGGGCATCCCAATCGATCTCGACCACGTCGCGCGGCAGCGCCTCGCCGCTCGGGGTCAGGAACTCCACTCCATCGGGCCGAAGCACGACCAGTTCGTCATCGCCCATGTACTGGACCTGGCGCGTGTGGCGCAGGAAGGCCGGAATCGCGGAGGCGACGAACTGCTCGCCCTCGCCTCGGCCGACGATCAGCGGGCACTCACGGCGGGCCCCGACGAGCAGCCCCGGGTGCTCTGCGCTCATCGCCACGAACGCGTAGTGACCGCGGAGCTCGCCATAGGCCACCCGCACGGCCTCGACCAGGTCACCCTCGTAGTGATGGGCGATCAGGTGGGCGATCACCTCGGCGTCCGTCTCCGAGGTGAACACGGCTCCCTCGTCAATCAGCCGGTACTTGAGGGCGATGTAGTTCTCGACGATCCCGTTGACCACGACGTGCACGCGGTCGGCGGTGTCGAAGTGGGGGTGGGCGTTCTCCTCGTTGACCTGTCCGTGGGTGGCCCAGCGTGTGTGACCGATCCCGGTCTCAGGCCGGGGCCGCTCGGCCACGGCCACGGGGGCGCGGGCGGGCCCGGCCTCAACCGCGCTGCGCAGGGCGCTCAGGTTCCCGACCGCGCGCACCGCGTCGATCCGGTCCCCCTCCAGGACCGAGACCCCGGCGCTGTCATAGCCGCGGTACTCGAGCTTCTCCAGCCCCTCCAGCAGGAGCGGCCTGACCTCGCGCGGGCCTACATACCCGATGATTCCGCACATGCGTCTCGTTGTCCTTTGACTCCGACTGCCGTGTCGAACCGCACCGGCGGCCCGCGTTCCCGCCATTGACCTGGCTGGAGAACGAATTCCTGATGTTAGAGGGCTGGGCGGCGGGCGCTGGGCCGGCACGCCCAGGGGGACGGCCGCTGGGGCCGCCCGCGGCGCTCAGCCGGCCAGGGCCTGCTCGACCACCCGCGCCAGTCGCCCACACACCTCGTCGGTCTCCTCTGCGCTCGGGGCCTCGACCATCACGCGGATCAGCGGCTCGGTGCCCGAGCTCCGGACCAGCACCCGGCCGCGGCCGACGAGCGCCTGCTGCTCCCGCTCGATCGCCTCCACCACGGCGGGGCTCCCCAGCGTCGCCTCCAGCGCCGGGCGGTCGGGGGCCCGCACGTTGACCAATCGTTGCGGCAGCTTGTCCATCGCACCGCGTTCGCTGAGGTCGCGGCCCCCCAGTGCCTCCAGGGCCAGCAGCGCGCTGGCGATCCCGTCGCCCGAGGGGCCGAAGCCGAGCTCGATGATGTGGCCTGACTGCTCTCCCCCCAGCCCCCACCCGCGCTGGCGGAGCTCGTCCAGCACGTAGCGGTCGCCCACGGCCGTGGTGGCGACCTCAATTCCGGCCTCCTCCATCGCCCGGTGAAAGCCGTAGTTGGTCATCACGGTGACCACGACTCCCTTCCCGGCCAGCCGCCCCTGCTCATGGAGCGCGGCGGCCGCCAGCGCGATCAGCTCGTCTCCGTCCACGACGGCGCCGGAGCGATCAATCGCCAGCACCCGGTCGCCGTCACCGTCGAAGGCGAAGCCAACGTCATACCCACCCTCGGCCATCTGCCCGGTCACGAGGTCCAGGTGGGTCGATCCGCAGCCGTCGTTGATATTCCGGCCATCCGGCTGGTCGGCCAGCACATCGACGTGGGCCCCCAGGCGGCGAAAGATCTCCGGCGCGGCCCGGTACGTCGCCCCGTTGGCGCAGTCCAGGAGCACCCGCATGGCGCTCAGATCCAGACCCTGGAAGCGGACATGGAGCTCCCGCAGGTAGTCCTCGAGCGCCCCGTGCAGAGCCCGCGTCCGGCCCACGCGGGCCGGCGGCGAGGGAGGCTCGTTGATGGCGGCCTCGATCTCGTGCTCGGTGTCGTCGTCGAGCTTGAAGCCGTCGGATCCGAACAGCTTGATGCCGTTGTCCTCATACGGGTTGTGGGAGGCCGAGATGACCGCCGCCAGATCCAGGCCGTGTCGGCGGAGCAGCAAGGGCGCTGCGGGGGTCGGCAGGACTCCGCCCAGCAGGGCGTCGCCGCCCGCGGATGTGACGCCGGCGGCGATCGCCGCCTCCAGCATCTCACCCGACTCGCGGGTGTCGCGGATGATCAGAACCTGGGCCCCGGGGCCAGGCATCCGGGCCACGGCGGCGCGCGCCAGAGCCAGGGCCAGCTCGGCTGTCAGGAAATGGCCGGCGCGGCCACGGACCCCGTCCGTGCCGAAGAGATGGCGGGCCATCCTAGTGGGCCGACGGGAAACGTTTGACCGGTTTGACGAGCGAAAACCGAGGATGGCACGGACGCAGGAGTCGACGCGTAGCAGCGCTACGCGAGACTCCGAGGACACAGCCAGCCGACGGTTTGCAGCCGTCAAACAGGGCGAACGTTTCCGGGAGGTCCACTCGGACGGGCGCTCAGCGCTTGGAGAACTGCGGCCGTTTGCGGGCCTTCTTGAGGCCGGCCTTCTTGCGCTCCTTGACCCGCGGGTCACGGGTCAGGAAGCCGCGGCGTTTGAGCTCGCCCCGGAGGTTGGGGTCGGCCACGATCAGCGCCCGCGAGATGCCGTGGCGCAGCGCCCCGGCCTGGGAGGACACCCCGCCTCCGTGCATCCGGGCCACGACATCCATCCGGGCCTCATACCCCACCGTCTCTAGCGGCTGGCGGATCATCCGCTGGAGCGTCTCGCGCGGGAAGAATGCGTCCAACGGCTTGCCGTTGATGGAGTATTCGCCAGCCCCGGGCCGGAGGATCACCCTGGCCACCGCCGTCTTGCGCTTGCCGGTCGCCGTATAACGCGCGCCGGCGGCCAGGTCGATGGCGGCATCGGCGATCAGTCGGGACTGCTCGTCCTCGGCCTCGGCCTGGGCCCGAGCCGCCGCCGCCTCAGCCTCGGCCTCGGCGGCCGCCTGGGCCTCGGCGTCCAGGTACTGGTCGCCGTCGGAAATGATGTCCGGCTCAAGCTCGAGCCCGGGGATCTCGGGCTTCAGGCGGGGAGTTTCAGGCAGCTCCTCGGCCTCGCCCTCCGCGGCTGTGGGGGCCGGCGGGGCGAGCGCGGCGGGGGTCTCGGCGGCTGGCTGCTCGGGAGCCTCGGCGGCGGGGGGGTCGGCCGGGGCGGGCTCCTCGACTGCGGGAGCCTCCTCAGCGGGAGCCTCCTCAGCGACGGGGGCCTCGGCGGGCGCGTCCTCGGCTGCGGGCGCCTCCTCAGCCTCGGCGGGCTCAGCTGGCGCGTCCTCGGCTGCGGGCGCCTCCTCAGCCTCAGCGGGCGCCTCCTCAGCGGCCGGAGCTGGCTCCTCCTCCGCTGGCGCCTCCTCGGCCTGGACGGCCTCAGCCGCCGCCTCCTCAGCGACCGGCTCCGCTACGGGCTCCTCGGCGGGGGCGTCAGCCGGCTCCTCGGCCGGCGTCTCAGCCGGCTCCTCGGGGGGAGTGGTGTCGGCGGCCTCGGGCTCGTCGGGGGTGACGTCGGGGGTCTCTTCGTCGCTCAAGTCTCAATCTCCATCGGTTTCGGCTGCTGGGCGGTGTGCGGGTGGTCCGGCCCGGCGTACACCTTCAGCTTGGTCAGTTGCTTGCGGGCGAGGCGGTTGCGGGGGAGCATGCCCTTGACCGCGATCCGGATGACCTCCTCGGGGCGGCGGCTCAGCATCTCCTCCAGAGAGCGGGACTTCAGCCCACCCGGATAGCCCGAATGGCGGTAATAGCGCTTGTCACGTCGCTTATTCCCGGTCACCGAGATCTTCTCGGCGTTCACCACGACCACGAAGTCGCCCGTGTCCACGTGCGGCGTGTACGTGGGCTTGCGCTTGCCCCGCAGCGTGTCGGCGATCTGCGTGGCCAGACGCCCGAGCGTGAGCCCGGCGGCGTCGACGACGAACCAGTCGCGCTGTCGATCTACGGGTGTGGCTGTGTAGGTCTTCATGGCATGAAGAAATCGCGCCCGGAGCGCGACTTCGGCCAATGATAGGGCGTATTTGCCAACACGTATACGCGACGACCCGGTGCCGGGCCAACTTTGGCGCTGAGTGTCCGAGGGGTGGACAGAAATCGCCAAAGTTCGCGTCCGTGGGGCGATCGGCGCACCTCGCGTCCGCCGAGGCGAACGGCGCACCTCGCGTCCGTGGGGCGATCGGCGCACCTCGCGTCCGCCGGAGCGATCGGCGCACCTCGCGTCCGCGGAGGCGATCGGCGCACCTCGCGTCCGCGGAGGCGAACGGCGCACCCGCGACGGTCGCCCGCCCCCGCCGCCCCGAACGGCGCCCCTGCGACGGCCGCCAGCCGATCCGGTGCGTACGCTGGCGGCGTGGAGCTCCCCTCCCCCCTCGGGCGTCTGGCAGCGGAGCTGCCCGTTCCCGTCCGGCGGCTCGGCTACCGCTGGGCGTACACGGGGCTTCGGCTGTACTGGTTCTTCAGGCGCCCGGGCACGAACGGCGTCAAGTGCGTGCTCACCGACGGCGACCGGATACTGCTCGTGCGCCACAGCTATGGCCCTCGCGGCTGGGACCTCCCCGGCGGCTCGATCCGGCCGGGCGAGGCCCCCGAGGCCGCGGCCCGGCGGGAGATGAACGAGGAGCTGGGGGTCGCCATCCACGACTTCGCCCACCTGGGCGAGATCGTGGTGCACAGCGAACATCGCGACGACCACGTCCACTGCTTCAGCGCCGAGCTCCGGGCGCCCCGGCTGACTATCGACCGGGGGGAGTTGGTCACGGCCGAATGGTTCCCGCGCCGCACCCTTCCGCCCGGGCTTGGTCGCTACGCCCAGGCGATCATCGCCACGCTGCCACCGGTGCAGTAGGACCCATCTCAGCTGGCCCGCGAATAGGGGGCCAGCTCAGCTGGCCCGCGCCGGCACGGCCCCGGGACGGTGCTTGTCGATCCGCTCCCGGCCCGTACGGATCGCCGAGTCGATCGCCGTGAGCGGCTTGGCGATCCCCTCCAGCCGACGCCTCTCCGCCTTGACGCCAAAAGCGATCTCAGCCAGGCCGCCCAGGATCATCAGGCCCGAGCCGACGGCCAGCGCCACGAACACGTCTGAGGTCTTACCCGTCGGGATCAGACGCCCGAACAGCTGCGGGCCGATGATGCCTCCGATGCCGGTGCCCACCGCGTAGAACAGGGCGATGGCCAGGGCCCGGGTCTCCATGGGGAAGATCTCGCTTACGGTCAGGTAGGCCGCGCTCACCCCGGCCGAGGCGAAGAAGAACACCACCGACCAGCAGATCGTCAGCGACGACGCGGTGAGCTGGTGCTGATCGAACAGATAGGCGGTGATCAGGAGCAGGACGCCGGACAAGATGTACGTCCCGGCGATCATCGGCTTGCGCCCGACCGTGTCGAACAGCCGCCCCAGGACGATCGGCCCGAGTAGGTTGCCAACGGCAAAGGCCACGAGGTAGTACGGGGCGTTCGCCGTGGAGACACCGAAGAAGGTGCTCAGCAAGGTGGCGTAGCCGAACAGGATCGCGTTGTAGAGGAAGGCCTGGCCGATGAACAGGGCCAGGCCCAGGACCGTCCGCTTGGGGTACCGGGCGACGATCGCCCGGGCGATCTCCCACAGCGGGATGGACCGGCGCTGCCGGATCGTGATCGTCTCGTCGGGCTCCTCGAGCTCGGCTCCGGTGTCCTCGGTGACCTGGCGTTCGATGTCCCGGACCACCTCCTCGGCCTCCTTCTCGCGGCCGTGGATGAACAGCCACCGGGGGCTCTCCGGAACGTGGCGGCGGACGATCAGGATGGCGATGCCCAGGACGAAGCCCAGAGCGAAGCACACCCGCCAGTCCAGCAGCGGCGAGAAGATGTGCAGGGCGGCCACCGACAGCAGCGCCCCGGCGGCCGCGCCCAGCCAGTAGGTGCCGTTGATGATGATGTCGATCCGCCCCCGGTGCCGGGCGGGGATCAGCTCGTCGATGGCCGAGTTGATGGCGCTGTACTCGCCGCCGATACCCATCCCGGTGACGAACCGGCAGGCGAAGAAGAAGATCGGGGTCCAGGAGAACGCGGTCGCGATCGTGGCCACCAGATAGACCCCCAGAGTGACCATGAACAGCCGCTTGCGGCCGAAGATGTCCGTCAGCCGGCCGAACACGAGCGCGCCCACGCACGCCCCGGCCACGTACAGCGACGCCGCCCAGCCGGCGATGTCCGCCGAGGAGATGTGGATCCCGCTCCCCTTGGCCGAGATCGCGCCGGCGATCGAGCCCACGATCGTGACCTCCAGGCCGTCCAGGATCCACACGGTCCCCAGCCCGACCAGGATGCGCCAGTGCCAGCGCGACCAGGGCAGCCGGTCCAGCCGGGCCGGGATGTCGGTCTGAATCGTCCCGAGCTCTGCCGTCCCTGTGGCCATCTCACCAACCTCCCTCTGATGCGTCCGTGAACCAGGCCAGTGCTACCCGCCGAGGCGGGACGTCATGCGTGCCGGGCGCCTAGGTCCGACTGAAGCGGCGGAACTGCAACTCGGCCCGAAGTTGGCCCTGACTTATCCGCCCGCCGGGCGTTGACGGAGAGTCGGTCCCAATCACAAGGAGGCGTCTGTATGTACAAGCGAGTCGCCGTGCGCGTGGCCACAGTTGTGGCCGCTCTCGCGCTCGCCGCTCCGGCCGCGACGCTGGCCGATTCGGGCGGTCATCCGCACTCGACCAAGGCCTGCCCCACGCACAAGCACTCGGGCAAGCACAACGGCAGCACCAAGGGCGAGAAGAAGGGTGCTGGCAAGGGCAAGAAGTGCGGCACTGCCTAGCTCAACCTCCTGAGGGAGGATAAGTCGACGGCGCTCGCCCTCTCCCAGCCTGAGGGCGGGCGCCTCGGCTTTCTCATCGCGCGGACTGGATACACCGGCCGCCGACCCGGGTAGCTTCCATGCTCCGCCGCACGGGCGGGCGGAGCACGTAAATGGCTGTCGGAGAGAACCAGGCCACCCTCAGGGTCGCGCACACATCACGACCGACGCCGGGGCGATTTGTTTCGCGCCTGGGGCCGGGGCGCAGCCTGCTGCTGGGCCTGCCGGCCTTCCTCGCGGTCGGGTACCTGATCCTGCTGCTGACCGATTTCAACGCGGTCATTTCGGGGATCAACACCTACGGCGACACCGTCATCGCGCCTGTCCTGGGCAAGCTGGCCGCCCAGGCGCCCCAGGGAACCCACATCCTCCTCGGCCACCACGCCTACTACGAGGAATACCTGTTCCTCCGAGCCACGGCGGGGCTGCCCTTCTACCGCGGTCTGTGGCAGGTGGCGCCGATGCTCTGGACGCTCGTGGGCTTCGGCCTCCTGGCCTGGACAGCCTGGCGCACGCTCGGCCGATTCGCCGCCCTCCTGACTGCTTCGGCCGTTGTCTGTCTGGGCAGCTTTGGCCAGTTCGCGTTCTTCTCCCTGAACTGGCACGGGCTCACGGTCCTCCACACGATCGTGATCGGCGCGGCGCTGGTCTGGCTGGCGCCCCGGGCGCAGCGGATCTCCTGGCCCCGATTGACGTTGCTGGCCGGCGGGCTCGGTCTGATCAGCGTGCCCGCGGCGGCCTCCGATCCCCTGTTCCTGGAGTGGGCGCTGGTGCCGATGGGGCTGGCGACGGCGCTGATGGCGCGCCGGAGCACCGGTCGAGCCCGGTGGACCCTGGGCGCATTCGCGCTGGCCACGGCGCTCGTCGCGCTGCTCGGAGGCGCCGCGTTGGCTTCTGTGATGCGCGCCGACGGGGTCGGCGCGAGCCCCTTCAGCTACCCGCTGCTGGCCTCCGTCGCGGGCATCATTGCGCATCTCGGGACGCTGTTCCAGGGCTTCACGGTCCCCGGAGGGGGGTTCTTCTTCCGGATGTCCCCGAACCTGACCGGCTTCATGACGCTGCTCAGCGGGGTCTTCATCCTGGCCGCCCTGCTGGCCGGGTTCGTCGAGGGGGTGCGGTTGACGGTTCGCAGCCAGACCCGGCCGGGGGCGAGCCGGGTTTCGACGGCCACGATCGGATACGTCGGCTTCTGGCTGACCTCGCTGATCGTCCAGAGCATCGCCTTCGTCGTGACCGGTGTCCCCAAGGACAACGTGATCAGCGCCCGATACTTGCTCGCCGGTTACGTCGCAATCATGGCGCTGCTTCCGCTCCTGGCCCGGCGCGGCCGGACGTGGAGGTGGGGCCTCGTGGGCGCGGTGTGCGTGTTCGCGGCCAGCTCGATCGTTCAGCTCGCCCGCCGACCGTTCGTCGAATACGGCGCGTATCCGACCGCCCCGATCGCCCAGCGGGTGCTCGCGTTCGCCCGGGCTCACGACGTCCGCTACGGCTACGCGAGCTACTGGCAGGCGCCCGATCTGACCTGGCTGACGGACTTCAGGCTCCAGATCTATCCGATCGGCCTGGATTGCGGGGACTTCGGCATATGTCCCTGGCTGGGTGCGGAGATCCAGAGCTGGTACACACCCCGCCCGGGAACTCGGTCGATGCTGATCTTGGGTCAGGCGCCGCCTGTCGCCGCGGCGACCGCTGACCTGGTGGGGCGACCTGAGATCATCACACGGATCGGCACCCTGACCGTCGCCGTGTACTCGCACGACATCGCGTCCGAGCTGAGCGCCGTCAGGGCCGCTCCGTCACTCCCACTCGATCGTGCCGGGCGGCTTTGAGGTGATGTCCAGCACGACTCGGCCCACGGGCCGGATCTCGTTGATCATCCGCGAGGCGATCCGCTCCAGCAGGTCGTAGGGAAGCCGGGCCCAGTCGGCCGTCATCGCGTCGTCGCTGGTCACGGCCCTGATCACGATCACGTTGCCGTACGTCCGGGCGTCGCCCTGGACGCCGACCGTGCGGATATCCGGCAGCACGCAGAATGACTGCCACAGCTCCCGGTACAGGCCGGCCCGGCGGATCTCCTCCTGAAGAATCGCGTCGGCCTCCCTGAGCACGTCGAGGCGCTCGCGGGTGGCCTCGCCGCCGACCACCCGGATGGCCAGGCCGGGTCCCGGGAAGGGCTGGCGCCAGACGAGCTTCTCGGGCAGCCCGAGCTCGGCGCCCACCGCCCGGACCTCGTCCTTGAACAGGGTGCGGAGCGGCTCAACCAGCTCGAACCGAAGGTCGTCGGGAAGCCCGCCGACGTTGTGGTGCGACTTGATCGTGGCCGCGCCCGTGCCCCCGCCGGACTCGATCACATCCGAGTACAGCGTGCCCTGGACCAGGAACCTGACCTCATCCTGGTCGGCCTGGAGCCGGCGGGCCTCCTCCTCAAACACGCGGATGAACTCGGCCCCGATGCGCTTGCGCTTCTCCTCGGGATCGGACACCCCCTTCAGCCGGCCCAGGAACCGCTCCTCCGCGTCGACGGCCACCAGCGGGACGTGGAAGTGGTCCCTGAAGGCGGCGATCACCTGCTGGCCCTCGTTCTTGCGCATCAGGCCGTGGTCCACGAACACGCACGTCAGCCGGTCGCCGATCGCCCGGTGCACCAGCAGCGCGGCCACGCTCGAATCGACTCCGCCGGACAGCCCGCAGATCGCTCGGCCATCGCCCACCTGGGCCCGGATCCGGGCGATCTGCTCATCGATCACCGAGGCCGGGCTCCAGTCGAGCTCGCACCCGCAGACGTCGTGGAGGAAGTTCGTCAACACCTGCGGCCCATAGGGGGTGTGGACGACCTCGGGATGGAACTGGATCCCGTACACACCGCGCTCGGAGGACTCAAACGCAGCCACCGGCGAGGCGGTCGAGGAGGCCAGCGGCGTGAATCCGGGGGGCGCGGAGAAAACCGTGTCGCGGTGGGACATCCAGCACGTCTGCTCGTCGGGGGTGCCAGCGAGCAGCCGGCCGTGCTCGTGGACCGAGAGCTCGGAGCGACCGAACTCGCCCACCTCGGCCCCCTGCACCTGGCCGCCCAGCTCCCGGGCCAGGAGCTGCATCCCGTAGCAGATGCCCAGCACCGGAATGCCGACCTCCAGCAGCTCACGGTCCAGCGGAGGCGCTCCGTCGGCGTACACGGAGGCCGGGCCGCCCGACAGGATCACCCCGCGGGGCTGGCGTCGGCGGACCTCGGCCGCGCCCACGTGGTGGGGGAGCAGCTCCGAGAAGACGCCGCACTCCCGGACGCGGCGGGCGATCAGCTGGGAGTACTGACCGCCGTAGTCGAGCACGACCACCTCTTGTTGCTGTTCGGGGGGCCGCATGCGGCCCCCCGCCGCGGGCGCATGCGCCCGCGGGGCCGCGGTGCATGCACCGCGGCCTTCCACTGGAGGAGTCCTAATCGACACCTACCGTGGCGGCGTGGCCCCGCGCGCCCATCCCCACGCCCTGGTCGCGCTGGAGCTGCTTGCCCTCGGTCTGGAGCGCCGGCGCCACGGCCAGCTCGGCCCGGTTGAACTCGGCGATGTCCCGGTAGCCACACGTGGCCATCGAGGTCCGTAGGGCGCCCATCAGATTGAACGTGCCGTCGTTTTCCCGGGCGGGGCCCTTGATGATCTCCTCCAGGGTCCCGTTCTGGGTGGTGGCCACGCGGGTTCCCCGGGGCAGCGAGGGGTGGAAGGTGGCCATGCCCCAGTTGAAGCCCCGGCCGGGGGCCTCATAGGCCCGGGCCAGTGCCGATCCGAGCATCACCGCGTCACCGCCGCAGGCGATCGCCTTGGCGATGTCGCCGCCGTTGCGCATGCCGCCGTCGGCGATCACCTTGATGTATTCGCCGGTCTCCAGCATGTGCTGGGAGCGGGCCGCGGCCACGTCGGCGATCGCCGTGGCCTGGGGCACTCCCACGCCCAGCACGCCCCGGGTGGTGCAGATCGCGCCCGGACCGACGCCCACCAGGACGCCGGCGGCGCCGGTGCGCATCAGGTGCAGGCCCGTGTGGTAGGAGGCGCAGCCGCCAACCACGACCGGGACGTCGACCTCCCGGATGAACTCCTTCAGGTTCAGCGGTGGCCGGGTCTCGTCCAGCGAGACGTGCTCGGCCGAGACGACCGTGCCCTGGATGACCAGGACGTCGAGGCCGGCCTCCAGCGCCACGTCGTAGTACTTGCGCACCTTCTGGGGCGTCAGCGACGCGGCCGCCACGACGCCCTGCTCCTTGATCTCACTGATCCGCTGGGCGATCAGCTCGGGCTTGACCGGCTCCCGGTAGATGTCCTGCATCTCCCGGGTGGAGATGTCCCGGGAGAAGGTGGCGATCCGCTCGAGCTCCGCGTCGGCATCCTCGTAGCGGCAGAAGATTCCCTCCAGGTTGAGCACGCCGAGTCCGCCGAGCTTGCCCATGATCCCCGCCGTGGCGGGCGAGACGACGCCGTCCAGCGCGGCGGCCAGCAGCGGGAGCTCAAAGCGGTACGGGCCGAGCGTCCAGCTGATGTCTACGTCGTCGGGGTCGCGGGTGCGGCGGGAGGGGACGATCGCGATCTCGTCGAAGCCGTAGGCCCTCCGAGCCTTCTTTCCGCGGCCGATTTCAACTTCCATCGCTCAATCGTAGAAGAGAGCACGGATGTGCCGAGGGGCCGACTGCGCAATCTCGGCAAATCTGAGCTCAGCGGACCTCCGCCTGGACCTCGAGGCGCTCGGCCTTGACCTCGGAGAACAGCCGCCCCACCTGGGCCGGATCGACCACTCCGGCGCCGAAGTGCTGGATCGACTCGGCGCCGCAGGCCACGCCGTGGCGCAGACAGTCGACGGGCGAGCGGCCCGAATAGCGGGCCGCCACGTAGCCGGCCAGGAAGGCGTCTCCGGACCCGATCCGCGAGGTGGCCTCGACCTCCTCAACCGAGACCCGGTACAGAGTGGGCTCCTCATCGGTGACGTGGGCGTAGCAGCCGTCGCGCACGGTCATGATCGCCTCGGCCGCGCCGAGCCGGGTCATCTCGATCACGGCCTGGGCCCGGTCGGCGACGTCGTTGAACTCCTGCCCCACCAGCTCCTCGGCCTCGAGCTCGTTCGGCGTGACCAGGTCGGGCTCGGCCCGGACGGCCAGGCGCAGGGGCTCGCCCTCCGTGTCGACGATCGTGGTCACCCCGAGGCGCTTGACCGCCCGGATCAGCTCGGCGTACGTGTCGGGCTCGATCCCCCGGGGCAGGCTGCCGGCGAAGATGCACATGCTCGCTCCCTGGGCCAGGTAGAGGAGCTTCTCCTGGAACATGTCGAGCTCGGCGGCCGACACCGCCGGCCCGCGCTCGTTGATCTCGGTCTGCGAGCCGGTGGTCGGATCCAGCACGGCCGTGTTCGTGCGCGAGTCATCACGGATCCGGACGAAGGAGTTGAGGATCGCCTCGTCGTTGAGGGCCTCGATGATCCGGGTCCCGGTGGCCCCGCCGGCCAGGCCGGTGGCGATCACGGGCTGGCCCAGCCGCTTGATCACGCGGGCCACGTTGATCCCCTTGCCCCCGGGCAACGTGACCTGCTCGACGCTTCGGTGCCGGCGGCCCTGGGTGAAGTTCGGCACCTCGAGCGTCTTGTCGAGCGCCGGGTTGAGCGTGACGGTGATGATCATGCTGGCCGCGAATCCTCGCGCCCGATGCTCGGGAGCGCTAGCACCTCCAACATCCGGCCGACGGGATCTGACAGAGAAGGTAGCGCGCTCGGACCGGCGAACCGCCGGCCCGGTCCGGACGCTCCGGCGCTCACCGTCGCAATCGCAACCGCTGCCCGGTCTGGAGCGCGGAGGGATTGAGTCCGCGGTTCAGGCGCTGGATGGTCGAGATCGAAACGCCCGTTTTCTGCGAGATGCCGGACAGCGTGTCGCCCGCCCTGACGGTGTAGAAGTGGGGCGGGCGGTGGTGCGACTGGTGCTGGACCTGCCGGGTCGACTGGATGAGCGAGCCGGTGCTCGTATTGGTCGTCGACGCGTGGGTGTGCGCGTTCGTGTGGTCCTTGACCACCAGTGCGATCGCCGCTGCCGCCGCCAAGAGCGCAATCGGCGCCAGGTACCGACTAGGTCTCCTAGCCGCCATTGCGGGGCGATCATACCGCGGGTCCCCCGAGAAGCGAAAGCCGTCGTGTGCAGCCGTAATACAGCCTCAATCGGCAGCCGGGGGCGATGCTGAAGGTCTGGGCTGCTCGCTTCAATCAACCGGCCAGCGACCAGGCCTCCGCGCGGAGCCGCTCGGCCTCGGCCCGGGCCGCCGGCGCCGGCTGTCCGCCCACCCGCTGATGGGCGGCGACAATTCCGCGCGAAACCGTGATCAGCCCGGCGGCAGGACCGGGAGCGAAGGCCTCACGCAGCGAGTCGATCTTCCCTCCCTGGGCCCCCACCCCGGGCAGCAGGAAGATGCTCTGGGGCATCAGCTCGCGCAGCGCGGCCAGGCGGTCGGGCGCGGTCGCGCCGACCACCGCGCCCACGTCGGACAGTCCGGAGCTTCCCACCCCGTCGGCCCCGAGCTCACGGACGATCCGGGCCAAGGCCTCGGCCACGGTGCCCCCGCTGGCCAGCGCCTGGTCCTGGACGTCGGTGGCCCCGGGGTTGGAGGTTCGAACCAGGACGAACAACCCGCCCTCCGCCGCCCGGGCGGCGGCCACGAACGGGGCCAGCGAGTCGCGCCCCATCAGCGGGTTGACCGTGAGAGCGTCAACCCCGAGGCCGGTCACGGGTCCGACCGGCGTCGGGGTGGCGCCAAAGAACGCCTGGGCGTACGCCGCGGCTGACACGTCGATGTCGCCCCGTTTCCCGTCGGCCAGGACCAGCAACCCGTGCTCCCGGGCCGCGGCGACGACGCTGGCCAGCGCCTCCCAACCCGGGGCTCCCAGCCGCTCGAAGCAGGCCAACTGAGGCTTGATGGCCACGCAGTGCTCTCCAGCGGCCTCGATCACGAGTCGGCAGTGCGCCGCCACGGCACGCGCGGCCCACTCTCCGGGTGAGTTGAGGCTTCTTCCAGATGTCGTCGGGGCGGCGTTCAGGGACTCGATCGCGGCCGGCCAGAGGCTGGCCGGATCCGGATCAAGACCAAGAACCAACTGGGAAGCACGCGCGGTGACCGCGCGTGCGACCCGATCGCCGAACAGCAGTGCTACTGCTTGACCGCTTTCTTCAGGCCGGCACCAGCCGAGAACTTCGGCACGCGCGAGGCTGCGATCTGGATCCTCTCGCCGGTGGCCGGGTTGCGGCCCTCACGGGCACTGCGATGTGAGACGCTGAACTTTCCGAAGCCGGAGAAGCTCACCTCGCTGCCGCGCCTCAGCGCACCTTCGATCGTGTCCAGGAAAGCGTCTACCGCTGCTCCTGCGTCCCTCTTGCTGAGACCGGCGCGGTCCGCCACCTGGTCAACGAACTCGGACTTCGTCACTGGTTCCTCCTTACGAGGTGGTAGGAAGGCTCGAAGCTAACAGGGCAATCGGACATCTGAGATACCCCGCACGCCCTTTGTGGCTCATTCTCTCCACAGAAGCGTGACCGTGAACACCGCGTCAAGGCTCAGAAACCCGCAATTTGCGGGCTCGACCGGGGTCTGGATGGCCGCTCGTCGGGCGTTGGGCCTGGGTTCCAGCGGCGCTCGGGGTGCGTGCGGCGTGCGCACCGCGTGCGTTTGTCGTGCGTTCGGCGCACGTTCGGCGTGCGTTCGTCCCAGCGCACGGCCACAATAAGCGCGTGGACCTGGCTCGCATCTCGTGGCTCGTCACGGTCGGCGCGTGCCTGATCGCCGTCCTGGTTCTGGTGATTCAGGGCTATATCGGCTACGCCGGCGTGACGCTGGCCGTGGCCGTGTGCGCGGCCGTGAATCTGGTTTGAAGGGGTTTGGGGCGGCGGTTTGGGGGGGGTTGGAGGCCGCCAGGCCGCCGCTACGCCTGTGGGGCTTTCGCTTCAGATGCTTGTGCGGTTTGCCACTTGGGCGATTTGCATCACTCCTGAGCGCAAATCGCCCAGGACGCCCGAGGGATCTGGTTCACGGGCGATTTGGGAAGAAACTCGTCACCTTGGCGACAAATCGCCCAAACCGCCCGAGCCGAGGGCCGAACCACCCCGGCCCCCACTATCCAACCCCCTGATGGTCCGGCCGCCCGAGCTCTTCGCCGGGCCTGACTCGGTCCTCGGGCTCCAGGTGGATCAGCACGTCTGAGCCGCGCAGGCGCCCGGCGATAGTGTCCTGGAGCTGGTGGGCGGTGTAGTGGGCGCTCTCCAGCGATGTGCCCCGCTGGAATTGGACGTGCAGGTCCACGTAGCGGCGAGCGCCGGCCCTGCGGGTTCGGAGCTCGTGGTAGCCCACCACCCCGCGGTCGGCGAACTCCTCAATCGCCTCGCGGATCGCGGCGACCTCGTCCGCCGGCAGGGCCTCGTCGACCAGCACCCTGGATGAGCGGTTGAGAAGCCGCACCCCCGTGATCACGATTGAGGCGGCCACGACCAGCGCGATTGCGGGGTCGAGCCACTGCGCGCCGGTCAGCTTGAACAGGGCCAGCGCGACCAGCACCCCGGCCGAGGTCAGGGCGTCCGTCCGCAGGTGGGCGGCGTCGCCCTCCAGTGCGGGGGACTCGGTCAGCTTGGCGTTGCGTGAGATCACGGTCGACACGACCAGGTTGACCACGATCGCGAAGGCCACGACGCCGATTCCCAGACCGACGGTGTGGACGTGGCCGTGGCCCAGCAGCCGGCGGATCGCCTCGAAGGCGATCACGGCCGACCCGACCAGGATCAGGATCCCCTCGATCGCGGCGGCCAGGTTCTCCACCTTCTCGTGCCCGTACCGATGGCTCTCGTCGGCGGGCTCACCCGCCTTGCGCACCGAGAGCAACGCCACCACGGAGGCCACCAGGTCGATGCTCGAGTGCACGGCCTCGGTCAGGATCGCGACCGACCCGGTGAGCGTGCCGGCTATGACCTTGATCACGATCAGGGCCGAGTTGGAACCCACAGACAGGCTGGCCGCCCTCAGCTTGATCCCGGATCCAGGCCCCCCGCTCAGCCGGGAGTGAGATCCGGGCGCCGTACCCACTCGGGAGCCGGATCTGGGAAAGCCGCTCACGGGCTCCGCCAGCTCAGGAACTTGCGTGCCGCGTCGCCCCGGTGGCTGAGCAAGTCCTTCTCCTCATCGGAGAGCTCGGCCATCGTGCGGGCGTCCCCGATGGCCTCCGGGATGAACACCGGGTCGTAGCCGAATCCGCCCGAGCCGCGGGGGCTGGCAGCCATCCGGCCCTCGCAGTAGCCGCAGAAGATCCGCTCCGCTCCGGCCTCCGGATCGACGTAGGCGAGCGCGCACACGTAGCGCAGCGCGTCGCCGACGGGCACCTCCCGGACGAACCGGTCCAGGTTCTGCTGGTCGGTCGCCCCCGGCCCGGCGTAGCGGGCCGACCTGACTCCCGGAGCCCCGCCCAGCGCCGCCGACTCAATCCCAGAATCGTCGGCGATGGACCGCTGGCCGGTGGCCGCCGCCGCGGTCCGCGCCTTGGGCAACGCGTTCTCTGAGAACGTGGACCCCACCTCCGGCGGGAGCTCCACCTGGGCCGGAAGCGGCAGCACGGCGATGCCTGCCGGGGCCAGCAGCCGAGCCATCTCCCTGACCTTGTGCGGGTTGCGGGTCCCGAGAACCAGCGTAGAGGCCCTGGACCCCATCGCGCTCACGCCGCCGCCGCCGCCACCGCCTCATCCTGGAGCACCTGCAGATCGGCGATCCCCGTGGCGGCAAGCCCCAGGAGATCGTCCAGGTGGGCGCGGGACAGGGGCGTCCGCTCGGCCGTGGCCTGGACCTCAACCAGCCCGCCGCCACCCGTCATCACGACGTTGGCGTCCACCTCGGCGACGGAGTCCTCCGAGTAGTCCAGGTCGAGCAGCGGCTGCCCGCCCACCATCCCGCACGAGATGGCCGCCACCATCCCGGTGAGCGGCGAGCGCTCGAGCCGGCCGTCGGCCTGGAGCCGCTCGAAGGCCAGTCGCAACGCGACCATCCCGCCTGTGATCGAGGCACAGCGCGTCCCGCCGTCGGCCTGGAGCACATCGCAGTCGACGTACACCGAGCGCTCTCCCAGGGCTGTGAAGTCGACGACCACGCGGAGCGACCGGCCGATCAGGCGCTGGATCTCAACCGTCCGCCCGTCGGGGCGGCCCTTGCTGACGTCGCGCTGCTTACGGTCGCCGGTTGAGGCCGGGAGCATCCCGTACTCGGCCGTCACCCAGCCGCGCCCGGAGCCGGCCAGCCAGCGAGGAACGCTGTCCTGGACCGAGGCCGTGCAGATCACCCGGGTCTCCCCCATCGAGATCAGCGCCGAGCCAGTTGCTGTGCGCACGAACCCGGGCTCGATCGTCGTCGGGCGGATCTGTTCCGCGGTCCGTCCATAGCTCCTGGCGCGCTCGATGCTCATGCCGCCATCGTGGCATGAAGCCGTACCGACTGGACGGTGCCCAGCGGCATCTGGAGAAAGCGCGTGCCGAGCTCGGCGAAGGTGTCCGGATCGCCGGTGCACAGGAATCCGTAGGACCCCTCGCCGGACTCGGGATTGAGCAGGTCCCGGGCGGCCAGAGCCCGCTCAACGCTGCGGGCCACGCCCGTGCCCGAGGCGATCAGCGAGACGCCGCGCCCCAGCGTTCGCTGGAGAATCGGCGCGCACAGTGGGTAGTGGGTCGACCCGAGGATGACCGTATCCACCGCGGCATCTCGGAGCGGCGCGCAGTAGCGGCGAACCGTGTCCACAACCGCCTGATCGAACGGGAAACCCGACTGGATGATCGGGGCCAGGTCGGGACAGGCCACGCTCTCGAGGTGGACGTGCGGATCGGCGGCGGCGATCGCCCGCTCGTAGGCGCCGCTGGTCACGGTGGCGGGGGTGGCCAGCAGACCGATCCGGCCGCTGTGCGTGGTCGCAACGGCCAGCTGCGCGGCCGGCCGGAGGACGTCGATCACGTCGATGTCGTGGCCCAGGGTTCGGAGGTGGCTCTCGACCGCCTCGACGGCGGCCGCGCTGGCCGAGCCGCAGGCAATCACGAGCAGCTTGGCCCCCCGCTGCACGAGATGTTCGGCGATCTCGGTGGCAAAGGCCCGCAGCTCTGTCCGGGTTCGGTCGCCGTAGGGAAAGCGAGCCGTATCGCCGAGGTACTGGTAGTCCTCGCCCGGCAGGGAGACGAGCAGCTCGTGCAGGACGGTTAGTCCGCCCACTCCCGAGTCGAACACGCCGATCGGATCCTGAGGACACGGGGTCATAGGAGGAGTGATGGTGCCAGAGCGCGCGGTCTACCCGGCGGTCGGGGGGGCGCCGCGGTGCCCAGGAGACGCGGGCGGCGACCGTCCGGCGCGCACCAGGCCCGCACCTATACTGCCGACGTGGGTCCACGACTGGCCGAACGCACCCAGATGCGCCGCCGGGCCCGCTACCTCCGGCAGGTGCGCGAGCTCCAACTCCGCGATATCGGTGGGTTCATCGTCGAGCTGCACCGCTTCGGCCGTCAGCGGCCCGACCTGGTGGAGGAGAAGGTCCTCGCGGCCGCCCAGACCCACAGCGAACTGCGCTCGCTCGAGGGCGCGCTGGAGGAGGACACGCCGCTGGGCGAGGTCCGGGAGGCCGGCATCGGGGGGGCATGCCCTCAGTGCGGGACGGTTCATGGAAGCTCCGATCGGTTCTGCGCATGGTGCGGCCGCCAGCTCTGACCGACCCGGCGCCGGCGCCGGACCCAGCCCCCCCGGCGGAGCCGACGGTGACCGCGGGCGAACGCTGCCAATCCTGCGGCGCGGCCATGGCCGCAGATCAGGAGTGGTGCCTGGAGTGCGGCGTGGCCAGGACCGCAATCCAGGCCCCGCCGGACTGGCGACTGGGCATCGCGATCGTGCTGGCCGTCGTGGCGATCATCGTGCTGGTCACGGTCATCGTCTGGCCCTAGACGAGCCGCGGTCGGTCGCGAGCGCCGGCCAGAACGGCCGCAGGCGCTCGAGGGCCTGCCGGGCCAGAGGGACGGGCTCCCCGGGGCCGTCGTCGGACAGGCCGCCGCCCCGTTCCGCCTCGGCCATCACCTCCATCGTCACGGCCACGGACCTACCCAGGGCTCCGAGCCCGTAGCCCCCCTCCAGCACGCAGCCGAGCGGCGCATCCAGGGCGGCGCACGTCCTCACCACTGAGCGCGTCATCGCCTCGAACCCCCGGTCGGTCACGGCGCACTCGCCCAGAGGGTCCTCCTGGTGGGCGTCGTACCCGGCGGAGATCAGCACCAGCTCGGGCTGGAAGGCCACGGCCAATGGCACCGCGACGTGGTCGACGAGCGAGCAAAAGACGTCGTCACCCGATCCGGCCGGGACGGGCAGGTTGACCGTGTGGCCGAGGCCCGCTCCCGAACCGAGGTCGTCCGGTCCTCCGGTCCCCGGCCAGAACGGCCACTGGTGGATCGAGATGAACAGGACCTGATCACTGGCGTGGAAGATGTCGTTGGTGCCGTTGCCGTGGTGGACGTCCCAGTCCAGGATCAGCACCCGCCGGAGGCCGCCCTGGCGCAGGGCGGACGTGGCGGCCACCGCCGATGTTGTTGAACAGGCAGAAGCCCATCGCCCGGTCGGTGGTGGCGTGATGACCGGGCGGGCGGTGGGCGCTGAAGCCGTAACGGGCCTCGTGGCCCAGCAGCAACTCGACCAGCCTGACCGCACCGCCGGCGGCGTGGAGCGCGGCCTCGTAGGAGCCCTCGCTCATGACCGTGTCCAGATCCAGCGCGCCGCCGCCGCGGGCCGCCAGCTCCCGGATCGTGTCCACGTGGGCCCGCGTGTGCACCTGCATGAGCACATCCGGGTCCACGGCCGGAGACTCGATCCGCTCAAAGCCCAGCCAGCCGCGTTCGCTGCACTCGCGCTGGATGGCGCTGATTCGAGCCGGCTGCTCGGGATGACGCCCGGTCTCATGCTGCAGCGACGAGGGATGCTCCAGGAACACACTCGTCATCGGGGGTACCGTACCGGCATTGAAAACGCTCCAAACTCAGGTCGTCGTCGTGGGCGCCGGCGCGGCCGGCCTCTACACCGCCATCCGGGCGTCGCGTGAGGGTGCTCCGGTAACGCTCGTCTCGGCCACACCCCTGGCCGAATCCTCCACCTACTGGGCCCAGGGTGGCCTGGCCGCCGCGCTGGCGTCCGACGACACCCCCGAGCGCCACCTCCAGGACACGATCGCCGCCGGCCGAGGCACGGTTCGCCGCGCGGCCGCCGAGGTGCTCTGCCGAGAGGCTCCATCGGCGGTGGAGGACCTGCTCGGGCTTGGGATGTCGTTTGACACCGAGCCCGACGGTCATCTCGCCCTCGGCCTGGAGGGAGGTCACCGGTCGCGGCGGGTCGTCCACGCGGGCGGAGCCGCCACCGGCCAGCGTCTGATCCGGCATCTGAGCACGGTGGCCGCCGCCGATCCCGGCGTGGAGGCGGTGGAGGGGCAGCGGGTGGTCTCGCTGCTCGTGGCCGGCGGCCACTGCGCCGGAGTCGAGCTCCAGGACGGGACGGTCATCCGGGCGCCGGCCACGGTACTGGCCACGGGAGGGGCGGCGGCGCTCTGGGCCAGGACGACCAATCCACCGGGAGCGGTCGGCGGCGGTCTCCTGCTGGCCGCCGACGCCGGAGCCGAGCTGGCCGACCTGGAGATGGTCCAGTTTCACCCGACCGTCGTGGCGGCGGCCAACGGGGCCGATGGCTACCTGGTTACGGAGGCCATCCGCGGGGAGGGCGCCCGGCTACTGGATGAGTCGGGCGAGCGGTTCGTGGACGAGCTCGCGCCGCGCGACGAGGTGGCGCGGGCGATTCAGCGCCAGATGGTGGTCACCGGCCACGCCTCGGTGAGCCTCGATATGCGTGAGGTGGACCCGGAGCTGTTCCCGAACGTGGTGGCAGCGCTCCGCCGGGCCGGAATCGACCCGGTGCACCAGCTGGTGCCGGTCGCCCCGGCGGCGCACTACATGATGGGCGGGATCGCCACCGACCTGGACGCCCGCTCGACGCTGCCCGGCCTGTACGCCGTGGGGGAGTGCTCGTGCACCGGGGTTCACGGGGCCAACCGCCTGGCCTCCAACTCGCTCACCGAGTGCTTCGTGTTTGGGGCCCGCGCGGCGCGCTCGGCGGCGGCCGCGGAGCTCGGGTCGGCCGACGAGCAGCCGGAGCGCCCGGCGGGCGCGGGCGCGGTCGGGCGGCCGACAGCCGAGAGCCGCCGGGCCCTGTGGCGTGACGCCGGGATCGAGCGCGATGCGGATGGCCTGGGCCGGCTGAGCGGCGACGACCATCCGTTGGTGCGCCTGATCGCCGGCTGTGCGCTGACCCGCGAGGAAAGCCGCGGTGCTCACCAGCGACGCGATTTCCCGGACCTGGAAGCGAGCCTGGACGGGCACCACGTGACGGTCACGGGAGCGGGAAAACCGGTCCTCGCAGAGTGGGTCTGAGCTTTTTTTGCCGCCGGAAGAAGTTTTCCGGTTAACCGGCAGTTAATACGTAGAGCCTCATGGGCTTCATATGCCGGCGGGATACTCCCCCGGCTTTCACCATGTGTCCTCCGCAACAAGGGGAGGAAAGGAGTCTCAAGTCTGCATGTATAGGTTTAGCCGCGCGATCTACCGGGAGCTCGCCGAGGAGATCGTCGAGGACCCCCACAACATCACCTGCCGGACCAACCACGAGCGCGTTCTGAGGTCGTGCGAGGCCGCCGTCGAGCGTCTGGCCACCGACCGTCGATATTTCGCCCGGCCGGCTCGAACGCTCTTCTGTGACATCCGGGCGTACTTCCCGATGGCGATGCAGGCCCACGTGCTGCGCGTGATCGAGCTCTACCTCGGGATGGCCGACGAATTCCTGCGGGGTCTGCCCCAGAACGGCTTCGACGCCTACGGGAACCCGCTGCAATGCCGGGCCAGTACCCGCAAGGGCACGCCCTGTCAGCGTATGCCTCTGCCTCACAACGGCTACTGCCCCTCGCATCAGCATCTGGCCGAGACCGAAGAGGTGGAGATCGACGAGGTCATGGTCGCCGCCGGCACCGAGGTTCTCGCCGCCTGAGCCCCGGGCTCTCCGCGGCCACCTGACTGGCCGCCTGAGGCCGGTCCACCGGCCGCGAGCTATATAACGCGTCCATGCTCCTGGGCGTGGACGTGGGCGGAACCTTCACCGACGCCGTCCTGGTCTTCGGCGACCGGCTGATCACGGCCAAGGCGCCCACCACCCCGGCCGACCAGTCGCAGGGTGTCGTGGCGGCGGTCCGGGCCGCCCTGGCCGCGGCGGGCGCGGACCCCAACGACGTCGAAGGGTTCTCGCACGGGACGACGGTGGCCACCAACGCGCTGCTGGAGGGCTCGGTGGCGCGCACGGCGTTCGTGGCCACGGAGGGGTTCACGGACCTGGTGGCGCTGGGTCGACAGAACCGGCCCGAGCTCTACCGCCTGTGTGCCGATCGGCCGGCTCCGCTCGTGCCCGAGGAACTCCGGTTCCCGGCCCCGGAGCGGATGATCCCGGAGGGACCGCTGCGCCCGCTGACCCGCGAGGCCGCGCACGGCCTGGCTCGTCAGATCGGCGATGCCGGTGCTGAGTCCGTGGCCGTGACACTGCTCCATTCCTACCGCCACCCCGAGCACGAGCAGCTGCTGGCCGAGGCATTGCGCGCCGAGCTGCCGGACGTCCACGTGTCGCTCTCCAGCGACGTCGTGGGCACGTTCCGCGAGTTCGAACGGGCGGCCACCACCGAGGTCGACGCGGGGCTGTCGCCCCTGCTGGCCGGGTACCTGCGCCACCTGACCGACCGCGCTGCCGAGCTGGGACTTCCCGAGCCCGCCGTGATGCAGTCCAACGGAGGGCTGATCGAGGCCCCGGTGGCGGCCGGCCACGCTTCCTGGACGGTGCTTTCGGGCCCGGCCGGCGGCGCGGCCGGAGCGGGTTTCGTGGCCCGCGCGCTGGACGTCGAGCGGGCCCTGTGCCTGGACATGGGCGGCACCTCCTGCGACGTGTGCCTGGTGGAGGGCGGGGTGGTCTCCGAGCAGGGCTCGGGCGAGATCGGCGGCCGGCCGATCGCCCTGCCGATGCTGGCGGTCCACACTGTCGGGGCGGGCGGGGGATCGATCGCCTGGGCGGACCCCGGTGGGGCGCTTAGGGTGGGGCCCCGGTCGGCGGGCGCGGACCCAGGGCCCGCGTGTTACGGGCGGGGAGGGACCGAGCCGACGGTGACCGACGCCGATCTGGTGCTCGGCCGGCTGTCCAGCGGCTCGCCGCTGGCCGGCGGGGTTCAGCTGGATGCCGGCGCGGCCGAGAGCGCGGTCGCCGCGCTGGCCCGGAAGCTTGGCCTGGAGGCGATCGCGTGTGCCGAGGGGATCCTGCGCGTCGCCGTGGCTGAGATGGTCCGCGCGCTGCGCGTGGTCACGGTCGGGCGCGGGGTCGACCCCCGCGGGTATGCGCTCCTGGCCTTCGGCGGGGCCGGGCCGCTGCACGCGATCCAGATCGCCGCCGAGCTGGGGATCGGTCGGGTGCTTTGCCCACGGGCCTCCGGTGTCCTGGCCGCGCTCGGGCTGATCGTGTCCGAGCGACGCCGCGACGTTCAGCGCAGCGTCTTCCTGTCCGGCCCGGAGCTGACGACAGAGGCGATCTCGGGCACCGTGGCCGAACTGTCCGAGCTCGCTCGGCGGGCGTTGGGCGAGCCCGGGGCCGACGTGGAGGTGATCTATGAGCTGCGCTACCGCGGCCAGTCGTTCGAGCTCCCGATCGCCGCCCCGGCCACGGCCACGCCCGACGAGCTGCGCCACGCCTTTGAGGCCGAGCATCAACAGCGCTACGGCTACGCCGACGCCGATCAGGAGCTCCAGCTGGTGACGATCCGGGTGGCCGCCGCCACGGCCGGGGCCGAGGTGCGGCTGGGGGGCCAGACCGGGTCCGGCCAGGTCGAGCGGAGCACCCGGAGCGCCGTGTTCGCCGGCGCCGAGCTGGGCGTCGAGGTCCTCCGGGGCGCACCGGAGCCGGGGACGGCCGTAGCCGGGCCGGCGATTGTCGAACTCCCAGAGTCGACCATCTTCGTACCTCCTGGCTGGGCCGGCTCGGTGGGTGAGACGGGCACGATCTCTCTGGAGCCCGAGCAATGACGGCGATCGACCCGGTTGAGCTCCAGGTCCTGGCCGGAGCCACGCAGGCTCTGTGCGAGGAGATGGGCGCGGTCCTGATCCGGGCTGCCCACTCGCCGAACATCAAGGAGCGCCGGGACGCGTCCAGCGCGCTCTTCTCTGACCGGGGCGAGATGGTGATGCAGGCAGAGCACATTCCCGTGCACCTGGGGGCGATGCCGGCCGCCGTCCGGGCCGTGCTGAACGAGCGGCACGCACCCGACCGGCTGTGGGTCCTCAACGATCCGTATGAGGGGGGCACCCATCTCCCCGACATCACGGTCGTCGCCCCGGTGTTCGCCGCGCGGGGGCTGGTCGGGTTTGTCGCCAATCGGGCCCATCACGCGGACGTCGGGGGCGAGCTCCCCGGCTCGATGCCGGCCGACAGTCGCACGCTGGCCGAGGAGGGAGTGGTGATCTCCCCTCGCGTCCTGGACGAGCCGGCGATCGTCGAGCTGAGCGAGCGGATGCGCCAGCCGGAAGAGCGGCGGGCCGACCTCCGGGCGCAGGTGGCGGCCTGCCGGATCGGGGCCCGCCGCCTGATCGAGCTCCATGACCGTGTCGGTGCCCGGATGCTGGCCGCGGCGTTCGACGAAATCCTCAGCTACGCCGAGCGCCGGACCCGGGCGTGCCTGACCGAGATCCCGGACGGGGTCTACCGGAGCCGAGATGTGCTGGAGGCGATCGGGGGCGACCTGGAGCTCGTCCTTGAGGCGACCGTGTCGGGCGACCGGATCGTGCTCGACTTCACGGGGAGCGCGTCCCAGCACGAGGGGAACCTCAACTGTCCCTTGGCGGTCACCCGCTCGGCCTGCTACTTCGCGCTGCGCGTCCTGACCGACCCCGACATCCCCGCCAGCGCTGGTGCCTACCGGCCCGTTGAGGTGGTCGCGACGCCGGGAAGCCTGCTGGCCGCACGGCGCCGAGCAGACGGGACGCTTCCCGCCGTGGCCGCAGGCAACGTCGAGACCTCGTCCCGGGTGGCCGACCTCGTCCTGGCCGCGTTCGGCCGGGCGCTCGGCCAGGGGACGATGAACAACCTCACGCTGGGAAATGAGGAGGTCGTGTACTACGAGACGATCGCCGGCGGCCAGGGCGCGTGTCCCGACGCTCCCGGCCCGAGCGCTGTTCACGTCGCCATGAGCAACACGCTGAACACGCCCGTGGAGGCGCTCGAGTTGGAGTTCCCGCTGCGGATGGTGGAGTACGCGCTCCGTCGGGGGTCGGGGGGAAGGGGAGCTTTTGATGGCGGGGACGGCGTGGTCCGGGAGCTGGAGGCGCTGGTCCAGCTGCGCTACTCGTTGATCACCGAGCGCCGCGGCCACCATCCCGCGGGCGCGGCGGGCGGGGGGCCAGGTCAGCCGGGCCGAAACCTGCTGGATGGCCAGGAGCTGCCCGCCAAGGCGACCGGGTCGCTCGGTCCCGGAGCCCGGTTGCGGATCGAAACGCCAGGGGGCGGCGGGTATGGTGCGCCGTGATGCGCGTGGCATTTCTGGGCCTCGGAATCATGGGCTCCCGGATGGCGGCCAACCTGGCCCGGGCCGGCACTGAGCTGACGGTCTGGAACCGGACGGAGTCGGTGGCCGCCGAGTTCTGTGCCGAGCATTCCGGCGTGCGGCAGGCGGCGAGTCCCGCCGACGCCGCCCGGGACAGCGAGATCGTGATCACGATGGTCGTCGACGGCCCGCAGGTGGAGCACGTGTTGCTGGGAGACGAAGGCGCGGCCACGACCGCCGCCCCGGGGACGCTGTGCATCGACTGCTCGACGATCGGCCCGGCAGCCGCCCGGGCCCTGGGGGAGCGGCTGGCCGAGCACCGGCTCGAGTTGATGGACGCGCCGGTGACCGGCTCCTCGCCCCGCGCGGAGGACGGGACGCTGACGATCATGGTTGGGGGCAGCGACGATGCCCTGGCCCGAGCCCGCCCAGCGCTCGAGGCGATGGGCAAGCTGATCGTTCACGCCGGGCCGCTCGGTCACGGCCAGCTGGTCAAGGTGATCAGCAACTCCGTCAGTGCCACCAACGCGGCCGTGATCGGCGAGGCGCTGCTCGTGGCGGCCAAGACCGGCGCGGACCTGGATGCGCTCGTGCAGGTGATGTCGGCGGGTTCGGCGGGCTCGACGATGCTCGGGCTGAAGGCGGGCCCGATGCGCGAGCACGACTACACGCCACTGTTCAAGCTCGAGCACATGCTCAAGGACGTGCGCCTATGCCTGGAGGAGGGGCAGGCCGCGGGCGTACCGTTCGGGTACGCCGCACAGACCCGCGAGATCCTGAGCGCGGCCATGGGGCGCGGGCTCGGCGATGAGGACTTCGCGGCCCTGATCGAGGTGCTGGAGGGGACCGCGGGGTTCAGGCTGTAGGGGGTTTGGGGGCCCGAGCCCGGGCGGGTCAGGGCACCGGCGGTGGGGGGCGTGACCGAGGGCGACGCTGTCGCGGCACGCACTGCCGGCAACGGAGGCCTCGTGCCTACCAGGCGTCGGAAATCGACGCTTCAGCGGCACGGCGGGCCGCTCGGCGCAGTGATTGCCCCATGGGCGTCGCTCACGGCCGCGTGCGGACGCGCGTCGCGCCCAGGCCCACTCCCCCGCCCGCACCCCAACCCTCCGCATCCCGCCCCGCCGACCAACCTTCCCCCTTCCACCGCCCACCTCCCGCTCCTTCTGTGACTTTGCGCACACAACGCCCGCAAACTGGGCCCAAAAGGCCTCCGGACGGGGGGCTCCCGGCCTGATTTGGGTAGTTGTGGCGTGGAACGGGCTCAAATCGGGCCTGAACCGACCGCTGGCGGATCATCAAGACCGTCTAAAACCTCTCTATTAGCAGGAACATTTGGCATTTGCACAATCTCTCGCGTAAAATCACCCTTCCTGTCGCTGCTGGTGCAGCATCGTGCGCGGCAGGATTGGCGTGCCCCGTGCGCCGGTAGCACCTGTCCCCCGTAAACCCCCTCACCTTCCCCCAATACATGCCGATTGCCTTCAAAGAATGGGCCGTCACCGTACGGGCTCTTGCCGAGGGTGAGCAGCTGCTCACGCTCCGCAAGGGCGGCATCCGTGAGCCCGACAAGCACTTCGCACTCGACCACGAGCGCTTCTTCCTCTACCCCACGTTTGACCACCAGAGCCCTGAGCTCGTGCGTCAATCGCATCGCCCGGAGCTGATCCGGGCGCTGGAGGAGGGGGTCTGGAGCGAGGACGAGCCGTCGCCCGACTCCCTCTACCGGGGTCTGGAGGTTCCGCAGCCCGACCGGGTACGGATCCGCGCCTGGGCCGAGGTGGCCGCCCACTACACCATCACCGATCGTCGCGTGGTCGACGCGCTGTCGCCGTTCCACGTATGGACGACCGATTACGCCGAGAAGCGGCTGGCCTGGAAGCGTCGCCACCCGCTGCACGTGGTCCTGCTCCGCACGTACCGCATCCCTCGACCCGTCACCGTGAGGGTCCGAGACGAGTACGGCGGTTGCCGGTCCTGGCTGGAGCTGACCCGCGACCTCCCGTTCGAGGGCACGCCCGTGCTCTCAGACGAGGAGTTCGACCGGGCCTCCGAGGAGATCGCCGAGATCGCCTCGGATCGCCAGCCGGTGCTGGTCTGACCTGGACGGAGAGCCGGGCACGGTGGTTTCGTGCCCGGCACGATGTCCGCTGTACGGATGAGGCCGAGCGGGTCCTGGACCTGCTCGAGTCCTCGCGCCCGCAGCTGACGGGCTTCTTCCCGGCCGACCTGGGCGAGTTGACCGTCGTCCTGCACCGGAGCGCGACGTCGCTGGCCCTGGCCCGCCCAACCGTCCCGCTGGCCTGGGCGCTGACCGCGCCGGCAGCCCGCCGCTACATCGCCGGCTGGACCTCGCCACACGAGCTCCACATGCTCACGCCCACGACGCTCCAGCAGCGGGCCTCCAACGTCCCCGGCTCAAGAGAGATGCTCGCGCTCACCCCGGTGGTCCTCTATGCCCGGCGTCTGATCGCCGCCAGCAACCGTGACCTGGCCAGACGGCGCGGGCCACTGCGGTGGCCGGCCCAGCTCCGCTGGGCCTGGCTGCTGGAGGGAGCGGCCCGGTGGTTCTCCGGCCAGACGGAGCATGCCCGGCCGGCCATCGCCCGGCGGCTACGTGAGGGCTCGCCGCCCAGCTTCCCCCCGGCCATGAGAGACGCCGCACTCCTCGGCGGGACGGTCGTGGACCTGCTGGCGGCCGAGGAGGGTGAGCGGGCGGCCGTCAGCCTGGCCTCCCAGCTCGACCCGGGCGGCCCCGACACAGCGCTGCGCAAAGCCTTCCGCGGCCGCTCTCTGGCCCACACCGAGGGCGCCTGGCGCACGCACCTGTCCCGCCTGGCCTCGGGCCGCCTCAGCGCACCGCCAGCGTGATCAGCCCCACGATCAGCGCCCCCAGGGCCAGGGCGATCAGGATCCCGGCCAGGAGCCTGCCGGGCGAGACCTGGCCGGGCGGCGCCGGCTCGTCGTCCGAGATCACCTCGGCCTGAAGCAGGACCTCGCGGGCGTCCAGAGCCAACGCCTCAGAGACGAGCACGTCCCGGGGGCCGGCGAAGAGGAAATCCGGGACGTCGAAGCCGGCGGTGCGCCGGAGCAGACTCCGGATTCCCTCCTCCCCCAGCAGCGCCTGAATGAACTCGGCCTCAGCCTGATTCTTGGCCACGGCGACGCGAACCAGGCGGCCCGCGTCAGCCAACTTTGAACTCGGCCTCTCCCACCTGCCCGTCGCGGATGGTGAACGCCCGAACCTCGGGCTCGGGTCCGGCCACCCCGACGATCACGTACAGAGACTCGGGGTAGAAGGCCAGGCCGATGTCGGTCTGGGATGGGTACGGCTCGGTCCGCGTGTGCGAGTGGTAGATCGCGCCGAGATCGAGCCCGGCGTCCTCGATCTCGTTGTAGATCTTCAGCTGCTCGGCGCCGTCGATCTCGTAGCGCAGCGGACTCTCCGCCGCGTTTCGGGCCCGGATGACCCGCACGGCCTCGCCGTCCCGGGCCGCGATCATCCCGCAGCACTCGTTCGGCGCCTCCGCCTGGGCGTGCTCAATCAGCTCCTGATACAGCTCGGGGGCGATCCGCATCGCTCAAGCGTAGATGGTTGATTCCACTACCCCCCGGCCCTCACGCGGCCGCTGAATCAGCCAACCGTGTGAGGCTTTCCGACCTGCTTCTGGCCCCGCACGTACGGGGTAGGCACGGCCTTGGTGGCGTCGCCCTTGTGCAGGAGGGCGACGAGCATCGTCCAATGCTGGGCCTCGCAGGCCAGGATTTCGGTGGCCAGGCGAACGAGCCCGGTGTCGTTGAAGGTCCCGACGGCCGTGAAGTAGTTGGACTCCCCGACGTTCTCGATCTGGACGATCACCTGAAGCGCGGTGCGCTCGTCCTTGACGATCGTGAGCAGGTCGGCCACGTCGGCCGGGGGGAACGGCCCCGGGTTCTTATTGGCGTAGGCCGACTTGGGCACGTGCAGAGCGGCCAGGCGCGACTGGAGCGCGGCCACATGGGCCTCCTCCTGGGCCAGTTGCCGGTGGACGAGCTCACGGGCATCGCGTTTCAGGTATCCCGTGCCCAGGGCGTGCTCGTACGCGAAGCGGAGCAGGCGCTCGGCGTCCAGGAGCTGCTGGAGGGTCTGGGCGTCCTGAGCCTCGGGGGAAAGCGGCGGCTTAGCCTGCTTGCTGGAGTCGGCCACGGCCACGGCCGGCACGATCGTGGACAGGCCAGCGGCGGCGCCCACCCCGCGGACCAGCACCTGACGTCGGGTCTGACCGGCGCTCATCACTGGGGCCGGGACACGAACGGGCTCGGGTTCGGGGCGAGCCCGAGTTCCATGCGCAGGATCGTGCTGTGCTGGGCGTGGTTGGCGAAAATCGCCGCTGCCGATCCGCGGAGGCCGTTGGGCGAGAGGAGCGCGGTGACCCCCAGATAACCGGCCATCAGTTCCTCTTCGGTCCGGTGCAGGAGCTCCAGCGCGTCCTGCTTGGTCTTGGGGTGACCGAAGTCGTAGCTCGCCTCGGGCTTGACCGGAGGGGTGCCGGTCTGGTGGATGTACCCCTTGAGCTCGGTCACGTGGCCCAGCTCCTGGCTGAGGAACGTCTGGGCCGCGGTGTACGAGAGCGGCACCATCAGGACGAGCGGGGGCGGGGGCTGGTTGCTCGGCGGACTGGGGGCCGGAGGGGGCTGGCTCCCGCTGCTCGGGGGAGCCGGGGGCTGGGGAAGCAGCGGAATCGAGTACGTGTAGGCCGCGATCGACCTGTACTCCAGCGCCAGCAACGCGTTGAGGGCCGCGGCGTCCTGCACCAGATTGGGGTCGTGGCGGCTGATGTGCAGGTTCGACGGCTGCTTGACCTTGCTGTCGCAGCCGGCCACCAGGGCAGCCGCGGCGGCCAGCGCGCCGCCGCCGCTCAGCAGCTGCCGGCGAGAGCGCTCGCCGGCGGACGCCGCGGTGAGCGACGGATCGCCTTCAGAGCCCTCGCTCACCACCAGACGGTGGCGTCCAGGTCCTGGATCTCTTCGACGGGACGCGTGTATATCCCAGAAGATAGGTACTTCCAGCCGTCGTCGGCCACGAGGAAGACGACGTTGCCCTCATCCAGCTCTCCGGCGATCCGGACGGCCACGCGGGCGATCGCCCCGGAGGAGACGCCGGCGAACAGCCCCTCCTCGTCGAGCAGCTTGCGGGTGAAGACGATCGCGTCGGTGTTGGTGACGAAGATCTTGCGGTCCAGCAGCGTCAGGTCGATGATCGGCGGGATGAAACCGTCCTCGAGCGAGCGCAGTCCCTGGACCGGCTCACCCTGCATCGGCTCCGCGGCCACGATTTTGACCGCGTCTCCGAGCTCCTCCTTGAGTCGGCGGCCGTTGCCCATCAGCGTCCCCCCGGTCCCCAGTCCGGCCACGAACGCCGCCACCTCATCGAGCTCTTCCAGGATCTCCAGCGCCGTCCCGTCGTAGTGCGCCCGGGGGTTGGCCTGGTTTCCGTACTGGTAGGGCATGTAGTAGGAGGCGTCGCGCTCGGCCATGTCCAGAGCCTTCTCCACGGCCCCGTTTGAGCCCTTGCTTCCCTCCGAGTAGACAATCTCCGCGCCGTACATCCTCAGCAGCTGAGTGCGCTCCGGGGTGACGTTCTCGGGCATCACGACCTTGACCGGGTAGCCCTTGCGAGAGCAGATCATGGCCAGCGAGATGCCCGTGTTGCCCGACGTGGGCTCGAGGATCGTCTGCCCGGGGCGAATCAGCCCCTTCTCCTCGGCGTCCTCAATCATGGCCCGGGCGACCCGGTCCTTGACCGATCCGGTCGGGTTGCGCGACTCGAGCTTGGCCCAGATCCTGACGCCCGGCTTGGGGCTCAGCCGCTTGAGCTCGACCAGGGGCGTATGCCCGATCGACTGGACAAGATCACCGTAGCGTCCCCCGCAGGGCTTGTTCTGAAGCCGCTCGAAGCCCATGGCTTCAGGAAGTGTAGCTAGGGCCGGCCGGGCCGGCTAGCGCGCGCCGCCGGCCATCGCCGGCAGGATCACCAATGTGTCGTCCTCGCCCACCGGCGTCTGGAGCCCCTCCAGCACGCGCACGTCCTCGTCGTTGAGGTACACGTTGACGTACCGGTTCAGCTCCCCGTCCCCGGCGAAGAGCTGGGACTGCGTGTCGGGATGGCTCTGGGCCACCGCCTGGAGGATCTCGCCCACCGACGACCCCGACGCGGTCAACTCCTTATCGCCCCCGACCGACGGACGGAGGACGGGGGGAATGCGTACCGTGGCCACGCCGCGGAACCCTAGTGCGTCCCGGCGCAGAACGCCTCGTAGTCCGGGAACACGCCCATCTCCTCGTCCGAGATCTCGGACGGGTCGCGCGAGCAGATCGGGCAGGCGGGGTCGCGGCGGACGCGGACCTCTGAGACGGTGGCGGCCAGCGCGTCGTACATCAGCAGGCGCCCGATCAGGGGCTCGCCCTCGCCGAGGATCAGCTTGATCACCTCGGTGGCCTGGAGCAGACCCATCGTCCCCGGCAGCACGCCCAGGACACCGTTGGCGCCGCAGGAGGGGGCCAGCTCGGCCGGCGGCGGCACGGGGAACAGGCAGCGATAGCACGGGCCGTCGTAGGGCTTGAACACCGACAGCTGACCCTCGAACCCGAGGATCGCCGCCGAGACGACCGGGATCTGGAGGCGGACCGAGGCGTCGTTGAGCAGGTAGCGGGTGGGGAAGTTGTCCAGGCCGTCGACCACGATGTCGTACCCGGGCAGGATCTCCATGATGTTCTCGGGGCCCAGGCGGACGGGGTACTTCTTCACCTTCACGTCGGGGTTCAGCGCCTGGATCGTCTGCTCGGCCGAATCGACCTTCGGGGTTCCGATCCGCTCGGAGGAGTGGATCACCTGGCGCTGGAGGTTGGACAGGTCAACGACGTCGTTGTCCACCACGCCGAGCGTGCCCACGCCGGCGGCAGCCAGATACAGGGCAGTCGGCGAGCCCAGGCCTCCGGCGCCGAGCAGCAGCACCTTGGCGTCCAGCAGCTTCTGCTGGCCCTCGGGACCGACCTCCGGGAGCAGCAGGTGGCGCGAGTAGCGCTCGCGCTGCTCGGCGGTCAGCGTGCGGGGGGTCTCGACCTCGTACCCCCGGTCCTTCCAGAGCGTGAAGCCGCCGGTCATGCTCTCGACGTTCTGGTAGCCCAGGTCCTCGAGCATCGTGCGGGTGGCCCAGGCCGAGCGGTTGCCCGACGCGCAGTACAGGACCACGTGCGAGGCCCGATCGGGCACGGCGCCCTCAATCCGGGACTCGAAATAGCTCTTGGGGACGTGCTTGGCTCCCGGGATGTGGCCCGCGCCCCACTCCTCGGGGTCGCGCACGTCGACCACAACCGCGCCGTTGCCCAGCTGCTCGCGGACGGCGGCTGGATCGACCTCTTGGATCCTGCTCTTGATCTGGCGCAGGACGTCTGCTCCGGACGGGCTCACGTCAAAAACTCCTAAAGGCGGTCGGAATTCAATACTTCAGGGAGTATAGCGCCGGGCGGCCGGTCCCGTAAGGGGATTATGGGGTAACCCGCCGCACATGTGCGGCGGGTCGGACCGGTGCATGCACCGGTCCGTTCGGTGGGCGCATGCGCCCACCGACAGCGGGGCACATGTGCCCTGCCGAACCCCAAAAAAATTGGTGGGGCACCCTGATCGCGGGTGCCCCACCAAGCTAGCCCAATCGTTTGATCCACAGCCACCCTGACCCGTCGACTGAAACTCTCGTTGGCGGGGCTGCACCTTCACTATCGACTCACGTCCGGCGGGCCGATATCGGGCCTAGACCCCATCCTGCGACTCCACCGCCGGGTCGATACCACAACCAATCACCCCTCTTGAAATCACGCTCACTACTTGCCCAGGTGCTGGCGATCAACCTGCTGTTGATCGCGATGACCGTCCTCGTGGCCACGGTCGTGGTCGACGCACAGCCCGGCAGCGCCTTCCGGGGCCGGGAGATCGTCGTCCTCGTGCTGGCCGTGGTCGTGACGTTGGCCGGGAACTGGCTCCTGCTCAGACGGCGGTTCACCCCGCTGGACGAGCTGATCAGAGCGATGGAGACAATTGACCTCGCCGCCCCCGAACGCACCTCCAAGCTGGGCCCGGCCGCTGACAGTGCCGAGGTACGGCGGCTCAAGGCGGCCTTCGAGCGGATGATCGAGCGGCTGGAGAGCGAGCGCCGGCGGGCCGGCCGGCAGGCGATCAGGGCCCAGGAACGGGAGCGCCGGCGGATCGCCCAGGACCTCCACGACGAGGTCAACCAGGCTCTGACCGCGGTCACGCTGCGCCTCCAGGCCACGATCGAGCGCGCACCGCAGGAGCTGCGCCGCGAGCTGCTGGAGACCAAGCGGCTGTCCAGCCAGGCCATGGACGAGCTGCTGGCCCTGGCCCGAACGCTGCGTCCGGCGGTGCTGGACGACCACGGCCTCGTCCCCGCGCTGCGCAGCCAGGTCCGGGACTTTCGCGAGCAGACAGGGATTGAGGCCAGCTTCACGCTGTCCGGGGCGACGCTCCCGCTGTCCCCCGAGCAGCAGCTCGTGATCTACCGCGTGACCCAGGAGAGCCTGTCCAACATCGCCCAGCATTCCCACGCCCGCAAGGTCCACGTGGAGCTGTCGTTCGTGGGCCGGACGGTCCTGATCGTGAGCGACGACGGGAGCGGCTTTCCCGCCGACAGCGCCGAATGGCACAGCGGGCCGTGGGCCAGTGGCGGGCTGGGCGTCGCCGGAATGCGCGAACGGGCGCTGCTGATCGGGGGGCAGCTGAAGATCTCCTCCCGCCGCATGGAGGGGACCCGCGTGCAGCTGATGATCGGTCCTGGACGGGCGGGCGACGAGGGGCCCGAATACGGCCCCGAGGCCGTCGCGGAGTCGGGCCGACTCGCGGCCTCCCGCCGACAGAGCTCGGACACGTCTCCCATGTCGGGGGTGGCCGGGTGAAGATCCTGATCGCCGACGATCACGGGATCGTCCGCGCGGGCATCCGGCTGCTGCTGGAGCGCCAGCCGGACCTCCACGTGGTGGCCGAGGCGGCCGATGGGCTGGAGGCCCTCGAGCGCGCCCAGGCCTCGCGGCCCGACCTGTGCATTCTGGACGTCGGGATGCCGCGGATGACCGGTCTTCAGGCGGCCCGGGAGATCAAGGCGCACGTGCCCGAGACGCGCGTGCTCATGCTCTCCATGCACGACGACGAGCACTATCTGTTCGAGGCGCTGGAGGCCGGGGCGTCAGGGTACGTGCTCAAGCGCGAGGCGGACCACGACCTGGTGGGGGCGATCCGGGCCGTGGCCCGCGACGAGCCGTTTTTGACCAACGCCGCCGAGCGCTCGATCATTCGCCGCTGGATGGCCGACGGCGCGCCGCCCAAGATTCCCCTGACTCCGCGCGAGGAGGAGGTGGTCAAGCTGATTGCCGAGGCCCACACCAACGCGGATATCGCCTCGCTGCTGCACCTGTCCGAGAAGACGGTCGAGTCCCACCGCGCCAACGTGCTGCGCAAGCTGGGGATGCGGGACCGGGTGCAACTGGTGCGCTACGCGATCCGGCGGGGGCTGGTCGAACCGTAGGGCTTCGTCGGAGGGGCGGGGGCCGCTCGGGTGCTGCCGGTGGTGCAACCGCCCAACGGCCCGCCGGGGGTTTGGGCGATTTGCGTTCACAGTGATGCCTTTCTTCCCACATCGCCCCGCATACCATCCGGTGGCATGCGAGCCCCGGTCGACCACATCGCCGCGCCCGAGTTCCCGGTCAGGCTGCCCTGGCTGGGCGGCCCCGAGCTGCGGATGAAGGAGCTCCTGGGCCGCCCCGTGCTGATCGAATTCTGGGACTTTTGCCGGGCCAACTCGATGCGCACGCTCCCGTACATCCAGGCCTGGCAAGAGCGCTACGGGCCGCAGGGCCTGGAGGTGATCGGAGTGCACACGGCCGGGTTTGAGCTCTCGAGCGACCCGGCGGCGGTTGAGCGAGCGGTGGCCCGACTCCAGATCCCCTACCCGGTGGTGCTGGACACCGGCCTTGAGATCTGGGAGCGGTACGGGACCGTGGGCTGGCCGGCCCGGTATGTGTGTGA
The DNA here is from genome assembly GCA_963705785.1 of uncultured Solirubrobacterales bacterium. Taxonomy (GTDB): domain Bacteria; phylum Actinomycetota; class Thermoleophilia; order Solirubrobacterales; family Solirubrobacteraceae; genus Palsa-465. Next base: position 111,034 of record CAVPKV010000035.1, on the reverse strand, counting down.
CCAGCGCGGGATGGTGTTCGAGCACCATCTGGGAGAGGGCGAGTACGGCGAGACCGAGCGGGCGATCCAGGAGCTGCTCGGGCTGGACGGACCGGTGATGGATCCTGTCCGGCCCGAGGACGCTCCTGGCGCGGTGCTCGAACCCCAGAGCCAGGACGTGGACGGGCTCTACAGCGGTCCGTATACGGCGGGCGGCGTTTGGGCGGTGCTGGAGGGATCCGGGACCGTGACCGTCAACGGCGCGGCGCTCGAGGTCCCGGACACGGGCTGCTACGAGCTGCTCTCACACCCCCGGAGCGTCGTCGGCGAGCTGGTGCTGGACGTGGGCGACGGATTGCGCTGCCACGCCGTGTGCTTCACCCCCGGCCTGGCCTGAGTTAGGCCCGGGCCACAGGAGCGGGCGGGCGCCAGCGGCCGTCCAGGAGGTTGACCAGCTTCGGGGCGCCCTGTTCGCCGACCAGGTAGGCGAACCCCGGCCGGTACGGGCTCCGGTCGGGGGCCGGGCCCAGGAAGAACGGGGCGTGGACCCAGCTGCCGGTGTTATGGATCGAGCTCCCGCCGGCCGATTGCCACTCGTGGGGTTCGTCGTCCGGGAGGGGCCCGGCCCGGTGGGTGTGGCCGAAGATCACGTGCTGGGCTCGGACATCCAGCCGTCCCAGGACCTGGTTGAAGGCGCTCAGGCCGGCGCGGCGGAGCTCGGGCCCGGACAGATCGGCCCGGAGCGGCCCCATCCCAGCCCGGTTGAACGCGGCCACGGCCAGCGGAACGGCCGCGGCCATCGAGCGCTGACGGACCGTGGCGCGGCGGCGCCGGGGCCCACGGCCGCGCTGAACGCCGCTCCAGACCCGACCCTGGAGCCCCAGGCCCGTCCCGGCCCCGGCCTCGGCCACGGCATCGACCCAGGCATACATCGGGCCGAGCACCGCCTCGTAGCCCTCGGCGGCCGTGGGAGCCGGCGCCCGGAGCAGGCGGCGCATCAGTCCCGCGCCGAGGCGCTCCATGATCGGCACGGTGATGTGGAGATCCAGGTAGTGACCGTGGATCGCATACACGTCCTCGCGCAGCCACACCCCCGGGTAGGAGGCGCTGACTCGCGCCGGGCCCAGGGCCCGGGCGACCACGTCAAGCGGCTCCCCGGCGGCCCACTCCACCGCGGTGTCGAGGCCCAGGCTCGGCGAGCCGTCCGTCGCGGCCCGGCGCTCCCGCCACGGCCCCAGCAGACGGTGGTCGTGGTTGCCGGGCACGACGACCACCTCCTTCTCGGCCCCGAGCGCCGCGCCCAGTTCGGCCAGGACGGGCTCGGCCACCTCCAGCACACGGCCGATCGATCCGGCCCGGAGCTCGAGCGAGTCGCCGAGCAGGACCAGGCGGTCGACGCCGGCCAGGGCCTCCGCGAGCGCCGCCCGGGCAGCGCTGTCCTGGAGCACGGGCACCCCCGGGCGCGCCCCGAGGTGCAGATCCGAGATGACCAGGGTGCGCAGTGAGCGCCGGTCCTACGAGGCGGCTGTGAGGGCCTGCCTGATCTCCTTGGGCAGCATGAAGCGCACGTCCTCAGGCACGACGTGGAGCTCCTCGACCTCGAGCTCATGGTCGGCCCGGTCCTGGAAGAAGGCGATCAGCCGCTGGACGAGCTCCTCGGGGGCGCTGGCCCCGGAGGTGATCCCGATCACCCGCTTGCCCTCAAGCCACTCCTCGCGGCACTCGCGCTCGTAGTCGATCAGGTGCGAGTCAACGCCGGAGTCGCGGACGACCTCGACCAGGCGGTTGGAGTTAGACGAGTTGCTGGAACCGATCACCAGCACCAGGTCGCAGCGTTTGGCCAGCTCCTTGACCGCCGCCTGGCGGTTGGTGGTCGCGTAACAGATGTCGTCGGTGCGGGGGCCCACGATCGCCGGGAAGCGCTCCTTGAGGCGGGCGATCACGTCCAACGTCTCATCCACCGAGAGTGTGGTCTGGGTGATGAAGGCCATCCGAGTCGGGTCCTCGACCTCCAGGCGATCGACATCGTCGACGCTCTCCACGAGCACGATCCGGTCGGGCGCCTCCCCCATCGTCCCCTCTACCTCCTCGTGGCCGTCGTGGCCGACGAGCACGATCGTGTAGCCCTGGGCGGCGAACTTCCGCGCCTCCACGTGCACCTTGGTGACCAGCGGGCAGGTGGCGTCGATCGTCGTCAGGTGGCGCCGCTGGGCTCCCTGGTGGACGCTGGGCGCCACCCCGTGAGCCGAGAACACGACCGTGCTGCCCTCGGGGACCTCGGTCTCGGAGTCGACGAACACCGCGCCGCGCCGGCGCAGCTGATCGACCACGTGCTTGTTGTGGACGATCTCCTTGCGCACGTAGACCGGCGGTCCGTACAGATCGAGCGCCCGCTCGACCGTCTGCACGGCCCGGTCCACGCCGGCGCAATAGCCACGGGGCGTGGCCAGAAGCAGCTTCTCAGGGAGGCTTCCCACGGGCACAAGTGTAGGGGCAGCCGTCGGAGCGCCCGGCCCGGTCCCTCGGGGACAAGGGCGACCGGAGCGCCTGGCAAGGGCGACCGGGAGCGCGCGGTTACCCGAGCGACCGGGCGCGGGTAATCTTCAGACTCAGTGGCCCAGACCCATCTAGACCGCCTGAGCTCCACCGACGCCTCGTTCCTGCACCAGGAGGGTCCGACCTCCCACATGCACATCGGCGCCGTGCTGATTTTCGAGGGCCCGCCGCCGCCGTTTGAAGACTTTCTTGATCATGTCCGGGGCCGGCTGCACCTGGTGCCGCGCTACCGGCAGAAGCTCGCTCACCCTCCGCTGGAGAGCGGGCGGCCGCTGTGGGTGGACGACCCGTCCTTCAACATGGAATACCACGTTCGCAACACCGCGCTCCCGGCGCCGGGGACCGAGGAGCAGCTGTGGCGCCTGGCCGCCCGGATCGCCTCGCAGCAGCTGGATAAGGCCAAGCCGCTGTGGGAGATGTGGTTGGTCGAGGGACTACAGGACGGTCATTTCGCCCTGATTTCCAAGACCCATCACTCGCTCGTCGACGGCGTCTCGGGCGTCGATCTGGCCACGGTGCTGTTCGACCTGGAGCCGAGTCCTCCCGCCCAAAAGTCCGATGACCTCAGGCCGTGGCAGCCGAGCCACGAGCCTTCAGCGGCCGAGCTGGTCGTGGCGGGGGTTCGCGGAGCCGCGGGCGTGGCCGCCGACATGGCGGCTCGTGCCGTGTCGGCCGCGACCCGGCCGGCCGCCGCCCTGACCCGCGTGCGCGACGCGACCGAGGGCGTGGGCGAGATCGTGTGGGCGGCGCTGAACCCCGCCCCCGAGACGCCGTTGAACGTCGAGATCGGGCCCCACCGGCGCTTCGCCGTGGTCCGCCAGCAGCTGTCTGACTACAAGCAGGTCAAGGACGCGATGGGCGGGACGGTCAACGACGTCGTGCTCACGGTCGTCTCAGGAGCGCTGGCCCGGTGGCTGCGCCACCGCGGGCTCCGGACCGAGGGCCTGGAGATGCGGGCGCTGGTGCCCGTGTCGGTCCGCCGCCAGGAGGACCGCGGGACGCTGGGGAACAAGCTCGCCGTGATGCGCGGCCCGCTCCCGGTCTACATCTCCGACCCGGTGGCCCGGTTGCGGTACGTCAAGAAGGCGATGGACGGACTCAAGGAGTCTAAGCAGGCCGTGGGCGCGGCCACGCTCGCCGCCGTCAACGACCTGGCGCCGCCGACGATCCTGGCCCAGGCCTCCAGGCTGAACTTCTCCACGCGGCTGTTCAACCTGATCGTGACCAACATTCCCGGTCCGCAGACCCCGCTGTATGTGCTCGGCCGCGAGCTCCGTGATCTGTTCCCGATCGCCTTCCTGCCCCGCGGGCACGCCCTGGCCGTGGCGATCATGTCCTACAACGGCGAGATCGGCTACGGGCTGCTCGGGGACTACGACGCGCTCCCCGACATCGACGTGATCGCCGCGGGGCTGGACGAGGCGCTGGCCGAACTGCTGGAGGTCGCCGCCGGGAAGAAGCCGGCGCGAGCCAACGCGGCGGCCAGGTCGGACGGCGACGGGGGGAAGTCGAATGGCCGCAGCACGCCGATCCTCCCCACCGCGAGTACGAGACCCAAGCGAGGCCCCGCCGCCGACATGCGGGCCAAGCGTTCGCGATCCTCAGCCCGGCCCCGCCGACGGCCTCAGAGCTGAGGCCGTCAACCGATGGCCACCGGCGATGACGACCTGATCCAGCCCCACGAGGCCGCCTTCCACCTGCAACTGACGGCGGCCCAGCTGAAGATCGTTCACACGGCCGTGAAGTCGCTCTACGACGACCTCGGCCACGAGGAGGGCGACGTCAAGCAGGTCGTGGCCAGCGTCCTGGACAAGCTCCCCGGCGAGCACGAGATCCGGGCCATCGACCTGGACCGGGAGCTGCGCCGAGGTCGCTGGGAGTAGGGCGCCAGCCCGGGGGCGGGCGGCTCAGAACCCCAGCGCGAACTTGGCGTCCTCCAGAGCAGTTTCGGGCGTTCGCGGCTGGTCCACGTTTCCCCCGGTAAGCCGCATATTCGACCTCCAGCCCGGCCAGGGCATTTGCGGCTGTTTCCGGGTGCCCTGTTGTCACTTTGTTGTCACCGTGCGATTCGAGACAGGGGTGGGAGGGCATGCTCCCTCGACTGGGGGTTCCAAGTTCGATTCTCTATCTCTAGGAGGAATACCTTGAGGAAGCTATTCGTTTTGCTTCTTTCCTCGGGCGCCGTGGCGGCGTGTGGGGTGCTGGCTGTGGACGCTGCCCCGGCGTTGGCGGCCAAATGTCATTGTCAGCGTGGTCCGCGTGGGTTCACGGGTCCGCGGGGTCCGGCCGGTCCGCGTGGTGCGAAGGGTCCTGCCGGTCCGCAGGGTCCCACCGGTCCGCAGGGTGCCAGCGGTGCCGCTGGTCCCGCCGGTGCTACCGGTCCTGCCGGTCCTGGGCTGAGCAACTTCGATGCAGTCCTGACCACCGTTGGGCAGAGCCACACCGTCACGATCGGCGATTTCACGGTGTCTGACGTGAACAACTCCACGACGAACGGCGGGTGCAGCGGTATCAAGCTGTTTGGCACCCAGGCGTACTACGACGGCTCTGGCCAGTACGACACTGGCTGGGTACGATTGTTCCGGCTAACACGTCGGACACTGTGGGCCCCGCGGGGGACCTCAGCGAGATCTTCCAGGGATACGATGTAGCCACGCCTAGTTACATCACGGGCGACGTCGGCGATTCCTCCAGCACGAGGGGCGCCTCGCCACTGCCGAGTGGGGTAATCCCCTGCGTCAACGTCGGTGGTGTCGCTGGTTCGTAGTGGGCCTGCAGTTCACGGCATTTAGACGCTTCGGCGGTCGCCTTCGCGGCAGGGCCGGGTCCCAGGACCCGGCCCTTCTTGCTTTATGCGCAAAATGCTGATTAGCAGGGTCTTTCAGAACCCGAGCGCGAACTTGGCGTCCTCGCTCATCCGCTCCGGCGTCCACGGTGGCGAGAACGTCATTGTGGGATGGACCTCCTGCACTCCGCTCAGCTCGGAGACGAACTCCTCAATCTGCTCTGCCACCTGCGGGCCGATCGGACAGCCGGGGCTGGTCAGCGTGTATGTGACGCGAACCGCGCCGTCGTCGACCTCGACGTCGTAGATCAGTCCCAGCTCAACGAAGTCCAGCCCGAGCTCGGGATCTATCACGTCCCGAAGGGCCTCGGTTACTTCCTCCACGGTGGCCATTGGTCCAAGTGTAGGAAATTGGGCCGGAAGACTTGGCGCGGCCCCCTGATTTGGATAGGGTCCAGAGATCGTCGAGTTTGACCACATCGCCGCGATCCTCCGCTGCCAGGGCGAGGAAGACAGGTCCACTCAAGCCTTCCGCCGGCGGGCCCTGGCCAGGGCGATCAAGGCCCAGAGCGACGTGGTCGTCGATCTCTCGGGCCTGGTGTTCGCGGACACGTCCCTGATGCTGGACCTGGCCATGCTGGCCCGGCGGCTGCGCAACCGGGGCGGTGCTCTGCGTCTGAGCGGACCGCAGATGCACATCAGAATGCTGATCGAGCTGGTGGGCCTCCACCGCCTCGACGGCGTGACCCTGGAAGCTCCCGCCCCCGTCCTGGCCTGAGGATGACCGGTGTGGGCGGGGCGGCTGCGCCAGCCGTCAGGGCGTTTGCCTTCGCCGAGCCTGGGGCGGATCGGTGGGGTGCGGCCTGGCTTCCGCCCGAGTCTCCCGCCGCCGGAGCACTGACCGTGGGCGGTCAGGCCATCGCGGGGCCGCTGCTGCTGGAGGGCGTCCAGGCCACCGAGAGCTGGCGCCTGACGGCCGACGCGGACACCGAGCTCGTGCTGGAGGCGCTGGGTGACCCGGCGTGGAGCGACCCCGAGGCCCCTGGGGAGGGGTTTCATCAGCTCTGTCGGGTCACCGGCACCACCGGAGGCGAGCGGCTCGAGTCGCTCGGCTGGCGCTCGGCCCGTGAGCCGGCCAGCGATCCCTCCGTCAGGTCCTTTCGGCTCGTGGCCGGGTGGTTCGACGACCAGGACGGGTTTGCGCTGGCCGCCAGACGCCCTGGCAAGGCCAAGGGACAGGACGAGGACCTGATCGCCGCGGCGCTATTTGACTCGACGGGGCCAAGGGTGGTGGCCGACCCCCGGCTGTCGACCACCTACACCGAATCTGGGCAGCCGACCCGGGCGGGGGTCGAGCTGTGGATCGAGTCCGACGCCGACCCCGACCATCTCTATCCACGCCGAGCGGTGGGGCAGGCCCTGACCGCTCCGGTTCAGTGGAACGTGGCCGAGGTGGCTCTGGAAGCCCAGCCCTTCCGTTGGTTCAGCGGCGGTCGAGAGGGCCCGGGCGTGTACCTCCTGGGCCAATGGTGAGCTCGCCGGCCCGGGCCGTGATCAGCGATTTCGGCGGGGTGCTGACCTCGCCGCTGCTGGAGTCGTTCCTGGCCGTTGAGAGCTCGTACGGGGTGCCCCCAGGCTCGCTCGGGATGGCCACGATGAAGATCGCGTCGCGCGATGGGGTCAACCCGTTGTCCCAGCTCGAGCTGGGGAGGATCACCGAGGCCAGCTTTCTGGCCAGCCTGGGCGAGGAACTGACCGGCAGCCTCGGCCGGGAGGTGAAGCTGGAGCGCTTCGGAGAGCAGTTCGTCGGCCACCTCCGCGCCAACGAGCCGATGATCGAGTTCATGCGTCAGCTCAGGGGCCGCGGGTTCCGGATGGCGATCTGCACCAACAACATCCGCGAGTGGGAGCCGCTGTGGCGGGCCAAGCTTCCGGTGGACGAGATCTTTGATGTCGTGGTCGACTCGGCGTTCGTGGGCTCGCGCAAGCCCGAGCCCGAGATCTACCAGCTCACGCTGGACAGGCTCGGGGTGGCGGCGCAGAGCGCGCTGCTGATCGACGACGTGGACGTCAACTGCGACGCCGCCCGTGCGCTGGGCATGGACGCGGTCTGGTTCCGCACGACCGAGCAGGCGATCCAGGACACCGAGGCCGCCCTGTCAGCCGCCGACGGCGGCTGAGGTCAGTTCTCGACGCCCAGGCGGTCCCAGCAGTACAGGTCCAGGCACTCCCGGGCCAACTCCGCGCACCGCGCCTCCGAGAGCCAGGGCAGGACCGTGTCGAACGCCTCAGCCTCACCGACGCCGTGCTCAAATGCCTCCTCGCCCCGGAAGCTGGCCGCGATCTTCAGCGCCTCGCGCCGGTTCTCGCCCAAGGTGGAGAACGCGTTGACCAGGAACTCCTTGCTCGGGACGGGATGGCCGACCTCCAGCGAGGCGTGCCACGCGGCCAGCAGCGAGAGGTCGTGCTCGTCCAGGTCGGCCAGGGCCTTGACGTAATGGGATTCCAGCTCCGATTCCGGGATCTCGTCGACCCACGCCCGCACGACCTCACCGAGTATCTGCCGCCGGGCTTCGCGACCCACGGACTCGGCGATGACCCTGATGGCGTTCTGGGGCTCGATGAAGCAGAGTGGCATTTCGCTCCGGGGAGTTGACGATGTCTGGGCGACCGCCCAAGTGGACGCCGCAGACGGTAGGTGTCGCCCCGGACGTAATGGTTTCTCGGTGGCGTGCATGCACGCCGCCGGCCTACGGAGCCTTCGACGCCGGCCCGGGGGGCGGGTTGATCGGCAGGATCAGCGGCGGCTGCGGGCGCTGGAGGAAGTTGAAGTCGAGCACCAGGTTGCCCAGCAGCGGGTTGGCCTCCCGAACATCGGGCCGGGGGTCGGGGCGGCCATCGGTCCTCGGGTTCAGCCGCTGGCCATTCAGGAAATCGTCCTCGATGAACTTGTTGTAGGCGTCGTGGCTGAGGATCTGGTGGTCGATATACGCCTTCCGCGCGTAGGGGCTGATCACCAGCCCCGGGACCCGCAGGCCGAAACCCTGCCGGTCGACATACGGCGGCACCACGTGGTCGTAGAACCCGCCCCAGTCATCCCAGGACAGGAAGATCGCCGTGCTCTTCCAGGCCGAGCTGTGCATGATCGTGTTGACCAGCCCCGTCACGTAGGACTGACCGGCGCTGACCCGCGCCGTCGGGTGCTCGGAGACCTTGCCGTTGGGGACGATCCAGGAGACCGCCGGGAGGGTGCCGTCGCGGGCCGCCGTGTAGAAGTGGCTCAGTGATTGCACGTTGCCCGTCTGCCTGTCCACCGTCACGTCGGTGAACGAAGGCAGGGGATTCCAGATCCCAGGGGTCTGCGAGTTCTGCTGCACGGGTGCGCAGGTCATCGACGCGGGGTTCTGGCAGTCGGGCTCGGACCCGTTGAACACGTAGTAGCCCCAGCTGACGTGGTGCTTGTGCAGCAGGTACGTGATGTCTGTCCAGGCGTAGTGGAGTTTGCCGTCGTTGGGGCTCCCGTACCCGTGGTCCTTGGAGCCCGGCGTTGCCACCGAGTCGCGGTTTGGCTTCTCCAGTGCCGCCTGGCACGAGAACGGGTCCAGCGGAGTTCGGCAGAAGGCTGACCATTCGGAGACCAGGAACAGGTGCTGGGGCGCGCTCCAGGACGCGTCGGGCTCGAACATGTGGTCCTGGAGCACGAAGTGCTCGGCGTAGCTCCAGTAGTTGGGGATCTCGCGGGCGTCGTGGTAGCCCATCACGTCCAGGCACCGCCCGCCCTTGGCCCCGAGCTTGCCGTCGGCGCCGCACGGGCTGCACAGGGGATTGTCCGTGGCGCACTTGCCGCCCCGCTCGGCCGCGCCCACGAAGCCATCCATGGCCCCGCCGTCGATATCGGCGCTGGCGCTGCGGGCCGAGTGGGGGCCACCGAAGTTGACGTCCTTCGGATCGTGGTAGGGCTTGATGCACCCGCCGTGCATGGGATCGGGCACGCAGGCACCGGGCGGGATTCCGTCGGCGCCGGGGAAGGTCCCGAAATAGCTGTCGAAGGAGCGGTTCTCCTGCATGATGATCACGACGTGCCGGATCTTGTGGATCAACTCAGGGTCCAACGGCAGCGGCACGGAGGTCGAGACGCCGTTGCGGCTGGACGCCCGCACGAGCGCCCGGAGCGTGACCCGGCCGCGGCGAAAGCGACGGACGAAGCCGAACGTCGAGCTCCCGCTCAGCGGCGCGCGGGCGATCGTGGTCCAGCCGGCGCCCGCCTGCCGACGCTGCAACTCCACCTGATCTCCGCCGTGCCACGGGAACACGGAACCGGTCAGCCTGATCGGCTGGCGGGGCACCGGTAGCCGAACCGAGGACGTCAGATCAACCAGGGCATCGACGGTCTGGGTCACGACCGGGCTGCGGGAGCCGTCCGCGCTCACGTACCACTGACGGCTCACGTCCACCTGGCCCGCTGGCACCTTGATCGAGTAGTCGCCGCCCGCATCCGTCTGAGTGCTCTGGGTGAGCCGGAACCGGTGTCCGCCCGCCACCTTCGTCCACAGGTCGACCGGCACGAAGGCTGACGGCGTGCCGAACACCTGACCCCTGACGGTCACGGCTTGGCCGGCCACGGACGGGTTCGGCGTTGACTGGATGGTCAGAGCGACCCGCTGGGAACCGGTGCCCGCGACGTGGCGGCTGGCCTCATAGACGGGGTGTCGATGCGTCCCCTGCCCGAGCGCCACGGCCCCTGCGGTGGACCCTCCCAGTACCAGGGCCAGAGCCAGGAGCAGTGTCGATCGGCGCGTCAAACCGGCAGGGACGTCAGGTCAATGCAGAACGGGAGAGGCCTGCCCCGGCTCGGCGGGATGGGCCAAGCCGCAAACGTCTAACCCAGGCTACCGGGCAAAGTTGCGTGGCCCGGGAGCACTAACCGTCTGCCAATGAGATCTCCACGCCCAGCGCGGCCATCGTCGCCTCCAGGACCTCGGGGTCGGGCTCGGCCACGACGCCCTGGTGCAACCGCGTCCCGCGCCCCCAGTTGTAGAGCGCCAGATCGAGGGCCTCGAGCGGGGCCTGCCCGGCCCGCGCGAGCTGCGCCGCCCGACGCTCCAGGAGCAGGGGATCCCCGATTCCGAAGGCCCGCTTGGCGGCCACCGTGACGTCGTCGTCGGCGCCCAGGGCCAGCGCGCCGGCCTGGAGCTCGTAGAGCCCGAGCGCTTCCAGGCTCGCCAACAGCTCGAACCTGGCGGCTCGGTGCAGCCCCGGCAGAGCCAGGCGCTCGAAGACCCGGGCAAAGCGGCGATCGGGGCTCCAGCCGTCCTCGCCGGTGAAGGCCAGCGCCTGTGAGCCCGCGCGCTCGGCCCACAGCCTGTAGGCCTGTAGCGTCGCCTGACCCCGGGACGGGTCATAGGCCGTTCGTGGCCCGCCCTGGACCTCGTCGAGGTTCGGAAGCTCACCCGAGCTCCAGGGAGTCCGGACGGTCCGGATCGAAGCGAACGGATCGTCGACCTGCTCCAGCGGGCCGAGATAGGCGATCAGGAAGGCAAGCCAGGTCCGCTCCTCCAGATCGACCGCCGGGTCGGCCACCTCCGCGTACAGGCCCGGGGGGTTGGTTTGCAACATGGAGAGGCGCGCCGAGGCGACCGCCAACTCGTCGGCCAGGCGCCGGGCGTCGGACGTCGACCGCAGCCCGGGGACAAGAGGCGAGCGGTACCCGTCGTCCACAGACTCGTGCAGCCTCCGAACCTTGACCCCGCTGGCCTGCCTGGCGCCCGGGCCAGAGCCGCCACGACGCCCGGCCGGGCGCCCCGCTGATGCGGGCGGCCGCGGCGGCCGCTCGCTGGACCGCGGTGCCGACGACGAGACCACCGGACGGGGCTCGATCGACTGCTCACGCGAGCAGATCTGGCAGTTCTGGATCAGGTGGTTGTGGCGGCAGAACGTAGGCATAAAAAGGGTCCGGGGGGGCCAGATCCTTCTGGACCCCCCCGGGAGTCAGGGAAGTGGGGGCGCAGTTCCCTGACGGCCAGGATCGAGTTTCCCCGGTCCTCAAGATTGCATCTTCTCCGCCCGTCCCCCAGGCGGATGAATCTGGACCCCAATGTTAACATCATCCTGCAAATCGACGGGGCAAAGCTTGGCCGCGCCTCGGTGGCGTACAGCTCAGCGCCCGCGGGCGCCGGGACCGGTGAAGAACTCATCACCGGCGCGCACCGTCCCCGCCGCCTCGGCCTCGTGCCGGAGCCGCCGGTCGGGGTCGCCGCTCCACGCTCCGAGCGCGAGCATCTCCCGGTCGGCATCCATCGGCGTCCCGCCCAGGTCCTTGTTGACGATCCGGGCGCACTTTCGGCCCTCGGCGATCGCCGTCACGATCAGCGACTGGCCGATCCGGGCGTCGCCGCACGCGTACACACCCTTGCGATTGGTCCGGTAGGTCATCTCCGTGCGCAGGTTGTGCCGGTGGTCGAGCTCGAGCTCGAGCTGCTGGATCAGGCCCTCCGGCTCGGGACCCTCAAAGCCGATCGCGATCAGCGCCACGTCCGCCTCCAGCACGAACTCGCTGCCCGGAACGGGGGTCAGATCCCGGGACGAGGTTCCGGTGACCTGCCGGGCGTAGACGTGGGACAGCGCTCCGTCCCTGCCGCCGAAGCCGGTGACCTCGGTGCCCCAGCGGCGCTTGCCACCCTCCTCCAGCGCGTACGTACTCACGGTCCGCTTGGGAGGCAGCGGCCAGGGATGGCGCGGGTCCCGCCCGCTGTCGGGCAGCGCCGCGTAGACGTCGAGCATGATCACGCTGCGGGCGCCCTCGCGGTGGGAGTTTGAGATGCAGTCCATGCCGGTGTCGCCGCCGCCGATCACGATCACCCGCCGGCCCGCGGTGCTGATCTCCGTACCCGGAGCGGGCGGGCGGGAAGGCCGATCCTCCTGGGCGGCCACCCAGCGGTTGCGCTGGTAGAGGTAGTCCATGGCGAAGTGGATCCCGCTCAGGTCGCGGCCCGGAGCGTCCAGGTCGCGCGAGACGCGGGAGCCGATGCTCACCACCAGGGCGTCGTGCTCCTCGGCCAGCTCCCGAGCGTCGACGTCCCGACCCACGTCGGTGTTGTAGATGAACTGAATTCCCTCCTGGTCCAGGATCTCCACCCGCCGGTCGATGATGCGCTTCTCCAACTTCGCGTCGGGGACACCGAACCGCATCAGGCCACCGGGTCCCTCGTCTCGCTCGTAGACCGTAACCGTGTGGCCACCCCGGTTGAGCTCGGCGGCCACGGCCAGGCCGGCCGGGCCTGAACCGACGACGGCCACCGTCCTGCCCGTGCGCCGGGTCGGCGGCTCGGCCACCACCCAGCCCTCCTGGAAGGCCCGCTCGGCGATCGCCATCTCAATCTGCTCGATCGCCACGGGGTCGTCGTTGATGGCCAGCACGCAGGCCGACTCGCATGGGGCGGGACAGATCCGGCCGGTGAACTCGGGGAAGTTGTTGGTCATGTGGAGCTGGTCGGCCGCCTCCCGCCACTTGCCCCGGTAGACGAGGTCGTTCCAGTCCGGGATCAGGTTGCCCAGCGGACAACCCTCGTGGCAGAACGGGATCCCGCAGTCCATGCAGCGTGCGCCCTGGCGGCGCAGCTCGTCGTCGGGCTGGAGGCCGAAGTATTGCCGGTAGTCGCGCACGCGCTGCCGGGGATCACGCTTGTCAAAGCCGACCCGGTGGATCTTCAAAAACGCGCCTAGCTCACCCATGTTTCCGCCGCGAGCGTACCAGGGGTCGGGCGCGGTTCAGCCTCGAGTCACCTGTGGCTGCACGGGGCGTCGGACGCCGCCGCGCCGCCAAGGGCCACGATTCCGCTGGGCCCGCTGTTACAGTCGTGCCATGCTGGGCCGAGGGGCGCTTTCCGTAGGGGCAGCGACAGTCCTGTTGGGCGTCGTGCCCGCGTCCCCGGCGCCGGCCGCGGCGGCCTCGCCGCGGCACCCCGAGATCTCCGTGTCGGCCTCCAGGACCCAGGTCCCGGCGGGCACAAGCGTGACTCTGTCCGGCAGAGTCAAGGGCGCTCTCGCCCCGGTCAAGGTCAAGCTGTACAGCCTCCCCTGGCCCTACCGGAAGGCCAGGCTCGTGGCGACGAAGGCGACCAGGTCCGGCGGCTCGTTTTCGTTCCGGCGAGAGCCGGGCCTGAACACCCGCTACCGGGTGACGGTGGCCGGCACGCCCTTCCGGGCGGTCGTGCTCGTACACGCGGTGGCCCGGGTGATCCAGTACGAGAAGGCACTGCCACTGGGGAGAGCCAAGATCGTCGTGGTCCTGTTTCACCCCAAGAACGTCGATTGGCGGGGTGCCGCGGTGAGCTGGTGGTTCGCCCCGGGGAAGAGCCACTTCTACCAGGGGACGAACACCCGGGCGCATCGCCTCAGCCAGACCAAGCTCGTCCTGGTCAAGACGGTCGGGCTGCCCGCCGGGTTCTACAAATGGCGCGTCTGCTTCAAGGCCCACGGGGTCAAGGCGATCGACGACCCGCGCCGCCCGCCGGGCTGCACCGGACAGGGGTTCAGGGGCAACGCCAGCCTGCCGGCCGGGTTCCCCAGCGCCGGGGCCATCGCCCGGGCCGAGAGCTATCTGGCCAGCCGCGGCGGCCACACCGCCATCGCCGTGGTCGACACGGAGGGCCGCATACACGGCGCTCACATCGACGACCAGTTCATCACCGGCAGCGTCGTCAAGGCGATGCTTCTGGTGGCCTACCTGCGCCGGCTGGACGCGATGGGCCAGCACTACGTCGACTCGAGTAGCAACAACATCCTGTATCCGATGATCCACGTCTCGGACAACAACGCCGCCACCCAGTGCTGGGACATCGTGGGCAACACGGGTCTCTACGAGGTCGCCCAGGCCGCCGGGATGACCCACTTCTCTGTGGACACGAGCGCCAGCTGGGGCAGCGAGTGGGGCGCGGCGCTGCTCACCGCCCACGACCAGGCCGAGTTCTTCTTTGAGATGGACTCGCTGATCCCCAAGGAGTTCGTCGGGTACGCCCGCAACCTGCTCTCCAATATCGCCAGTTACGAGAGCTGGGGGATCCCCGCGATCGCCCGCCCGCTGGGTTACGACGTGTTCTTCAAGGCCGGGTGGCGGCCGAGCCCTGACACCTTCCTGGTCCACCAGATCGCCCGCCTGGAGAAGGACGGCCATAGATTCTCGCTGGCCATCATGACGGACGGCGACCCGGACATGGGCTACGGGATCGACACGATTCAGGGCACGACGCAGGCGCTGCTGGGCTAGGGCCGCGAGCACCCGATATGGCCGGCTGTCAGCTGGCTGCCAGCCGGTAGATCAGGGCGATGAGTTCGTCGCGGCGGTAGCCGCGGCGGCGGGCGAAGTTGATCAGCTCCTTGGTTTTGGCGGTCACAGCGCCTCGCTCTGGGCTGCCTGTGACGCGGATCGCGCGGCCGCGACCCATTTCCACCATCCCCTCGTCCCGCAAAAGCCGTAGCGCTCGCAGGACCGTGTTGCGGTTGACGCCGAGCACGGTCGCGAGGTCACAGGCTTGCGGGATGCGGTCCCCTGGCCCGGCCTCGCCCTCGGTGATGGCACGTCGGATCTCAGCGGCGACCTGCTCGTGCAGCGGAGTTGGGTCGTCGCGATCCACCGCGTCGAACGCGAGCTCCGTGCCGTCGTCGTGGTGGAACTCGTTGACATTCGCCATGAGACTAACGATACTAGCTTCAATGGCGACTACTCTCAAGCCGCCGGTCCAGAGGCGACTGCGACGTGCACTGAGCTCGCTGTTTCGCGAGGCTCGGCGGGTTGAGCGCCGTCGCCGCCGCCGTTACGCCGCCGGGGTTCTGCTCGCTTGCGGGATCGCTGGCGCCGGAGGGTTTCTGATCGCCAACGATCAAGGCGGGCCATCAACAGGCTCGGACGGCGATCAGATACCGCTGCTCGTCTCTTCACTGGAGCTTCCGAAGGCAGGCGATTACTTCGCGCTGGCAGTTGTCGGTGGTCGGGTGATCGTCTCGGGCGGGCCCAGGGGGTCGCTGTTCCCGTCCGGGAGCACAACGCCGCTCTCCGGCGACCGAGCGGTCGGCACGTGCGATGCCGCCACGGTCGAGCCGGGCACGCTCAAGCTCGGTCACTTCGCGCACGCCAACTGTGGTGATCCCGCCCTGTACGGCGAGCAGGTCCTGGCGGTCAGCTCCCTGGTGGCGCCGGTGTCACGCACCCGTGGGGTCGGCGAGTTCGCGATCCGGATCGCGCACGTCAATCCACAGGCACGCGACGGTTACACGCTGGGCCCGATCGTACTGACATACCCGCAGTGCTCGGACTGCAGCGCGCAGTGGATCTACGGGGACGGTTCGCTCTGGCTCTATGGCGCGTATCACGGCACGCTCTTCCGGTCGTCTGGCGAGCTGCTGCGGGTCTCCGGCGCCACCGGGAAGGTGGTTGAGCAATGGTCAATCCCACAGAACGTCAGGGAGCTGCTCGCGGTCAACGCCGATGGTCTCTGGTTCGCCCCCTCGATTGAGGGTGGAATTCCGCAGCATGCGTCGGCGTCGCAGCGGATCAGCTATCAGTCGCTCTACCGAGTCACACCGGGTGCACACACGCCGGTGAGGGTGCTGTCGATCGGGTCTGATGGCGCGTACTGGCTGGTCGCCGCCGGTCACACCGTCTGGCTCGAGACCCACGAGGGGATGCTCTGGAGAGTCGAAGGATCGAACGCGACGCCAACCATGCTCGGCCGATACCGGGCCAATGGCAACCAGGGCGCTGACATCGGGGAGTCACCGCCGACTCACGCCGGCAACGCCGCGATCGGCGTCTACTTCGTGTCCAGTACCGGTTTCTATTCTGCCGTGAGCGCACCGGAGCAGATCGTGCGGCTATCCGTTGGTGCCGCCAGGCAGCGCACCGTGGCGCAGGTGCCAGCACCGCCCGAGGGGGATAGCTATGCCGTCGCGCCGCCAGCGGTAGCGCTCGACCGATCCTTCTACTTCCTGGACGCGCCGCTGCTCAACTACCGCGGCGGCGACAGGACACCGATCGTCCAGGGCCAGGGAATCCTCTACCGAGTGACACCAGGACTGGCGACGCGGCGTTAGCTCATCCTGACTCTGATCTGGCGCGTCTGGCGCGGGGCGCTGTCGGCGGGGTGGAATGTGATCCTGACGGTGAGCTGGAGCCCATGGCCGGACCGGAGAGCTTGGCTTGCCGTGACTTTCGGGTGGATGGCCATCCTGGCGGTGCCTGACCCCTGGCCCGGCGACTCGAGCCAGCCTATGGACGCCCACGGCGGGCCAGGTGACCAGCGCGTGAGGCGGCCGTGACGAGGGGGCCGGTCAGACGGCCGCTGGCTCGCCGCCCGCCTGATCGGCCGCGGCCGCCGTGGCGGCCCTCTCCTCCAGCACCCGACGGTAGTCGCGGGGCATGACCTTGACGAACCGCTCACGTGAGCGCTCCCAGGAGGCCATCAGATTCCGGCCCACCATGGACCCGGTCCGGGCCACGTGCTCTGCGATCAGTGCCCTGATCTGCTCGTCATCCTGCTCGTCGAGGTCCTCCAGTTCGACCAGGTCCAGGTTGCAGCGCTCCCGGAAGCGGCGCTCCTTGTCGTAGACGTAGGCGATGCCCCCGCTCATCCCGGCGGCAAAGTTCCGGCCCGTGGGTCCGAGCACGACCACCACGCCGCCGGTCATGTACTCACAGCCGTGGTCGCCCACACCTTCGACCACTGCGCGGGCACCCGAGTTGCGCACCGCAAAGCGCTCGCCGGCCAGGCCCCTGAAGAAGGCCCGTCCGGCGGTCGCGCCGTACAGAACGGTGTTGCCGACGATCGAGTTCTCCTCGGCCAGGAACCGGGCCTTTTCCGGTGGACGGACCGCGACGACCCCGCCGGACAGGCCCTTGCCCGCGTAGTCGTTGGTCTCGCCGCGCAGGGAGAACGTCACCCCGGGGGCCAACCAGGCGGCGAAGCTCTGGCCGGCCGAACCGGAGAACGAGATCTCAACGGTCCCCTCGGGCAGGCCCTTGGCCCCGTGTCGGCGAGCGATCTCCCCGGACAGGATCCCGCCCACGGTCCGGTTGACGTTGCGGACGGGGATCGGCCCCACACGGGTGGATTCGCCCCGGGCGATGGCGGGCTCACACCGACGCACGAGCTCCCAGTCGAGCGCGTCGTCCAGGACCGGGACCTGGGCCCGGGTCCGCGAGCGGGGCGTGTCGGGAGGAAGCTCCGGCGAGTCCAGGACCATCGACAGGTCCACGTGGCGCGCCTTCCAGTGCTCGATCGCCAAGTTGGCGTCCAGCAGGTCGCTGCGGCCGATCATCTCCTGCAGGCGGCGGAAGCCCAGCGAGGCGATCAGCTCGCGGACCTCCTCGGCCACGAGCATCAGGTATCCGGTGACGTGCTCGGGGAGGCCACGGAAGCGGCGACGCAGCTCGGGATCCTGGGTGGCGATGCCGACCGGGCAGGTGTTCAGATGGCAGACCCGCATCATGATGCAGCCCATCGCGATCAGCGGGGCGGTGGAGAAGCCGAACGCGTCGGCGCCCAGCAGCGCGGCCACCACGACGTCCCGACCCGTTCGCATCCCCCATCCACCTCGACCGTGATCCGCGAGCGCAGGTCGTTGAGCAGCAGCGTGTGCTGGGTCTCAGCCAGCCCGATCTCCCAGGGGATTCCCGCCGACTGCACGGAGGACTGGGGCGAGGCACCGGTCCCGCCGTCGTGTCCGGCGATCGTGACGTGGTCGGCGTTGGCCTTGGCCACGCCCGCGGCCACCGTGCCCACCCCCACCTCGGAGACGAGCTTGACCGAGACCGAGGCCTGTGGGTTGGCGCAGCGCAGGTCGTAGATGAGCTGCTTGAGATCCTCGATCGAGTAGATGTCGTGGTGGGGGGGCGGGGAGATCAGGCCCACGCCCGGGGTCGAGTTCCGGATTCGGGCGATGTAGGAGTCGACCTTGTGCCCGGGCAGCTGCCCGCCCTCGCCGGGCTTGGCCCCCTGAGCCATCTTGATCTGGAGCTGGTCGGCGTTGACCAGGTAATGGATCGTCACCCCAAAGCGGCCCGAGGCGACCTGCTTGATCGCCGAACGGCGCTGGTCGCCGTTCTCATCGGGCACGTAGCGGGCCGCGTCCTCGCCGCCTTCGCCCGTGTTCGAGCGGCCGCCCAGCCGGTTCATGGCGATGGCCAGCGTCTCGTGCGCCTCGCGCGACAGCGAGCCCAGGCTCATCGCCCCGGTGGTGAAGTGCTTGACGATCTCCGTGGCCGGCTCAACCTCCTCCAGCGGGACCGGCGGGCCGGCGGGCTTGAGCTTCAGCAATCCCCGGAGGAGGCCCTTGCGCACGGCCTCGTCGTTGACCATCTGGGCGAACTCGCCATACGTGGTCCGGGCGTCCCCGTTCTGATGCTGGACCGCGTGCTGGAGCTTGGCGACGGTGTCTGGGTTCCAGACGTGCAGCTCACCGTCGCGGCGCCACTGGAGCACGCCACCCACGGGCAGCAGCTCGCGGTAGGTGCGCGGGTAGGCGCGGAAGTGACGCTCCATCACCTCGGTGGACAGCTGCTCCAGCCCGATGCCGCCGATCCGGGACGGAGTCCCGGTGAAGAAGTTGTCAATCACGGTGGGGTTCAGCCCCACGGCCTCAAAGATCTGGGCCCCGCAGTAGGACTGGATCGTGGAGATCCCCATCTTGGAGATGGTCTTCAGGAGACCCTTGCCGATCGCCTTGACGATGTTGGCCTCGGCCTCGTCGATCGTCAGCTCCACCGGGAGCAGGAGCCTGTCAGCGAGCTCGTCCAGGGACTCGAACATCAGGTACGGGTTGATCGCGGCGGCGCCATAGCCGATCAGCGTGGCCATGTGGTGGATGTCCCGGGGCTCGCCGGACTCGATCACCAGGCCGGTCCTGGTCCGGGTCCCTCGCGAGACCAGGTGCTGGTGCACGGCGGCCACCGCGAGCAGCGACGGGATGGCCACCCGCTCGGGGCCGAGGTTGCGGTCGGACAGGACCAGGATGTTGGCTCCGTGCTGGACGTAGTTGGCCGCCTCGGCGCACAGGTCGTAGAGCCGGACCTCCATCCCGTCGGGGCCCTCCTCGATCGGCCAGGTGAGGTCGAGCGTGGCCGCGTCGAAGACCTCGTGAGAGACCTGGCGCAGCTTCTCGAGCTCGTGGTTGCGGAGGATCGGCTGGTTCATGACCAGCTGGTGGGCCTGCTCGGGGATCTCGGTCAGCAGGTTGAGCTCGGCGCCCACACACGCCTGGAGGCTCATCACCACCGACTCGCGCAGCGGGTCGATGGGCGGGTTGGTGACCTGGGCGAAGAGCTGCTTGAAGTAGGAGAACAGCGGTGGTTGGCGGTCTGACATGACGGCCAGGGCGGCGTCGTTGCCCATGCTGGCCACGGGCTCCTCCCCGAGGGCGGCCATCGGGGCGATGATCAGCTTGAGGTCCTCCTGGGAGTAGCCGAAGGCGAGCTGCTTGGAGCGCAGGGGCTCGATCCGCGGGGACCGCGGCTCACGCTCGGCGAGATCGTCGATGTGGACGACCGAGCGCTCATACCACTCGGCGTACGGCTTGCGCCGGGATACCGCGCGCTTGAGCTCGTCGTCTTCAACGACCCGGCCCTCCTCGAGGTCGACCAGAAACACCTTCCCCGGGGCCAGCCGGCCCTTGCGCTGAATGTGCTCGGGGGCGAGGTTCATGACGCCCGCCTCGGAGGCCAGCACGACGTAGCCGTCGGTGTCCTGCACCCACCGGCCGGGCCGAAGGCCGTTGCGGTCCAGCACCGCGCCGGCCATCCGGCCGTCGGTGAAAACGATCGCGGCCGGGCCGTCCCACGGCTCCATCAGGCAGGAGTGGAAGTCGTAGAAGCCCTTGACGTCGGGGTCCAGGCCGTGGCGGGTCCGGTAGGCCTCGGGGACCATCATCATCACGGCGTGCTCAATCGGCCGGCCGCCCAGCACGAGCAGCTCGAGCACGTTGTCGAAGATGGCCGAGTCAGAGCCGCCCTCCCTGACCACCGGCACGACCTTTTCCAGGTCCGAGCCGAACAGATCCGAGGCCAGCTGGGACTCCCGGGCCCGCATCCAGTTGATGTTGCCCCGCAGCGTGTTGACCTCCCCGTTGTGGGCCACCATCCGGTACGGGTGGGCCAGCTCCCAGCTCGGAAACGTGTTGGTGGAGAAGCGCGAGTGCACGAGCGCCAGTCGTGAGGCCAGCCGCGGGTCGCGCAGGTCGGGGAAGTAACGCGGCAGCTGGGGCGCTGTGAGCATGCCCTTGTAGACGATCGTCCGGCTGGAGAAGCTCGGGAGCGCCAGCCCGCCGGGGAGTCTCGCTCAATCAGCCGCCGGATCACGTACAGCTTGCGCTCAAAGGCCTCCTGATCCAGGACGTCGTCTGAGGCCTCGATCAGGACCTGCCGGATGACGGGGGCGCACAGCCGGGCCGTCTCTCCCACATGACGTTCGTCGACTGGGACGTCGCGCCACCAGATCGGCCGCTGGCCCTCGGCGACGATCGTCTCCTCAATCAGCTGCTCGAGCCGCAGCCGGCGCTCGGGGTCAGCGGGCAGGTAGCAGACACCCACCCCGTAGCGGCCCACGGGCGGCAGCTCCAAACCGGCGGCCACGCCCCGGAAGAACGCGTCGGGGATCTGGAGCAGGATCCCGGCCCCGTCGCCGGTGTTGGGGTCGGCGCCCTCCGCGCCCCGGTGCTCGAGGTTCTCCAGCGCATCCAGGGCCTTCTGCACGACCGTGGAGCTGGGCTCTCCGCGCAGCTTGGCCACGAGCGCGATGCCGCAGGCGTCGTGCTCGTTTGCGGGGTCGTAAAGGCCAGTGGCCCCAGGGGCGTTCAGGTGTGTCTTCATGAGGAGGGGTCCGGGTCCCGGGACGGACGCCGGCTTGCGAAGGGGACCGCGAAGAGTACCAGCGAGTGTTAGCGGAGTGTTAGCACCCGGCGCGAATGCCCAGCGTTTGCTGGGGAATCGCGGGTGCTGGGCCGGGCGTGCAGGGCACGGCCCGACGGGGGGTGTGCGCTACCGCGCGGCCTTGGCCTTGCTCTTGGGCTTGGAGGCGCTCGGCGAACGCTTCGCCTTGGCCGGGGCCTTCGGCTTCTGCTTCCCCGCCTCGTCGCTGTCACCGCTATTGACGGCGGCCAGGCTGGCCTCCAGCGCGGCCATCAGGTCGGGGGCGGCGGCGGGCTCCTCGGCCTGGGGCTGGATCTCAATCTGCTCGCCCGCGGCCTTGCGCTCGATCAGGTCGAGGACGCGCTCGCGGTACTCGTCGTGGAACCGCTCCGGCTCAAAGTGGGACGACAGCGAGTCGATCAGCTGCTCGGCCATCTTGAGTTCGCGCGGCGTGGCCTCTGCCTCGGCCACCGACTCGAGCTCGTCCATCCGGTCGGGCGCCAGGACCTCGTCACCCCACAGCATCGTGGTCAGCGTGAGGACGTCACCCGTGGGCCGCAGCGCGGCCAGCTGTTGCTTGGAGCGCAGGACCACCCGGCCGATCCCGACCTTCCCGGACTCGCCCATCGCATCCAGGAGCAGCCGGTAGGCCTTGGCTCCCCCGGCCGTCGGGGCCAGGTAGTAGGAGTGGTCGTAGTAGATCGGATCGATGTCCGAGAGATCGACGAACTCCTCGATGTCGATCGTCTTGGTCGCCTTCGCGTCCAGGGCGTCGAGCTCCTCGGGCTCGATCCGGACGTAGCGGTCCGGAGACAGCTCGTAGCCCTTGACGATGTCCTCGTAGGCCACCTCATCGCCGGTGGTCGGGTCGACGCGCTTCTGCTTGATGCGCGCGCCCGTTTTGCCGGACAGCTGGTGGAATCGGACGGTTTTGGGGGAGGTGGCCGAGTACAGCTTGACGGGGACGTTGACGAGCCCAAAGCTGATCGCACCCGACCAGATCGCACGTGCCATAGACCATGTATATACCCGACGGACGGATTTTTCCCTAGTGGTGGGCGAGCCGTTGCCGACCAGGTGGGCGCCGCATCGCCGACCAGGTGGGCGCGGAATTGCCGACCGTTTGGGCGAGCCATCGCCGACCGGTTGGCGAGGCGGTGGGCCGGCGCGTCAACATCTCACAACGTGTCCCGCCGCATCGTTTCATCTCCGGTGACGCTTCCTCCCTTCCAGCGGCTGCTCGACGCACATGGCTCGGACCTGCACCGGTTCCTGACCGCGATGGTCGGCCCCATCGACGCCGACGACTGCTACCAGGAGACGGTCCTGGCCGCGCTGCAGGGCTACCCCAGGCTCGGCAACGCGTCCAACCTTCGCTCCTGGCTGCTCACGATCGGCCACCACAAGGCGATCGACCTGCTCCGGGCCCGGGGCCGGCTGGCGATCCCGATGGACGAGCTCCCCGAGCCGCCCGCGACGGCCCACCGCGAGCCCCCCGACGACGGGCTCTGGGACAGCGTCCGGGGGCTACCGGCCAAGCAGCGCACGGCACTGGCCCTGCGCTATGTGGTCGACGCGCCCTACACCGAGATCTCGGCCGTCATGGAAACGACCGAGGAGGCCGCCCGGCGCAACGTGCACGAGGCGATCAAACGACTGCGACTGGAGTACCAGCGATGAACCCTTCTCTTGACCCTGAACAGGCGCTCCGGGCCGTCCCGGCGCCGGAGTCACTCCCTGACATCGGACCGGCCGCCGCCCGCGATGGCCTGCTGGACGTGGCCTACGTGATCGACGACACACCGGTCGGGCGGCTGCTGCTGGCCGCCACCCCCCGCGGCCTGGTTCGCCTGGCCTACCTGGACCACAGCGACGAGGACGCCGTGCTGGAGCACCTGGCCCGGCACGTCTCCCCCCGGGTCCTGGCCACCGCCCAGCCGCTGGACGAGCCGCGGCGCGAGCTCGAGCAGTACTTCTCCGGCGGACGCCGCGAGTTCGATACGCCGCTCGACTGGCAGCTCGTCCACGGGTTCGGCCGGCGGGTGCTGGAGGCCACGGCCCGGGTCCCGTTCGGCTCGGTGACCACATACAAGCGGATGGCCACGGAGGCCGGGAGCCCCCGGGCCGCCCGGGCGGCCGGCAACGCGCTCGGCGCCAACCCGATCCCCATCATCGTGCCCTGCCACCGGGTGCTCCACTCCACCGGCGGCCTCGGCGGATACACCGGCGGGCTTGACCGCAAGCAGTTGCTGCTGGAGATTGAGGGCGTGGCCAGCGGGACGTTGGTGTAGGGGGTTTGGGGGATTTGCATTCACAGTGATGCCTTTCTTCCCACATCGCCCGCTCAGAACAGCTGATCCGACGTGCCGCGCCGGGTCTGGGCCAGCGGCCAGGAGCACAGGCCACCCTCGGCCGGGCAGCCGTGACAGAGCGCCCGGTGGGGGACCGGGCTGACCTCAAAGCGCCCGGCCGCCATCGCGGCCGTCAGGCGGGTCAGCTCGGCCTCCAACGCCTGGATCTCGTCCCGCTCAAAACGAGCCACGGCGGGGTGGTCCACCGCCTCCAAGAACAGGTGGACGACCTCAACCCGGCGAGCGCCGGCCCGCAGCGCGGCCAGGGCATAGACCAGGCGCTGCACCGTGTAGGCCCGCTGCACGACCGCCTCGGGGTCCTCCCCATCGAGCCGGTCGGTCTTGTAATCCACCACCAGCGTCTCGCCGCCGCGCTCGTGGGCCAGGACGTCGAACACGCCCCGGATCAGGAGGGCCGGCGCGCCCGGACCGCCATCCCCACCCGGACCGCCATCGCCGCCCGGACCGCCATCCCCACCCGGACCGCCATCGCCGCCCGGACCGCCATCCATCCCCGCCCGGACCGCCATCCCCGCCGCCCGCGCCCCCGCCGCCATCCTGTCCGAGGAGGAATGAGAACTGCTGCTCGGAGCGCACGCTCGTGGCCCGGCCCAGCCGGGCACAGATCTCGCCGGCCGTGAACGCGGTGACCAGCGCGACGACCTCGTCCGCCTCCTCCCCGGTGAGGGCGGGCCCGAGCGCCGCTGGGTCACCGATGACGGGCCGACGGAAGTCGAGTCGCTCCAGGAGCGAGTGGACGATCACGCCTCGCTCCCGAGCGCTCAGGGCAGACCCACCGGCGCCGGGCGTCTCACCACCGCCGCCATCGCCCTCGTCCGGCACCGGCGGGAGGCCCAGCGTCCGCTGCACGTAGAACCTGTAGGCGCAGCGCCGGTACTCCTCCAGCGCCGAGTAGCTGACCTCGCTGACGGCGAGCTCAGAGCCCGCCGGTGGTGGCGGACTGAGCGCCGCCGCGAGCTCCGGTGGGACGGACACGACGGGGGCCGCGAACTCACCGGCCGGCCGTCCGGAGGGCGGAAAGGCCACCCCCTCGGAGTCGACGAACCTGATCCGGACTCCGTCCTGGACGCCGTCCTCGCGCCGCTCCGCCCGGGCAGCCAGTTCCGGGACGACCGCCGGGCCGATCCAGGTCATCGGGCCGCCGGCCGGACCCGTGTACCAGGGGTCAAGCTTGGCCGCTCCGCTGAGGATCAGCCGCTCGCGCGCCCGGGTCATGGCGACGTAGAAGAGCCGGCGCTCCTCGCGGGCGTTGGCCTGCGCCTGCTCGTCTCCGAGCGCCTTGTAGTCCAGCGCGCCCTCGGCGCGGCCCGTCCCGGGCTGGGACAGGCGGATGCCGAAGCGCCCGTCCCGGGCGACGCGCATCAGCTCGGGCCGCCCGAACGGCCCCCGGCCCAGGTCTGACACGCAGACGGTCTCGAACTCGAGCCCCTTGGCCCGGTGGATCGTCATCAGCCGGACCGCGTCCAGGCCCTCGCCCTCCACCGGCGCCTCGCTCTCCGAGCGATCGCCCCCGCCCCAGGCCGCGGACCGGAAGCGCACCAGCTCCAGGAAGTCGCGCAGCGGGTCGCCGGCGCCCGTGGCCTGCTCGGAGCCGAGCCGCATCAGCTTGCGCAGGTTGGCCAGCCGCCGCTGACCGCCGGGCAAAGCCAGGACGGCGTCGTCGTAGCCGGTCCGGGCCAGGGCGCGGTCA
Source organism: uncultured Solirubrobacterales bacterium (assembly GCA_963705785.1). Lineage (GTDB taxonomy): Bacteria > Actinomycetota > Thermoleophilia > Solirubrobacterales > Solirubrobacteraceae > Palsa-465. Next base: position 85,757 of record CAVPKV010000035.1, on the reverse strand, counting down.
ATCAACTCCTCGACCCGCAGGCGGGCGGCCGCCTCTCGCTCGTGGGCGAACCATCCGGCGAACCGCTCGAGCATCCCCCGCTGGCCGGCGTCGAGCTCGTCGAGCACGTCCTCCGGCTCCGTCATCACCCACCAGGGATCGCGATCGGCGCCCCGTCCCGCGGCGGCCAGGATCACCAGCGTGTCCAGCGAGACGCCGACCAGTGGCGAGGCCAGCACCGTGTACAGGGCCTCCAGATCCCTGGGGTTGGCCAGCGCGCGGAGGTAGGCGACCATGTCGACGATCTGGGGGTGGCCCCAGTAGCCCCGCCCCCCGATCACGTACGTGGGGATCCCCGGTCCTCCAGGGCGCGCTCGTAAACGCGCATGTCGGTGGCCGCCCGGAGCAGGACGACCGTGTCCCCGGCGCTGGCGGCGCCGTCGCCCATCAGCTCGGCGAGCCGGTCGCCCAGCGCCTGGGCCTCGGCCACTCGCCAGGCGCTGACCAGCCCGTCGTAGTCCCAGTCGGCCCCCTTGTCCGCCACGATCAGCTCGACCCGCGGCGCGGCGGCCCCCGCTTGTGGCCGGCCGGCCGCCAGCGGCCTGAACTCCTCGCCCAGCTCGCCCGCGAAGACTCGGTTGACCACGTCCAGGATCTCCGCGCCGGGAGCGGAAGTTCGTCCGCAGCGTGGCCGCGCGCGCCCTCCGCATCCAGGCGCCGGCCCCTGGACTGGAACAGCTCCACGTCGGCGTGACGGAAGCCGTAGATCGACTGCAGGGCATCGCCGACCGTGAACAGGTTGCCCGTCGTCAGCTGCTCGATCAGCTCCATCTGGACCTGGTTGGTGTCCTGGAGCTCGTCGACCATGATCCGGGCAAAGCGAGTCCGCAGACCGTCCCGGAGCTCCGGGTCGCCTCTGACCAGCTCGAGCGCGAGCAACTCCAGGTCCTCGAAGTCCAGCGCAGACTCCTGCGCTTGCCTTCGGCGTAGCGGCCGCCGAACGAGCGCAGCAGGTGGTCCAGGAGGTCGTGGGCCCGGGCCGCCCAACGGTGCTCGCTGGCGGCTCTGAAGTCGGCGAGCGCGGCGCCGTATCCTGACATACCGGGGTGCTGAGCGCCGCGCCGTTGCCGCCCGGAAGCGCCAGCGCGCCGATCGCCCGGCCACGGCTCCTCCGCATCCAGCAGCTCCGACAGCTCTCAGGCGCTCGAGCGCTCCAGCACCCGGGCCGACGGCCGGTCCACCGTGGCCAGCTCGCGGGCGGCCGCGCGCCGGCCTGCTCCAGGCGCTCCCGGGCCTCCTCCAGGTCGGGGGCGGGCCCGAGCGGAGGCAGGCGGGGCCGAGCTGACCGCGGGACCGCAGCTGGCGTAGGTGCCCAGGATCGCGCCGCGCAGCCCCCCGGGCGTGTAGGCGGCGATCAGCTCCACAGCGCCCGGGCTGGGCCTCGCCGAGCTCCTCCAGCGCCTGGTCGAATGCCTCATCGGCCAGGCGCCCGGCCTCCCAGCCGTCCAGCACCCGGAAGCGGGGATCGATGCCCGCGGACAGCGCGTGGGCCCGGAGCAGGCGGGCGCAGAAGCCGTGGATGGTGGAGATGTACGCCCCCTCAGTGGCCCGTGCGGCCTCGAGCTGACCCAGCTCGCGCAGCCGCCGGCGGATCCGCTCGCGCATCTCGGCCGCGGCCTTCTCGGTGAACGTGATCGTCAGGATCGCCGTGACATCCAGGCCGTCCTGGAGCACCGACTCGCACGAACCGCTCGACCAGCACCGACGTCTTCCCGCTGCCCGCGGCGGCGTCGAGCAGCAGATCGCCCTCGCGCCGGGCGATCGCCTGGCGCTGCTCCTCGGTCCACTCGCGCTCGCCGTCCCGCCCGGCCAGCCATCTACAGCTCACTTCGGCAGATCCCCGGGTAGGCGCACCCCTGACGCGAGCACGTCTGCGGGCAGGGCTCGAGCGCGCCCGTCCGGAGCCTGTGCGTCAGCTCGACCGCCCGGGCCGAGGCGTCGTGGAGCTCATCGTCGAGCTCGGCCGGCTCCCGAGCGTCGGTGGCCACGAGCCGATCTCCCACGCCGGCGTCCCGCAGATATACGCCCCGGCCGCGGAGGTCGTTGCCCCCCAGCGGCTGGTAGAGCCCGGCCACGGGCTCCAGGCCCATGAGCTGGCGGACGGCGAGCATGTACAGGGCGACCTGAAGCTGGCTGTCGGTTCTCCACCGCGCCCCCTGCCATTCATCGCGGCGGGCGCCGCTCTTGTAGTCCCGGACGATCGCCTGCCGACCCGACCCGGGGTCGACGTCGACGCGATCGATCATCCCCGCGGACCAGGACCTGGTCGGTCTCGTCGCCTAAAACGAGCGCCGGCAGCGAGCCGTCGTCGTCCTCAAACCCGAAGCGCAACTCCAGGCCGGTCGGCTGCCAGTCGGTCCCGTCCGCCGCCTCGTGGCGCAGGTAGCGGCGCAGGTCGGCCTCGATCCCGGCCTGGACCCCAGCCCGGACCGAGGGCGGCCGGCCCGGGGCGATCGTCGCCGGCAGGTCGGCCACCACGTCTCTCAGGATCCGCTCGGCGTCGGGCAGCGACTCCGGGGTGATCGGCCCGTCCAGGCGGCCGATGACCTCCTCCAACACCCGGTGCATGTAGCTCCCCTTGGCCAACGGATCGGACTCGGGTTCAAACCGCGGCGGCGAGAGCTCTCGCTCCACGAGCCACTTGACCGGACAGGTGGCGTAGAGCTCCAGCGCGCCGCCCGAGACGATCCGGTTGTGCCGGACGTGGACCAGCGCCCCCTCCGACAGAGTCTGGGGCGGGCTCGTCAGCGCCACGACCGGCGAGCGGTGCCGCGGCGGCCAGCGCGTGCCGGAGCTCCCGCTCGGTGGGGGCGAGCTCCGGCGGCCAGACCACGTCGCCCAGCAGCCGCCGGCGGCGGCGCTCGCGCCACTCGGGGTCCAGCAGCTCGGCCACGTCGTCGATGAACGGCGAGGGCAGGGCCAGGTTTCCCTCCTCATCGGAGCTGCGGAAGCTCAGCACGACCCGGGCGGTGGCCCGGGAGACGGCCGAGTAGAACAGGTAGCGCTCGCGGTGCAGCGCGTCCTCGCTCGGGATCAGGCGCAGGCCGCTGGCCATCGCCAGCTCGCGGCGGCGCTCGTCGGAGAAGAACGGCTCGGGCGGCGCCGGTCGGGGGAACTCGCTCTCCTGAAGGCCGCACACGAACACGGCCTGGAAACGGCGGGCCCGGATGGCCAGGGGCTCGCAGACCTGGACCGCCCCGGGACGAAGCGGCCGGCCGGCGCCGATCTCGAGCTCCTCCAGCAGCCCGACCAGCCCGGCTGCCGAGGGCAGCAGGCCGAGCTCCTGGAGCTCGCCGAGTCCGGCCAGCATGGTGGCAAGCGCGCGGGCGTCGAGCTCCTCGGCGGGCTCGAGCAGCCGGGCCTGGCCGGTGAACGGCGCGGCCAGCAGCCGGCGACCCTGACGCCCCAGCTCAGCCACCGGGTCGCCGGCCGCGCGCAGCGCGGTGATCCCCTCTGGGGCGAACCCCAGCCGCCCCAGCGCCTCGGCTGCGGTCCGGAGACTGTCCCGCCGGACGGCCGCCTCCACCGCGTCGGCCTTCTCAGGGCGGTCCAGCACGCCGGGCGTGCGCAGGTAGCGGAGCAAGTCGGAGGCGGTGGCCGTGTCGGCCTCCAGCGCGCACCGGACCAGGGCGATCAGCGCCCGGCCGAGCGCGGTGGACCCGAAGGGAAGCCTGCGCTCGATCGCGACCGGGATCCCGTACTGGTCAAACACGCCCTCAATCAGCCCCCCCGCCGCGGCCAGCGACCGGCAGACGACGGCGATCTCGTGACCCGGTACGCCGGCGCGCAGGAGTGAGAGCACCTCGGCCCCGATCAGCTCGACCTCGGCCCGCTGGCCGCCCGCCTCGAGCAGTCCCACCGCGTCCGCGGGATCGACCCGCTCCGGCGGGCTGGCGAACAGCCACCGCTCGAGGTGGTGCAGGGCGCGGCGCGAACCGGGCTGATAGTGCTCGTCCAGCGCCGGCAGCTCGATCACCCGGGTGGCCAGCTGACGGAGCTCCTCCACGACCTCGGCCCGGGACTGGAGCGCCGAACGCCCCGCCTCGTAGGTCAGCGAGAGCGTGACCTCGGTCCCCACGGCCCGGGCCAGCGTCTCGACCGCGTCGCGCTCCAGCGGATGGAGGTCGTCAAAGCCGTAGAAGAACACCTGGTCGCCGCCCCACCGTCCGGGCGCCCCCCGAAGCGCGTCCAGGGCCCGCCACGTGTGCAGCTCGCGGTCGACGCGGCCGATGCCCTCGAGCCGGCGCGCGTAGCCCTGGTAGATCGACGCCACCTCCGCGGCGTACTGAGTCCGGCGCTCGTCCTGCGCCGCCCATCGCTTGAGCGCCTGGGCAAAGCGCTGGGGGGTGATCAGCGAGCGCTGTAGCTCGGCCACCAGGTCGGCGGCGGCGAGCAGGAAGCCCGGAGCCCCAGCGCTCTGCGCCAGCACGTCGAAGCTCAGCCCGCCCAGCACGTCCAGCAGCACCCGCTCCCGGGCCAGGTCCGAGATCGGCCGCCCGACGTACCCCGTCCGGCGGGCGATCTCCCCAGCCAGGCCCGAGAACGTGACCACGGTGCCCAGCACAGCCTGCTGCTCGGCCAGCTCCCGGGCGTAGTGCCGAGCGTCGGCCCAGGTCGGCACGACCAGCAGGGCACCCCGGGGCGCGGCGGCGGCGTACGCGCTCAGGGTCTCCCGGGCCTTGGCCGAGTTGGCCGGTCCGAGGATCAGGGTCAGCGGCATCGACCTATGGTGGCGTCCTGATCAGATGGGAAGGGGTCGGTGCATGCACCGACCCCCGGGGCGCGCATGCGCGCCCCGAGCTGGATGACGCGGGCGCCGGGCATTTCGAGCGAGGCTGGATGCCGAGCGCCCGGCAAGCCCGCGCGGGTGCATGCACCCGGCTGAACGGCTCGGCCTATCGGCTCTGAATGATGCGCTGCACGACGGCGATCAGCGCATCGACCACGCCGGGGTCGAACTGCGTGGAGCGGTGCTTGCGCAACCGGCTGAGCGCCTCATCCACCGGAAGCGCCGACCGGTAGGGGCGGTGACTGCTCATTGCGAGATAGGCGTCGCAGCAGCAGATGATCCTGGCCTCAATCGGAATCGCCTCACCGGCCAGGCCGTCGGGATAGCCGTGGCCGTCGAAGCGCTCGTGCGTGGAGCGCACGACGAGGCCGACGTCGCCGAGCACGCCCCCGAAGCTTTCCAGCATCTCCTGGCCAGCGATTGTGTGCCGCTCGATCACAGCCCGTTCCTCCTGGGTGAGCTGCCCCTCCTTGTTGATGACCTCTATCGGGATCTCGAACTTGCCGACGTCGTGCAGGAGCGCCCCGAACTCGAGTCGCCGCAGCTGGCCGGCGTCCAGGCCCAGGATCGCGCCGACGTCCATGGCCAGCTCGACCCCCTCGCGGTTGACCCCGCGCGCGGCGACCGCCTCAAACAGGCGACGACCGGCGAGCGCCTCTCTCGGCGTGGGGAAGGGGATTGGCTGCGCTTGGATGGCCATCATTTCGTCCGTATCGGCACAGGTGGCCGATGCGCGCAGTTTGCGGACAAGCGCCTAGCCAGATTGCCCATCAAGGCCGGGCCAGCAGCCGATAATCGTTGATAGTCCGAAAAGTAGTTCAGTGCGGTCTCCGTTGTGCCGATAGGGGGCTTGGAGTCACAGCTGCACTGGGCAAACCCGCCGCGAGGCGGGGACGCAAAGCCAGAGGTCTCATGGTCCTATGAGATGGCTCGGCCGCCAGCCTCCTCCAACCGGCTATCCGGAATCGGAAGCTGATCGCGTTCACTCGCGCTGAGCCGACCTTCTTGGCTCAACCAGACATACATATAAAGGCCCGTGCCATCGGAAGCGGATCCCGGCGGCACGGGCCGTTTCCTATTCGACCGACAGGACTGACACCAGAGCGTCGACCACCTCGGGGGCGAACTGGGTCCCGCGGTTCTCGAGCAGCCGGCGCAGGGCCTCCTCAAGGGGCAGCGCGTCTCGGTACGGGCGGGTGGTGGTCATGGCGTTGAAGGCGTCGCAGCACGAGATGATCCGGGACTCGACCGGAATCGCGCCGCCGGCCAGGCCGTCGGGATAGCCCTGGCCGTCGTAGCGTTCGTGCGAGGACCGCACCACCAGGCCGACCTCGCCCAACACGCCGCCCACGTTCTCCAGCATGGCCTGGCCCACGACCGTGTGCTGCTCGATCACGGCCCACTCGTCGGGATCCAGCGACCCCGGCTTGTTGAGGATCTCCTTGGGGACCTCGATCTTGCCCACGTCGTGGAGCAGGGCCCCGAACTCCAGCCGGCGCATCTGCTCCGGATCCAGCCCCAGCACCGGCCCGACGGCCATCGCCAGTTCCACGACGTCCCGGCTGTGGTGGCCCGTGTAGGCGTCGTCGGCCTCCACGACGTCGCCCAGCAGAAGCGCGGTGCCCCGGTAGGCGTGGCTCAGCTCGAGCGCCGCCTCCACGTGGGCCCGGCGGTCCCGGGCGAAGAACACGAGCAGTGCGCCCAGCGGCAGCACGATCGCCACGGTGGCCGGGCGGCCCGCCGCCGCGAACGCCACGGCGAAGCCGATCGGGCTCAGACAGACGTCGGTCAGGTACACCGAGGAGAGCAGGCGGACCGAGAGGCCGGGATTCCGCCCATACGTAGCGACTCCCGGGCCACCGTGGCCCCCAGATCACATACGAGCTGTGCCGCCAGCGCCCCCAGCAGCACCGGCCACTGTGACCAGTGTGGCGAGGTGAGACCGGCGATCGCGAACACGGCCGCCGGTCCGACGGCGTGCCAGGAATTGGCCACCTGCGCCAGCGCACCGTCAGCCTTGCGGGTGCCGCGTATGTACGAAGGGAGCCTGCCCACGATGTACCCCCGGCCACGACCAGCGGGACGGCCCCTGGAGGCAGCGCGTACAGCATCGGGACCAGAATGAGCTGCGTGGCCTGTCCATACCCGGAACCGACATCGAACTCGATCCTCGACATGACCGCGTACAGGAGCAGGAACAGCCCGATCACCACGGGCGAATGGCTGCCCGTGTGCGGGGCAAAGATGGCCAGCGGCGCGGCGACCAGGACGAAGGCGCAGGCCACGAGCGCCTCGGCTCGCAGCTCAGGCTTGGGCATGCGCTGGGGCCACAGCGGGCGGCCGTCGGAGAGCAGCCGTTGGACCGCAACGGTGCGCTCGGGCGAGCGCTCAGGCGCCGCGGGCGCGCGCGCAGGCGCCGCGGGGGTGTCGACCTCCGACCGGGTAACCATGGACATCCCTCCTATCGGCACGGTCGACCGGTTGGTGGAGCCCGGTCCTGCCACCGGACCATGCAGTTGGAAACCAACCAGCTGAGCGTCCAGACTCCAGAAAACTGTTAAGCATGCGGTCGACCGTGCCGATACACCGGGCATAGTCATAGGCTGCTCATGGCAAACCCGCCGCGAGGCGGGGACGCAAAGCTAGAGGTCTCAAGGGATTGAGATAGCTCGGCCGCCAGCCTCTCGTCAACCGGGCTTTCGGGATCGGGGGCCCTGATGGGAGGTAAACCCAATGTTTGGACGGATCCGTCGCGTGGGACTTACCGCTGTTTCCACGCTCGCCCTCGGGGCACTCGCCGTACCCGCCGCGCAGGCCAACGTTCTGTCGCTGCTGCCCGGTAGCTGCGGCAATCAGGCTGCGTCTCAGCCCTTCGCCGCCTACGGCGACAACAACAGCTACACCCTGGTTCCAGGTGGTGACTTCCAGTCCGGGAGCGTCCCCTGGGCGATGACCGGCGGCGCCACCGCGAGCAACGGGTCGCTCAGCCTGCCCGCGGGGAGCTCAGCTCTCAGCCCGGCAAACTGCACCAGCATCTACCACCCCACCGTGCGGCTGTTCGTCCGCAACACGGGGTCGCCCTCGTCACATCTGATCGTGCAGGCCCTGTACCCGGGGCTCCTGGGCGGCGTTCAGACGGCCACGATCGGCCAACTCACCGCCTCCTCGGACTGGAGCCCGTCCCCGGCCATGTCACTCCTGACGGAGAACCTACTGGCCACCCTCTCCCTGAGCCAGACCGTGATCGCCTTCCGGTTCATCCCGGCCGACGCGTCGGGCAACTGGAGCATCACGAACGTCTATCTCGATCCGTTCGGTCGCCGCTGAGCGGACCCGAACGGCAACGTAGGGACTGCGGCCCGTACCGCCGGTAGCGGATCCCGGCGGTACGGGCCGTATCTTTAGACGGCCTCTCAGGCGGCCCGGGGCTCGGGGGCGGTCTCGGTCTCGACGGCCGCCTCGGCCTCGGGAGGCTTCGCCCCCTCTTTGGCCCACGGCTCGTCGAACTCGACCCGCCACTTGCCCTCCTCGGTCTGCTGAAGGGCCAGGCGGGCCCGGAAGCTCTTACCCGAGCGGCCCTTGAAGCCGGTCACCGGCTTCTCCGTCCGGCCGGTCCTGATCAGCTCGCGGGCCACGGACACCGGGAGCGACTTGCCGGCCTTGGACTTCCAGATCACGAACCCGCACCCGGGGTCGTCTCGGGCCCAGCACGAGTAGCCCTTGCGGTTCTCGTTGATGTCCCGGCCGCACACCGGGCAGGGACCGAGATTGGCCCGCGGGATCCGGACGTCCTTGAGCTTGGTGTCCAGCTCGCCGACGGTGCTCTCCGTGAAGGCCACGATGTCGCCCATGAACTTCTCGCGGGAGTCCTCCCCGTTCTCGATCTTGATCAGCCGGGCCTCCCAATCGCCGGTCAGCCCGGGCGAGGTCAGGGCGTGCTCGCCCAGCAGCCGGATCACGTTCAGGCCCTTCTCGGTCACCACCAGCGAGCGGGCGTCGCGCTCCACATAACCGACCTGGATCAGCCGTTCGATGATGGCCGCGCGGGTGGCCACGGTCCCGATCCCCGAGTCCTTCATGGCCTCGCGCAGCTCCTCGTCGTCGACCAGCTTGCCGGCGGTCTCCATCGCGATGACCAGCGACCCGTCGCTGTACCGGCGGGGTGGCTTGGTCTCCTTCTCCTCTGACTCGACCTGCTGGACCTGGACCTTCTCGCCCTTCTCCAGCCGAGGCAGCTGCTGCTCCTTGCCCTCGTCGTCGTCCTGGGAATCCGAATCGGCGGACTCGCCGTACACCCCGCGCCAGCCCGGGACCAGGATCAGCTTGCCGCGCGTGCGGAAGATGTGGTCGGCCACCTGCGTCTCCACCCGGGTGTTCTCGAACACCGCCTCGGGATGGAACACGGCCAGGAAGCGTCGGACGACCAGGTCGTAGATGCGCCGCTCGTCCTCGTCGAACTTATCCACCGGGTGGCGGTCAGTCCGAGTGGGGATGATCGCGTGGTGGTCGGTGACCTTGGCGTCGTTGACCACCCGGGCCAGGGGCAGGACATCCAGTCCCAGGACGTACTGAGCCGCCTGACGGTACTCGGCGCGCTCGCCCACCAGGCTGGCCGTGGGCTTGATGTCGGGGATCATGTCGCCGGGCAGGTAGCGCGAGTTGGTCCGCGGATACGTGAGCGCCGTGTGCTCTTCGTAGAGCCGCTGGGCCGCGGCCAGCGTGCGCCGGGCGAAGAACCCGTAGCGAGAGCTGGCATCGCGCTGAAGGTTGGTCAGGTCGTAGAGCAGCGGCGGGCGCTGCTTCTGCTCTGACTTCTCAAGCTTGACGATCTCGCCGGTCTGGCCTCGGCAGGCCTCGACGATGGCCGTGGCCTGCTCGGCGCTCTTGACCCGGGGGTTGGCCCCCTCGTGATAGCGGCCCTCGTAGACCCGGGGCGCTCCTCCACCGGGTCAAACGTGGCGTCCACGACCCAGTAGGGCTCGGGCTTGAAGGCCCGGATCTCCTCCTCGCGCCGGGCCAGGATGGCCAGCGTCGGGGTCTGGACCCGCCCCAGCGACACCGCGCCGTCGAACGAGGAGCGCAGGCGGATCGTGGCCGCGCGAGTGGCGTTCATGCCCACGATCCAGTCGGCCTCCGAACGCGAACGGGCGGCGGCCTCCAGCGAGGCCAGCTCCGCCGCCGGCCGCAGGGAGCCGAACGCGTCCTGGATGGCCTGGTTGGTCATCGAGTTCAACCACAGCCGCTGAACGGGCTTCTTGGAGCCGGCCTTCTCATACAGGTAGGCGAAGATCAGCTCGCCCTCGCGCCCAGCGTCGCAGGCGTTTACGACCAGGTCCAGGTCGTCGCGTCCCAGCTGGCGCTTGATCACGTTCATCTGCTTCTTGGACCGCTCGTCGCGCACGACCAGCTTGAACCGGTCGGGGACGATCGGCAGGTCGGCCATGCGCCACTTCTTGAACTTGTCGTCGTACTCGTCGGGCTCGGCCAGCTGGACGAGATGGCCCACGGCCCAGGTCAGCACGTGCTCTGGGCCCTCCAGGTAGCCCTCGCCCTTGGTGAACGGCCCGGGCAGAACCCTGGCCAGGTTGTCGCGAGCCACCGACGGCTTCTCGGCTATGACCAACGTCTTGCTCATGAGTGGCGCAGCGTAGCGCTCCCTAAGGCGGGCGCCGAGAGCTTTATCCCAGGCGCTCGGCCCGGCGGGCCACCGCGGGCAGCCCCAGGTCCCGGGCCGTGGCGGCGGCCTCATCGACCAGCCAGGCCATCCGTCCCGTGCCCCCCAATGCCTCGGCGTAGTCCAGCTGGGTGTGGGCCCGGAGCAGCGGCGCCCCCAGCGCCGCCGTGGCCTCCAGCGCGGCCTCGAACTGCCGCCGGGCGTCCGCCTCACGCCCCAGCGTGGCCGCCAGCCGGCCCAGCAGGCGGGTCGCCGGGCCGATGCAGATGGCGCCGATGCCGCGCACGATGTTGTTGGCCGCGTAGGGCTCCAGCAGGTCGTAGAGCACGGCCGCCCGCTCCCGGTCGCCCAGCAGCGTGCACAACTGGGCCAGCATCGCCATCACGGGCATCCACTCGCCGTCGCTCGTGACGTCGCTGAAGTCGGCCTGGGCCAGCTGCTCAAACTCGGCTCGAGCCGCCTCCTGGCGGCCCGTCTCCCACAGGATCAGCCCCAGCTCGGTCTGCCAGCCCCGACGAGCGGGGTAGGCCTGGGCCATCTCGCGGACGGCACCCTCGAGCTCACCCGAGCGGCCCTGCTCGCGCCGGATCACCAGCAGCTGGATCGTGTAGTACTGCGGAGCGTTCATCGTCTCCACCGGGGCTCCGGCGGCCAGTCCCTCGGTGATGGCCTCCTCGGAGCGCTGGAGATCGCCGTCGAGCAGGGCGCGCATGCCCCGCCAGATCAGCGCCTGCCAGCGGAACAGGGGCTGACGCAGCTGCTCGGCCCCGACGTCGAAGACCTCGATCTGGGCATCGACACCGGCGCGCTGGCCGCCTTCGAGCAGGTCGACCACAAGCCAGGCGTGGGCCTGGAGCTGGAGCTCCAGATCGCCCAGCCGCCGGGCGGCCGTGAGCATCGCCGTGGACGCGCTCAGGCGCTCGGCCAGGTGGGTCGGATCCCACAGCGTGGCCCGGCGAGCCGAGCAGGCGTACGCGGTGGCCTCCGGGTCATCCAGCTCGTCGGCGATCTGGACCGCCTCCTGGCTCAGCTCCTCCATCCGCCAGCGCTGGCTGGAGAAGTAGAAAGTGCCGCAGGCCCGGGACAGCAGCCGTACCCGCTCGGGGGTTCGCTGCCCGGCCGTGGCCCGCAGCGCCCGCTCGGTGTGGGCGATCAGCTCGGTGTCCTCGCGCGGCTGCTGGACATACCGGCGGGCCGCTCCGACGACGGCCCGGACCAGGCTCGGGGTGTCATTCAGCTGCTCGGCCAGGCGCGCGGCCTCCAGCAGAACGTCCCTGGCCCGGGCGCGCTCGCCGGCCCGCACGCAGGCCTCGCCCAGCGCCAGCAGCAGCTCCAGCCGGCGTGCCACCGCCTCCGGGTAGGCCCGGGTGACCACCTCAAGCGCCCGGCTGTAGTGCTCGACCGCCTCCTCGTGGGCCAGCACTGCGGTGGCCTCTGACCCGGCCTGGATGGCGTAGGAGATCGCCTTCTCGGCGTCCTGGACCCCGCGGCCGCGTGAAATGCAGCGCGAGTGCGCTCAGCGAGGCCTGACCCGAGGCCTCCAACGTCTCGCCCACCCGGCGGTGGAGCCGGGCCCGCCTGGGGAGGACATGCCCTCATACAGAGCCTCCCGAATCAGGGCGTGGGAGAACGCAGTACCGGCCCGGCACGCCGGTCGCTTCCAGCAGCATCCCGGCGGCCAGCGCGTCCTCCAGCGCCGCCAGGCTCTCGCCCTCGTCCAGGTCCACCAGCTCCACCAGCAGCTCGACGTCGAAATCCCGTCCGGCCACGGAGGCCACCCGGAGGAACTCGATCGTCGCCGAATCCAGCTGGTCGAGCCGGCGCGCCAGCATCCGCTTGACCCCCTCGGGGAGCTCGAAGCGCTGGAGCTCGAGGGCCGTGGCCGAGCCCACCCGAAGGCCCGCGGCAACCAGGTTGCGGATGATCTCCTCCACGAAGAACGGGTTGCCCTCGCTCTCCCGGTGGATCTCCCGGGTGAACGAGGCGGACGGTCTCTCACCAGCCCGGAGCCGGACCAGCTCTCCCGTCTCCGCTTCGCTCAGACCAGCGATGTCCAGCTGGGTCGAGAGCCCGTCGCGGCCCAGATCCGCCAGCGCGTCCCGGAGAACATCCGTGGCCGCCTCCGTGCGGAACGCGATCAGCATCATCAGCCGGGTGGGGCGCGGAGCCGGGCCAGATGCCGGAGCAGCAGCAGGGTCGGGCGATCGGCCCAGTGCAGGTCATCCAGAACGAGCAGGATGGGGGCGTGCTGGAGACCGAGCTGAGCAATCCCACCACGGCCTCGAACAGCCGGTAGCGCTCGCCCTCGGGCTCGGCCGGTGCGGTCGGCAGCTCGGGGACTCGGCGTCGGAGCTCGGGCACGAGCTGGCCCAACTCGGGTCCGTGCTCACGGACGGCCGATCGGATGTCGTCCAGGGTGGCCGTGGCGAAGTAGTGGCTGAGCGCCTCCAGCAGGGGCTGATACGGAGCCAGCCCCTCCTCGGGCGCCCGGCCGGCCAGCACGACCGCGCCATCGCCGTGGGCCCGCCGGGCCAGCTCGGAGGCCAGACTCGTCTTGCCGATGCCGGCGTCGCCGGCCAGCACTACCGACCCGGGGCAGCGGACGGCGGGGGGCGGTCCGCCCGTCTCCTCGCCCCGAGCCAGCTCCCACAGCCGCGTCAGCTCGGCCAGCTCCGGGTCCGGCCGACGAGCGGCCCCTGGCCGCGGGCCCGCAGCTCGGCCGGGAGCTCCACCGGCGCCTCCGAGGAGGCGGTCGACCGCGGGGCGGCGGCACCGCCCTTCCGCGCAGCAGCTGCTCGTGAACGGCGATCGCGCCCTGCGACGGAGCCGTCCCCAGCTCCTCGCGGAGCAGGACGCGCAACCGGTCGAACACCCGGACGGCCTCGGCCGAGTTGCCCCGCAGGGCGTGGGCCTGCATCAGCAGCGTGTAGCCGGACTCGCGGTAGGGCTGGCGTGGATCAGGCCACGGGCCGCGCGTTCCACCGAGCCCAGCTGGGCGCCGCCCAGCCGGAGCCCGGCTCCGCCCGACCACCTCGAGCGCCTGGAGTCGGATGTCCTCGAGCTCGTTGCGGAAGGGCTCGAGCCAGCCCGCCTGGGCGCCGGAAGCAGGCCCCGGGCGGCGATGTTGAGCGGGACCTGGCCAGGCCCAGGCGGCTCGGGCATCGTCGCGGTCCAGCGCGGCCAGAGCCCGGCCCAGCTCGGCGCCGGGCTGCCTCAACGTCGACCCATACGGGTTCCGGAAGGACCAGCATGACGTCATTGCGCCCGCTCAGCGCGGATCGGCCGAGAGCGGAGCGCAGGCGGGAGAGGAGCGTGCGCAGAGCCGCGTCCTGGGACTGGGGGCGTCCTCGGGCCACAGCGCCCCGATCAGCTCCTCGCGTCCCACGGGCCGCAGCCGGTTCAGGAGCAGATAGGCCAGCAGCAGCCGGACCTGGGGGCCCCGCAGCGCCGTGCGCCAATTGCACGCCCATCCACTGACGGACAGTGCCGGCACAGCTGAATTCGGGTGCTCTCGTTTGTGCTCGCGGCCACGAACCGCCGCTCCTCCGCGACGTTTCAAGTGGAATTCCCCGTGCGAGCCGGGGGATTCCACTCCTGAATGGTGGAAACGATTTGGAACGTATCGCCAACGCGTCGCTCGCATCTTCCGATCGTGGATTGGGGCCACCAACAACACAGATCGGGCGGGGCGCACGAGATGCAGCCACGGGAGTGGTTGGGACCAATGAGCACCATCGCTGAAGGCAAGCGGCGGATTGCCCAATGCGAGTGCGGGGCGCAACTCGCGGGTGAATCCGACCAGGAGCTCTTCAATGCCGTGCAGCTGCATCTCGCGCACCATCACCCACAGCTCCTAGGGGCACTGGAGCCGGAGATGGTGTTTCAAATGGCCGAGAGTGTTGAGGGCGCACCGCCTACGGGCACCGGGGGGTGAAAGCACCTAAGGGGAGGGCGGTGTTGCAGACCACCGCCCGCCCCCTTGGTGCTGCTTTGAAGTGGGGGCTTCGTGGGGCTGTTGGGTGTCGGGAGTGGGGGCCCGGCACGTCTCCATGGCGATCTCAATGAGCATGCCTCATGTGAATCGCCTAGAGAGCCGGCGAATCCACCGCGGGTCGCGGGGCCAACGGGCTCGCGCTCCCGACGAGCCCGCCCTACCCCGCGCAGGGACCAGAGCCCACCGGGTGGTTGCTGGCTTCGCCCCGGGCCAGCTGGGGGGCCACGACCGAGTTGGGCACCGCCATTCCGCCCGGCCCAGGCCGCCGGTGGGCTGGTCACGGCGGCGAACACGGTGCCCAAAACCTGCCCGGCCGAATCGACCAGCGGGCCGCCTGAGTTGCCGGGTCGGACAAGGCCGCGGAGAGGCGTGATGCTGCGGACCACCGAACCCTGGCCGTAGGCGTTCTCCGTGTTGATCGACTGGGTATCGCCGATCCGCCCCGGTTCGGCGTCGAATGGACCGTCCAACGGATATCCGAGGATGGCCACCGAGGTCCCGGCGCGAGAGCCGAGGCCAGATGGAGGGCCGGCTCGTTCAGGGCCGGACGCGGAGGATCGCCACGTCGTCGTGGGGATCGAAGTCGACCACCTCGGCCGAGAGCGCCGGCGGGTCTCCGCCCACCTCGACGGTCGTGTCCGACTCTCCGGCCACGACATGGGCGTTGGTCACGACGATGTGGGGGGCCGCGACCCAGCCGCTTCCCTCCACCCCCAGCCCGCAGGCGGTGCCAAGCACTCGCACGACGCTGGGCCGGGCTGTGCGCACGCCGGGTGAGCGCAGAATCGCCGCGTTGGGCTTGCCCACGTCGGCCGACGGACCGCTCACCGAGGGCAGCGGGTCGACCCTGGCCAGCGCGTTGAGGATCACTCCCGATGGGGGCAGGATCTGGTTGAGCTGGCCCAGGATGGCCGAGCGCTGGATATCGGCCCGGAGCGAGGTCGATCCCGACGACTGGAGCGCCACCGCCCCGAGGATCCAGGCGATGCCCAGGCCTACGCAGGCCGTCAGCGCCGCCCCCAGGACCCCGTCGGCCGTGCGCAGGCTCGGCAGCCGCAACGCGGCCCGGGCTCTGATTCCGAGCCCCTCCAGCCCGGTGGCCAGGACCCCGCCGGCCAGCAGCGCACCCAGGAGGCCGAACAGCGGGGCGTACCGGGAGTGGTCCCCGTTTGGCACCAGCAGCTCGGCCAGCCGGGTGCCGACGAACGCCCCGACCACGAAACCGGCCAGCGACAGCGCGCCGACCAGAAACCCCTGCAGATAGCCGTAGACAGCCAGCGAGCCCGACGAACGCGACGATAACCCAGTCCACGGTGGTCACCCGCAGGAGGTTAGTGACGGCGATGCCGGCCCCCGCCGGCGCCCACGAACCTTCCTGCGCGCGCCGATCTCTACCGTTTCTGCCTTCGCGGCCACGGGTAGATCGTCCAGGTGGCCGCGGTCAGGGTCAGATCTCCACGGCGGTCAGGGTGGATCGTCCAGGTGGGTAGGAGCAGCATCGGAGAAGTGCTCGGCAGAGCCGGTGGCTCCGCCATGGGCTGCCGGTGCTGCTGCTGGCCGGGGCGGCGTTCGCCGCCGGCCTGGTCGTCGCCGGCAGCTCGGGGCCCGACATCCGGGTGGTGGTGACCCGGTACGTCCGCGACTGGTCCCAGCACCAATTTCGGCGGATGTACCAGCTCCTGGATCGCTCGTCACGGCGCCGAGTCTGACCGAGCAGAGTTCATCGCCGAATACAAGGCGGCGGCCCAGACCGCCACCACCCGCTCGCTGACCGTGGTCCGGGTGGAGAGTCCGACGAGCAGCGCTCGTCCCGGTGATCATGCGCGTGCGAACGGCGGCCTTCGGGACGCTCGTGGAGACTCTGCTCGTGTCTTACAACACCACCGGTCCTCAGCCGGCGGTGCGGTTCACGGACACGCTCCTGTTCCCGGGCCTGCTGCCCGGCCAGCGCCTCACCCGCTCGGTGTCGCTGCCCCCCCGAGGGGCGATCCTGGCCCGCAACGGAGAGCCGCTGGCCGAAGGGCCCAACCGGACCTCGCCCATCTCCACCGTGGCCGGAGGGATCGTCGGCATGATCGGCGCGATCCCCGCCCCGCTCGCGTCCCAATACGCCGCCGCGGGCTATCCAGCCGACGCGAAGGTGGGGCTGGACGGGCTGGAGCGCGTCTTCCAGTCGCAGCTGGCGGGCACTCCGGGCGGGACGCTGCGGGCCGGCGCCCACGTGCTGGCCCACACCCCGCCGATCCCCGGCCAGACGGTGAAGACGTCGATCGACCCGAACCTCGAGAGCGGCCGCGATCGCCGCGCTCGGCAGCCACTACGGGGGCGTCGTGGCGATGGATCCCCGCACCGGGCAACTGCTGGCGTTGGCCGGGCTGGCCTTCTCAGCCGTGCAGCCGCCGGGGTCAACGATGAAGATCATCACCTCCTCCGCGGCGCTCCAGGCGGGGATCGTCAAGCTCAGCTCCTCGTTCCCGATCGCGACCTCGTCGGTGATCGGCGGCTACACCCTGCGCAACGCCAGCGGCGAGGCCTGCGGGGGCACGCTGCTCAACGCGTTCGCGGTGTCGTGCAACTCGGTGTTCGCGCCGCTGGGCGTCAGGTTGGGCGGAAAGCGGCTCGTGGCCATGGCCGAGCGGTTCGGCTTCAACCACCCGGTGCCCATTCCGGGGGCGGCCGAGAGCACGATCCCATCGGCCAGCCAGATCGGCGGCGCGACCGCGGTGGGATCCTCCGCCATCGGACAGGGCATGGTCCAGGCGAGCACCCTGGAGATGACCGACGTCGCGGCCACGATCGCGATGGGAGGCAGGCGCCCGATACCCACCCTGCGCTACGGCCGGCGCCCGCGCTTCGTCCACGTGACGAACTCCCAGGTGGCCAGCGAGGTCCAGCAGATGATGGTCGCCGTGGTCGAGTCGGGGACCGGCACATCGGCGCAGATCTCCGGGGTACAGGTGGCCGGGAAGACCGGCACGGCGGAGGTCAACAACAGCAACGTCCCGACGTCCACAAACCCGACCGACGCCGATGCTTGGTTCGTCGGCTACGCCCCGGTGGGAGCGCCGCGGATCGTGGCCGGGGCGCTGTTCGCCAACCAGGGATTCGGAGGATCCTCCGCCGCCCCGGCCGTTCGAGACGTGCTTGTGGCCGGGCTGCAGGGGCACTGAGGTCGGGCGGGGCCGATGCCTCGTCGCGCCGCAGGCGGCGGCGGGTGCCCAGGCGCGAGCTGGCGGGGAGGGGGCTCGTCCGGGGTCAAGCGTCCGCTGCGCTAAAGCAACCCGATCGGTGTCGAAAAATGCTGACTATTCCAGTAAGAGTCAGCACGCTTCCGTTGCGCCCGGGCGGCGCGGGCGCTGGTGCCTACCACCAGCGCCCGCGCCGGCCAAGGCCGGCCGACCCGCGGGGCCGCCGCAGGCCCGGGCCCCGCGACCCCGCGATCCGCGACCCCCACGACCCCCGCGACCCCGCGACCCCCACGACCCCCGCGACCCCCACGACCCCGCGACCCCCGCGACCCCGCGACCCCCGCGACCCCGAAACCCCTACAGATCGAGCGAGATCGTGGCCTCGACCTTGTTGCTGGTCGGGGAGCGGATCTCAAGCGTGAGCGGTCGGTCGCTGTAGACCGACTGGTTGAGCTTGAACAGCACCAGGGCGCCCTGGGTCGGCCCGTCACTGGCGATCGTGCTCGGGGCGGGCTCGATCCCCTGGGGCTGAAGCGTCTGTGCCGTCCAGGCGAACGGGTTCAGGGTCGTGTTCAGCGGGATCGGGTAGTAGTGGTGCCCCTCGGTGTCGACGATGTCGAAATCATCCGTGGTCTTCTGGGGCGAGTTGGTCTGGTTCTTGGCCCACAGGAAGACCCCGTACCAGAGCGCGGATGGGCCAAGCGCCTTGTCGGTGGCCGGAACGCCCTTGACGTACTGAGAGTCCTCGGTCGAGTACTGGTTCAGCTGGCGCGAGATCTCGAGCTGGTAGGTGACGTTCCCAGCCTGCTCGTAGACGCCGTCGTTCTCCGCGCTGGGGGGGTTGTTGGTCTTGCCGCACCCGGCCAGGCCAAGCCCCAGCGCAACTGCGCCGACGAGAGCGGCGGCTCGGATAAAACGGGCAGGGAAGAGGAGCTTCAAGGGGCGCGAAGTGTATTCAACGCGCCGCCGCCGTGAACGCGGTGGCGAGCCCTGGCGGGCACGACCGCTGACCGGCAGGGTCAGCCGCCGGCGATGGTCGGCCGGTGGCCCCGACCCCGGCCGTCCTCCAGGATCGTCCGCAGCCGCCTCATGGCCCTGGTGTTCTTACGCCGCAGCCACGATCGGCCTCCGAAGCCCTCGATCAGCCTGTCCGACAGGAGCGCGGGCTCGGTCTCCAGCGTGAATTCCACCTGGGTCGTCTGGCTTGGCCCCTCGGCCACCGAGTACGTGGCCAGGATCCGGACCCGGTTGAACTTGCCGCCGCGTCCGTGGGCCACGATCCGGCGCGGCCGCTGGACCTCGGCGAACGTCAGGTCGGCCCAGGAGAACCGGTTCAGCGGCGCCTTGACCCGGAAGCGGGCTCCGGCACCCACACCCCGCGGATCCTGTCGAAGCAGATGCCAGTCGATCAGGTAGTGGTCCGAGAACTCCGCGTGGTTGGCGATGTCCGCCAGGTAGTCGAACACAACCTCACGCGGCTTGGAGATGGTGGTCGAAACTGTGAACGGAACCACGGCCGGAGGATTCTAGGCCCGCGCGGCCACGGTCGGCGAAGCGGCCACGGTGGGCGAAGCGGCGCGGCGGCCGAAGCGGCCTATGCGGCGGCGCGCTGGTCCACGATACGCAGCGTGTGGCCGAACGCCGGGGTGTGCACCAGGCGCGACGCGATCGGGCTCCGACGCTCCCGTTCCCGGCACAGTTCGCACAGGATGCGATCCGGTTCGTACACGTAGACCTGCTCACCGACCAGGGGCGAGCGCCCGCACTGCGAACAGCACTCGCGACCCGCGGCGCGCTCGTCGACGCCCCGGCGAAGCAGGGCCAGCTCGAGCTCACAGAGTTCCCGCTCGATCTCCTGAAGGGCGCTCATGGGACGGAGTTCGCCGGCCACGCCATGCCTCCTTCTGGCCGGTCGCCGGCTTGCGCATCCGCCGACGCGGCCGGGCGCCGGGCGGGACGAGGGCCCCCGATGCCGGTTTGCGGCTCCTTAGGCCGGGGTAAATTCGGCCCTGACCAGTACGCGCTCGGTGGCAGGGACCGGCGCCGCCAGAGCCGTCGCCAGAAGAATTAACCCGCACGGAGGGGAAATTTTGGGCTTTGACACCCGGTGTACCATTTCCCCGACCGGGGGTGCGTGCTATAGCCCCTTGCAGTTCGTAGTGAGGAGAGAGTGCCCTGATGAAAGCGTGGATGTCGGGCAATGTTGCAGGGACCGGCACCTTCCGTTGCACGGATTGCGAGTACCCCCTATCGCTCGACGCCGTCGACGAGCTTCCCACCTGCCCGAACTGCGGCGGGGACTCATTCGTGCGAGCGTCGCTGTTCACGACCGCCAAGACGAGCGTGGTTGACATACCGCCCGAGACCGACGACCAGGCGTGGCTCGACGATGTCCGGGAAAACCTGTCCGACCCCGGTCAGTACCTGGCCTACAGGACCGACGATGACGATGCGGTGGCCTTTGCGCTGGAGCGCGAGTGGACGCGGATCGGCCGCAGCCTGGCGGCCGACATCCGGTTCGACGATCCCACCGTCTCCCGCCGGCACGCGCTGATCGTGCGCCAGCCTGACGGCCTGCGGGTCCTGGACGATCGGAGCCTGAACGGCGTGTTCGTCAACGGCGAGCGCGTCGAGTGGAGCACCCTGACCGACGGCGACGAGATCGTCATCGGCCGCCACCGGCTGTACTTCGTTGAGCTGCCGGCGGTTTCCGGGGTGCGGTACACGCACCTGGCCGATACCGGCACGGCCTGAAAGCTCCCAGCAGGAAAGCCGATCCTCAGCGGCCGAGCCGCTGGCCTATAGTCCGCCTCTCGACATGGCGGCGACCATCTCGGTTCTCTCGCAGAAGGGCGGCACGGGGAAGACGACCACGGTCCGCACTCTGACCGACGTCTTCGGACGGATCGGGCTGGATGTCCTGCCCGTCGATCTGGACCCCCAGGGCAACCTGTCCGACTACCTGGACGTGGACCCCGAGGCGGCCCCGACGGTGGGCGACGTCCTGGCCGGCCGGGCCAGGATGAAGGACGCCGTTCACGACGGCATCGTGCCGGCCAACCTGGGGCTGGCTGAGGCCGAGCTCGTACTCGGTGGCCGGATGGGCCGGGAAATGGCGCTCAAGAAGGCGCTGCGGGAGGTCAAGAGCGACTACGACCTGGTGCTGATCGACTGCCCGCCGTCACTCGGCCTGCTTACCGTCAACGCGCTCGTGGCCTCCGACTACGCGCTGCTGTCGGCAGAGGCCCAGTACTTCGCCCTCCAGGGCGTCGAGCAGGCGCTGGAGGTGATCGGCCTGGCCCGGGACAATCTCAACCCCGACCTGGAATGGCTCGGCATCGTGCTCAACATCGCCGACATGCGGACCCGCCACTCGCGCGAGGCCTTCGACTCGCTCAAGGCCCACTTCAAGAACAAGCTGATCGAGACTCCGATCAGGGCCTCAATCGCGTACGCCGAGTCGGCCGAGCGCGCCAGGTCGATCATCGACTACCGGCCGGACCTGGGCGTCGACTACCTGGACGTGGCGGCCGAGCTGCTCCGACGGCTGGAGCTGGAGCCGCCGCGCCGGCGGCTGGCCGCGCTACGCGAGCAGCTCGTCGGCGGCCTGCCCGCTCGCGCTGGCTGAGCGGCGCGCCCCCACCCGGAGCTACAGCTCACGCACGTCGGCGCCGTGGGACTCGAACGGGACCCGCATGGCCGTGGCCCAGCCCGCCACCTCGTGCTCCAGGGCATCCAGGACCCGTCCGGTCTGCTCAAACTGGCACCAGACCAGGACACTCGGGCCCGCGCCGGAGATCGTGGCCCCCAGCGCCCCCAGCTCCCGGACTCTGTCGAGCAGCGCGGTTGAGCGGAGGTAGAGGCCGGCCCGGGGGGGTTGGTGGAGCCGGTCGTCCAGCGATGAGGCGATCAGCTCCCAGTCCGAGGTGAGAAGCCCCAGGACCAGCGCGGAGGCGTGGGCGACGTTGAATACGGCGTCGCTCAGCGGGACCGTGGCCGGCAGCACCGCGCGAGCGGTCTCTGTCTGCACACCCTCGGACGGCACGACCAGGACGGCCTCCAGCCCCATCGGGGGCTCAAAGCGCGTGGTCCGTCCGCCCGAGCAGATCACGAACCCGCCCTCCAGCGAGGCGCCCACGTTGTCGGGATGACCCTCGAGTTCGGCGCCCAAGGCGAGCAGGTCGGCGTCCAGCTCAAAGATGTGGTCGGCGGCCATCAGCCCGGCCAGCACGGCCGCGGCGCTCGAGCCCAGACCTCCGGACAGCGGGATCTCAGACGTGATCTCGAACTCGAACGCATCGGCGCTGTGAAGGCGCTCGAATCCCCGGACCACCAGGTTGCTGCGGTCGCGAGGCACGTCGAGCACGGTGTGCACGGCGAAACTGCCGGTCTCCTTGACCTCAACCTCGAGCTGGAGCGACAGGGCGGCGGCGAGGACGTCGAGTCCCGGCCCGAGGTTGGCCGAGGAGGCGGGAACGCGGACCAGCCGGCGCCGCCGCAGGCTCATCCCAGCACCGCTCGCTCGATCGCCGGCAGCGACGCCTCGCATGGCACGACCGCCGGCGGCCAGGTCGAGGGCCGTCTGCGGATCCTTCAGGCCGTGCCCGGTCAGGACGCAGACCAGGCGCTCCGCCTCGCCCGGTCCGTGGGTCAGCAGCCCGGCCACGCCGGCGGCCGAGGCGGGCTCGCAGAAGACGCCCTCGTGAGCGGCCAGGAAGCGGTAGGCGTCCAGGATCTGATCATCGGTCACCGACCGGATCGCCCCGCCCGAGGCGCTCATGGCCGCCATCGCGTCCTCCCAGCGGGCCGGATTGCCGATCCGGATCGCGCTGGCCACGGTCTCGGGGTGCTCGACCGGGTGGCCCAGCACCAGCGGCGCCGCCCCGGCGGCCTGGAAACCGAGCATCCGGGGACAGAGCCCGAGGTCGGTGAACCCCCGCCAGTAGGCGGTGATGTTGCCCGCGTTGCCGACCGGGATGCAGAGGCCGTCCAGCTCGCCGGCCAGCGCCTCGGCGATCTCGAAGGCCGCCGTCTTCTGGCCCTCGATCCGGAACTCGTTGACCGAGTTGACCAGCGCGATCGGGTGTCTGTCGGTCAGCTCCCGGACCAGGGCCATCGCCTGGTCGAAGTTGCCCCGCAGCGCCACCACCTCGGCCCCGTGCATCAGCGCCTGGGCCAGTTTGCCCGCGGCGATCCGCCCCTCGGGCACGATCACGACCCCCCGGACGCCGGCCCGGGCGGCGTAGGCCGCCGCCGAGGCGGCGGTGTTGCCGGTGGACGCGCAGACGATCGCCTGGGCGCCCTCCCGGATGGCCGCGGACACGGCGCAGGTCATCCCTCGGTCCTTGAACGAGCCGGTGGGATTGGCGCCCTCGATCTTCAGCCACACCTCGGCTCCGACGCGCTCGGACAGCCGCGGAGCCGGCACCAGCGGGGTCGAGCCCTCCTCCGAGAGTCACGATCGGGTCGTCGGGGCCGAAGGGGAGGCGGTCGCGGAAGCGCTCGATCAGCCCAGGCATCGGGCGCAGCATGTCAGACTACCCCGCTGCGGAATGCCCAGGCGCCGAGACTCAGACGGCTACTTCCCCCGGGGCGGCTCGATGCTGCGCCAGGTCCACGACGAGCATCTGGTCGGACTCTTCTACGGACAGCGGGCGCTGTGCATCGGAGCGCTGGCGCCGCTCAACTACGTGGGCACGAGCGAGCACTCCTACGCCAAGCTGACTCCGTTCAAGCGCCTGGTCCACACGGCCAAGGCGTTCGAGAAGATCTTCTTCGGCACTCGGGAGGAGGCCGACGGCGTCCTGTCCTACGTCAACCAACTGCACACGACGGTCCAGGGCGTGCTCCCGCAGGACGCGGGGATCTTCCCGGCGGGGACGCGGTATTCGGCCCTCGACCCCGCGCTGATGCTCTGGACCGTGGCCGTGATGGCCGACTCGGCCCAGTGCTTCTACGAGCTCCTGGTTCGCCGGCTGACCGACCAGCAGCGCGAGGCGTTCTGGCAGGACTACCTGCGCTTCGGCGAGTTGTTCGGGATGCCCCGGTCGCAGTGCCCGCCGACCTACGGGGCTTTCCGGGCCTGGTACCGCGACCGGCTGGCCAGCGATGAGATGTTCCTGACCGCCGAGGCCCGGTACATCGGGTACGCCACGGCCTTTGAGATCCCGATGCCGGCGATCCAGCAGCCGGGCAAGCGGGTCCACGACCTGCTGATGCTGGGCAGCCTGCCCCGGCGGGTGCGCGAGCTCTACGGGCTCGACTTCACGGCCGGCCGGCGGGCGGCCTTCACGGCCACCGTCCGCGCGGTGCGCAGCGCCCGTCGGGTGATGCCCGCGCCGCTGGCCCGCGGCTGGAACACCCGCTCGTTCGAGGGCGTGGCCAAGACCGAACGCCGCCGGATCGAAAAGGGGCTGCCCACGCCCCAGGTGCGAGTCGACGCGCCCTCAGAGCGGGTCAACGCCTAGGCGAGGCCATCAATGCACCGCGGCGCGGACGAGCGCCGGTTCGCCGCGCGGCCGGGTCCGAGTCTTGGCCCAGCCGGCGGCCCGCTGCATCAGCGGTCGCTCGACGGCGAACCAGCTGAGCGCGGCGAACGGCAGCGTCAGCGCCAGGACGAACAGCGAGTCCAGGAGCCAGGCCGGGCCAACCCCGTGCAGCCCCAGCGAGGTGTGGTTGTAGAGGAACTTGATCACGATGGCGTGCCAGAGGTAGATGCCGTATGAGACCAGGCCAATCGGGGCCAGCACCCGGACGGGCCAGGTGATCCACCCGCCGGCGGCCACGCTGCAACCGAGGACCAGAGCGCAGGCGACGTAGTAGGCGGACGGGCTGAGGACGACCAGACCGGGCGAGCCGTAATGCTCCATCGCGTACCCCGAGGCCCACAGCCCCGCGGCGAGGGAAAAGCCGAGCCACGGCCGGGCCATCAGCCACCTGAACCGACGCCAGGCCGGGGTCATGGGATTGCCGAGGGCAGCCAGGGCGACCAACATTCCGGGACAGAAGGCGCCCAGCCACACCTGGAGACCGTCCTGAGCAATCTGCGACCCGAGGGACGGGGAGCCACCGAAGTGACGCCTGGCGAAGTACGTCCAGGCCACGGACGCGGCCCCGGCGGCGATCACCCCGAGAGCGAGCCGGCCCGGACGCCACGGGGATGGGTGCAGAGCGCGGAGCGCTGCCGCGGCCAGAGGTACGAATACGTAGAACGCGATCTCGATCCCCAGCGTCCAGGCGACGGGGAACAGGGCCGTCGACTCTGCGGCGTGGGGCCAGACGCTCTGGAGAAGCAGCAGATGCACAGGCATCTGGTAGGCCTGGACATGCGGGGCCGGTGCCAGCAGGATGCCCACGGCGAAGGCGATCAGGTAGGCCGGGTAGATTCGGGCGGCCCTGCGCACGAAGTACGGCCCGGCCTTCGGCAGCGGATCGCCGCGAACCAGGGCGCGCAGAAACGGACCAGCGATCAGATAGCCACTGACCGCGAAGAACAGATAGATGCCGGCCGCCAGCATCTGGTCGATCGCCGTGGCCAGAGTCCCCGGATGTGGCCCCACGGAGAGCCAGTGCGTGTGATCGGCGAGCACCATCAGCGCCGCGACCCCCCGGAGCGCGTCCAGGATGCCGGAGCGATTGCGCTCCTCCGTCCGGTCGCCGGCCTCATCGCGCCGGAGCGCGACGTCGACGGGGCTGGCCGGCTCGCGCACAGCCGCCAAGGGACTCATGCCGGTCCCGGCCCCTGTCCAGAGATCCCGCGGAACGCACCCATCTCCCGCCATCCTGACTCGTGTTCTACAAAGAAAACGCTCGGCAGCGCAATTCTGACGCCTACACGACGTCCAGCACGACCTTGCCGGTCGCGCCGCGCTCGTCGATCAGCTTGAGCGCGTCGGCCGCCCGGGCCAGCGGGAACCGCGCGCCCACGATCGGCCGGACGAAGCCCTCATCCACCAACCGCATGACCTCGGCGCCGATCTCTCTGGTCACCTCGGGTTTGCCCATCACGTAGGCACCCCAGCCCGCGCCGATCACCTCGGTGTTGCCCAGCAGCAGCCGGTTGACCCTGACCTCCGGGATCGAGCCCCCGGTGAAGCCCACCACGACCACCCGTCCGCCCTCGCGCAGCGACCGGATGCTGTCGGTGAAGCGCTCGCCGCCGACGGGGTCGAGCACGACGTCGACGCCGCCTCCCGAGAGCTCCTTGGCCTGGTCCTTCCACGGGCCATCCGAGCGAACGACGTCATCGGCGCCGGCGTCCCGGGCCACCTGCTCCTTGGCATCGCTGGACACGACACCGATCGTCCGGGCGCCGAGACCCTTGGCCACCTGAAGCGAGGCCGTGCCGACTCCACCGGCGGCCCCGTGGACGAGCACCGTCTCACCCTCGGCCAGCCGGCCCCGGAGCTTCAGCGAGAAGTACGCCGTGTGGTAGTTGAGGACGAGCGCCGCCCCCTGGGCGAAGTCGAGCTCGTCGGGGAGCTTGAAACACATGAACTCCGGCGCCACGACGACCTCGGCGAACGCCCCGAGCATGCAGAAGGCGGCCACCCGGTCACCCTCCCTGACCGCCGCCCCGGGGGGCGCCGAGCGCACCACGCCCCCGACCTCACTGCCCGGGACGAACGGGAGCGGCGGCTTGAACTGGTACTCGCCCCTGGTCTGGAGCACCTCCGGGAACGAGACCCCGGCGGCGTGTGCCTCCACCACGACCGCCTGACCCGGCGTCAGGGGGTGCGAAGGCTCGGGCTCCGGGATGTCGACCAGGGCCAGCGCGCTGTCGGGTCCGCTCAGGTCGGTTATCTGGATCGCCCGCACGGCGCGAGATCCTAAGCGAACTCCTCCTCGAGCACCCGGATGGCCCGGGGCGGGGCTCGGAGGATCTCCAGCTGGCCAGGCGCTCGATCGCCGCGGCAAAGCGCGACTCGAGCACCGGGTGGACCACCATCACCAGCCGGGCCTGCTCGCCCAGACCCTTCTGGACGACCGACTTGACCGACACGCTCTCGGCGGCCAGCCCCTCGGCGACCTGGGCCAGCACGCCGGGCTCGTCGGCCACCTCCAGGTGCAGGTAGAAGGCCGAGGTCACGTCCTGGACCATCTTCATGACGTTGGTCGTCGGGGGCGTGGAGGCGGGCGGGATCATCGCGCTGATCACGTCGCCCAGGACCGCGGTGGCCGTCTGCGGCCCACCGGCCCCCGGGCCGGACATCGTGATCTCCGTGATCGTTTCGGACTCGACCGTGACGGCGTTGAAGGGCCCCATCACCGACGCCAGTGGATGCCCCGGGTACAGGAAGGCCGGGTGCACGCGGACCGATAGCCCCTCACCGATCCGCTCGGCCGTTCCGATCAGCTTGAGCTGGAGGCCGAGCTCCCGGGCGTAGTCCAGGTCCTCGGGCTGAATCTGCTCGATGCCCTCGTAGCGGACCTGGTCGAGGTGGACCGGGCAGTCGAACGCGAGCCGAGCCAGAATCGCCATCTTGGCCGCGGCGTCCCGACCGTCGACGTCCTCGGAGGGATCGGCCTCGGCGTACCCCAGCCGCTGGGCCTCCCTCAGCGCCTCGGGAAAAGTCATCCCGGCCCGGGCCATCTCGGTCAGGATGAAGTTGGTCGTGCCGTTGACGATCCCGTGGACGCGGTCGATCCGGGCCCCGGCCAGCGATTCCTGGAGCACGCGGATCACGGGAACGACGCCGGCCACGGCGCCCTCGAAGCGCAGCTGCACCTGGTGGGTCCGGGCCGCCTCCCAGAGCTCCTCGCCGTAGCGCGAGAGGAGCTGCTTGTTGGCCGTGACCACGTGCCGCCCAGACCTGATCGCCTGGAGCACCCACTCCTTGGCCGGGTGAATCCCGCCGATCAGCTCGACGATCAGGTCGGAGTTCTCCAGCAGCTCGTCAAACGAGCCCTGGGTGCGGGTGAGCACTCCCGAGAGCTCGGGGCGCAGTCCGGTGGCCAGCTCAATCCGGTCGGCCTGGGTGGGGAGCAGCTCGGCAAACGCCCTGCCCACCGTGCCGTGGCCCAGCAGGCCGACCCGGAAGCCCTTATCAGTCGACGTCACGAGCGCTGAGGTCGTCGTAGGTTTCGCGCCGCACGACCAGCCGGGCGCCCCCATCCCGGCAGAAGACGACCGGCGGCCGAGGCACGCTGTTGTAGTTGTTGGCCAGGGCGTATCCGTAGGCCCCGGTGACGGGCGTGGCCACGACGTCGCCCGGCGCGGGAGCGGGGAGCGGGACGTCGCGGACGATCACGTCGCCCGACTCGCAGTGCTTGCCCACGACGTGGCAGCGCTCGGTGGCCTGGGCCAGGGCACGGTCGGCGATCAGCGCCTCGTACCGGGCCCCGTAGAGCATCGGGCGCAGGTTGTCCGACATCCCGCCGTCCACGGCCACCCACGTGGAGACGTTGCGCTTGACCGTCTCCACGGTGTAGAGCGTGACCGTGGACTGGGCGACCAGCGACCGGCCGGGCTCCAGCAGGACGCGCTTATCGGGGCCGAGCCAGCGGTGAACGGCCCCGATGACGGTGTCCACGTACTCGGCCACGGTGGGTGGCTCCTGGTCCGCCGTGTACGCCACGCCGAGACCACCGCCCACGTTGTAGGCGGGCAGGTCGGGATCGAGCTCGGCGATCGTCCGCACGGCCTGCCCGAACGGCTCCAGCGCGAACAGCTGAGAGCCGATGTGGCAGTGCAGCCCGTCGAGCTCCAGATGATCCGCGCCCCGGGCCATGGCGATCGCCTGGTGGGCCTCATCCAGCGAGAACCCGAACTTGGAGTCGGCCTGGCCGGTGGAGATCGCGTGGTGGGTGTCGCCCGCCACCCCCGGGGGTGACCCGGACCATCACCAGCCTGGCGGCGGCCCAGCTCCCCGGCCAGGCGGTCCAGGCGCTCGAGGTCGTTGAAGGAGTCCAGCACGACGTGGCCCACGCCGGCGTCGAGCGCCTGACGCAGCTCGGACTCGGACTTGGCGTTGCCGTGGAGGTAGATGGCCGCAGGATCGAAGCCGGCCCGGAGAGCGAGGTGAAGCTCGCCCCCGGAGGCCACGTCACACCCCAGGCCCTCCTGAACGAACACCCGATAGACGGCCGTGCATGGGAGCGCCTTGGAGCCAAACAAAACCGCCCCGTCGCCGTGGCGCGAGGAGAGCGCGTCCGCGAACGCCCGAGCCCGGGCCCGCAGGTCGTCCTCGGCCACGATGTAGGCGGGCGAGCCGAACTCCCGAACCAGCTCGACGGCGTCGCAGCCGCCGATCTCCAGGCGCCCCCGCTCATTGACGCGGGAGCCGAGCGGATAGACGTGCGAGAGCTCGGTGGCGGCAAGGCTCACGCGGGCGATCATGCCATGCCGTGATCGACCCATGCCATGATCGACCGATGCCCCGGCGGATGCGGACGGTGAACCCGGTCCTGCCCGACGAGATCGCCGCCCGAGACGGCCTGGCCTACTCGCTGTGGCTTCCCTCGGGCGACGGGGCGCCCCGCGGCGGGGTCGTGGTTCTGCACGGCGCCGGGTCGTGCAAGGAGAACCACCACGACTTTGCCCGGGCCGCCGTGGCGTCGGGCCTGGCGGCGGTGGCCTTCGACCAGCGGGGCCACGGCGAAAGCGAGGGGCCGATGGACGGACGGGCGGTGGACGACGTGGCCGCAATGGCCGACCTGCTCCGCGAGCAGATGCCCGCGGCGACGCCCGTGGCGCTGCGCGGGTCGAGTATGGGCGGCTACCTGTCGATCCTGGCCGCTCCGAGTGCCCGGGCGGCGGCCGTCGTGTCCATCTGCCCGGCCAGCGCCGAGGGCCTGGCTCGCGGGCTCGCCTCAGGGGCGCTCAACTTCCAGGCCGACGGCCCCGGGTTGGAGGCGCTGCTGTCCACCCACGACCTCCACACCGCCGTCCCCGAGCTGCCCTGCCGACTGCTGCTGCTGCACGCCGAGGGCGACGAGCAGGTGCCCGTGGAGCACTCGCGCGAACTGGCCAAGCTAATGCCCCAGCCCGGGAGCCGGCTGGTCACCGTCCCGGGCGGGCACCACCGATCGATCCAACACGACCCGGAGCTGAACGCGGTCGCGTTGAGATTCCTGGACCGGGCGTTCGCGGAGGCTTCCGGCTAGGGCAGCCCGCCGGTTGCTCCGTTGACCACGGTGGTGGCCGTGGTCACGACCCCACCCACGACGCCGCCATTGCCCGAGCCCTTGGCCCCTGGAATCAGGCGCTTGACCGTTTTCACGGCGGTGCCGAGAGTCGAGCCGGCGTGGCTCTTCACGCCCTGGGCGGTTCTCTCCGCGGTCGACACGGGCCCGTTTCCGCCGCCACCCGAATGTCCGCACCCGGACGTGCACGTCCGCCGCGTTGGGATCGGGCCTGTGCTGGGATGGCCTGTCGATGTGCCGGGATCACGCGATACCGGGGTACTGGTTATGTGATCCGTGCCCCGGCTGGCGTGGGTCGGGTTCGCCTGTGCGGCGGGCCCGAGGCCGGCGGCGCCACCTGCGCCCGCCAGCGCCCGCTGCGTGGGCGCGGCCGTTGTGGCCGAAAGTGCTCGGGAGGCCCGGGTCCCGGCGCGCGCGCGCGGCACGGAGACCAACACCGGAGAGGACTGACCCGCCACCTCGGGCCACCCCTGGAAGGCTACGAATGCGCTCGCGAGCACGAACATCAGCGCCGCGCCCGCAAGCAGCGAGCCCGACGTCCCAAA
Organism: uncultured Solirubrobacterales bacterium; assembly: GCA_963705785.1. Classification (GTDB taxonomy): domain Bacteria; phylum Actinomycetota; class Thermoleophilia; order Solirubrobacterales; family Solirubrobacteraceae; genus Palsa-465. The sequence continues at coordinate 55,384 of CAVPKV010000035.1, read as the reverse complement.
CCCTGCCAGGTATGCCCGAGTGGCGCGCACCTAAAGTCGCATATCGTCAGATCGACGGCGGCATATTAGTCTGGAATTAGGGGCCAGTGCAAGTCCCGGTTGCAATCGAACATGCAGAGGCGCCCAGGGTCGATTCTGCAACGCCACCCGGCCCCGGCTACAGGGCTCTTACCTACCACTTCGTATGCGTCTGCCAAGATTGTGATCAAGATGGCGCGCAAATCCTCATTCGGCCGTGACCGCGGCCTCCAGAGTCGCATGGCTCTGACGCTGTTCCTGCTCGGGCTCGTCTACGCCGTGCTGGTCGGAGCCCTGATCGCGTCCGGCGTCGGCGGGGTCGTGATCGGCGTCGCAGCAGGCGGGCTGTTCCTGCTCCAGTTCTTCACCTCGGACAAGATCGCGCTGTTCTCAATGGGGGCCAAGGAGGTCAGCCCCCAGGAGCAGCCCGAGCTCCACGCGATCGTGGAGCGCCTGTGCGTGCAGGCCAACCTGCCCAAGCCCCGCGTCGCGGTGGCCCAGACCTCGATGCCCAACGCTTTCGCGGTCGGCCGTTCGCCCAAGACCGCGACCGTGTGCGCCACCACCGGGATCCTGGCGCTGCTCACCCCAGTCGAGCTCGAGGCGGTGCTGGGGCACGAGCTGACCCACGTCCAGAACCGCGACGTGATCGTGATGACGGTGGCCAGCTTCTTCGCGTCGATCGCCGCCTTCATCGTTCAGATCGGGTTCTGGTTCGGCGGCGTGTTCGACAACGAAAATGAGGGCGGGGCGCTGTCGTTCTTCGCGGTCGTCCTGATCTCCGCCGTCGTGTACGTGATCTCCTGGCTGCTGCTCCAGGCCCTGTCGCGCTACCGCGAGTTCGCCGCCGATCGTGGCTCGGCGATCCTCACCGGCCGCCCGAGCGCGCTGATCTCGGCCTTGCTCAAGATCAGCGGGACGATGCCGAACGTTCCTCAGCAGGATCTCCGCGCCGCCAACGGAGAGCTGGCCGCGTTCTACATCTTCCCGCCCAAGTCCAAGCAGACGATCGCCAGCCTGTTCTCCACCCATCCGCCGCTGGAGGCCCGGATCGCCGCCCTGCAGCGGTACGAGGCCCAGCTTCAGGGCACCGCCTGATCGGTCGGGCCCGCCGGTGTTCACCCCCGCGCATGCGCGGGGGTGTGGAGCGGTGCATGCACCGCTCCATTCGGGGGCGTGCATGCACGCCCCCGCCTAAGATCTGACGCGATGGGCTTTATGGACGTGATCATGGGCAGGCGCAAGCTGGCCGGGCCGGCGCCGGACCGGTTGTTCGCCGCCAGCACGGCCTACGTCAAGTTCGAGACCGAGCTGGGCATCACCACCGCGGGGCGGGCGGCGATCGTGTTTCAGCCCCTGGCCACGGCCGACTTCGCTCGATCGTCAAGGACATGGAGCAGGTCGTCCAGGCCACCGCGTCCGACAGCGGGATCACGATCGAGACCGATGACGACACCTACGGATACCGGTGGCTGATCCTCCGCGGCCAGGACTACGAGGGCCTGGTGGTGGGCGTCAACGCGGTCAGCGGCGCCCTGGAGGCTGGCGGGTACGGCGACCGCGTCCTGTGCGCCGTGTTCGCCTTCCAGGACGAGCAGAAGCAGAAGCTGTACTGGATCTACAACTACAAGCGCGGCTTCTTCTACCCGTTCGTGCCGGCGGGCGGAGCGCAGCAGCGCAACGTCGAGCGCGAGTTCGTCCTCAAGGCTCAGGTGGGCAACGAGCTACCCGTTGAGCAGGAGCACGAGCGCTGGTTCCCGCTGTGGGGGATCCCGATCTGAGCCCGCCAGAGCCCGAACCCGAGCCCGGCTCGGTCCTGGCCGGACGGGGGCTCGTCGTGTTCCCGGCGCCGGACCGCCGGCGGCGACCCGGGGTGCTCGTCCGGTTCGCGCCGTTTCTGATCACGGTCCTGGCCGGCGCGATCGTGGTCGTCGTCGTGGCGCTGGTGCGTTAGGCAGATCCCGCCCCCTCATTGGCGTTCTACATGAGGAATGCTCATGCCAATCGCCATCGAGCGCGCCAGGGGTTTTGAGGCAGCCCCTCAGGCCAGCACGCGATATCTGGCCGAGCCGGAGAGCTGCCCGGCCAGGTGACTCGCGTCGGCCAGCCAGGCGCCGCGCCGGCCCGCTCCGCGCGCCAGCTCCCGCGAGCGCGCCAGCATCCTCACGACGCTCCGGGCCCGGGCCCGGGGTGCGACGGGCGAGATGTCGTCGCTGAACTTCCGGCGCAGCAGCGCCTCCGCCTGGCCGTAGCGGTAGCGCTGGCGCATCACGACTCGAACGTCGGTGCGCAGGCGGTAGTGCATGATCGCGTCAGGGCAGAACAGCAGCGAACCCCCTCCGCGCTGGACCCGCCACGACAGATCCAGGTCATCACCGCAGACGGTGAACCGCTCGTCGCAGCCGCCAGCGGCCTGGAAGGCGGCCTGCCTGATGGCAAAGTTGGCCCCGACGGCGTAGGGCAGGTAACCCAGGGCGGTGGGCAGGGTGAGGGGCTCCGGCCTGGCGCGCCAGGCCCTGGCCAGCTCGCCGTTGAGGCTGGCGAGTTCAAGCCGGCCACCCACGAGGTCAGCCTCCCGCGCACCCGCCGCGAGTCGCGCCCAGCCACCCGGGGTCGGCGACGTCATCGGCGTCGCAGAAGGCCAGCACCGCGACCCCGGGCCGCCCCAGCGCCGACGTTGCGGGCGTAGGCCAGCCCCGGCCGCGCCGACGGCGGGGACGATCGTCAGCATCGGCAGCCGCGCCTCCCATCGCCGCACGACCCCAACCGTCCCGTCGGTCGATCCGTTGTCCACGACCACCAGCTCCCAGGGCTCCGCGTACTCCTGGGCCGCCAGCGCGGCCAGCTGCTCGGCGATCGTGCCGGCGCCGTTGCGAACGCACAGGATCACGCTCGTCTCAGTCACGTCACAGCGCGACCAGCGCCGACTCACGATCGCCTGCACCGTCTCGTCGGCAAAGCGCTCGATCGTGTGGTCAGCGGCCGTCTGGCGCCCTCCCTCGAGCAGCCGCTCGCGCAGCTCCCGATCTGAGGCCACGCGCGTGACCGCCGCGGCCAACGCCTGAGGATCGCCCGCCTCAAAGACCAGCGCGTTCTCCCCGGGGCGGAGAAACTCGGCGGACCCCCCGCGGGCGGTCGAGACGACCGGCCGCCCCACGCCCATGGCCTCGATCGGCACCAGACCGAACGGCTCCTCCCAGCGGACCGGGAACACGACCACGTCGGCCTGCTCGTAGGCGGCGATCCGCTCGGCCGGCCCAGCCCACCCTCTGAAGCGGACCCGGTCGCCCAGGCCGAGCCTGCTGGGCCAGGGAGTGCATCTGCGCCGTGTAGTCCTCCTGGCCCGTCCCCCATACCTCCAGCGTCGTCTCCTCCGGAAGGTGGGACAGGGCCTCGACGGCCGTGTCGACGCCCTTCTGGCGGTCGATGCGACCGATGTAGAGCAGCCTCCATCCCCACGGCCGGCGGCTCAGCTCAGCCCGCAGGTCGGCCGGAGTCCCCGGGTAGACGACCGTGGAGCCCGCCACATCCAGGCCGCTCCGGGCCGCCGTGTCCCGCGTGTAGCGCGAGTTGAAGACAAACGTCCCGGCCCGCTGAAGGTTGACGCCGGTCGGGCAGGCCCAGCAGCCGCTCGGCCAGGGGGGCCAGCAGTCGACGCCGGCCTCGCCACATCCGGATCCACTGGTCATAGCCCGGGGCGTATACGAGCCAGTCGTCATGAACGATGAAGACGGCCGGGATTCCCACTCCGCCTGACCCGCTCGATCAGCGACAGGGACATAGCTCCCATCGACCACCACGAGACGATGTCGGGCCTGAATTCATCCAGCTCCCGATCCATCTCGCGGGCGTTGTGGCGCTCCAGCCGCACCCGGTCGATCGGCGAGAGCTGCGGGAATTCGTAGCGGTCCAGGTCCCAGTACCAGCGCAGCGTTCTGTGGACGCCTGGGTTCGGTCTCCTCGGCCACACCCGGGCTGCGGTAGTCGGAGGCCACCACGCGCACCTCGTGGCCGAGCTCCCGGGCCCGCGCCATCGCCGCCTGCCACATCACCTCATACCCGCCCGCGTGATGCGGCGGGTACATGTTGCCCACGGCCAGGATGCGCAGCGGACGCCCTACAGGACCACTGAGCGCCATGCCAGGCTCCCGGTGAGGAGAGCCGCCAGCGTCGCCGCTTCGACGATCGGCGCGCCGGCGAGGTAGGAGAGCTGGTCGCGGGCCGGCCACTGCCGGGCATGGTGGCGGACGTGGCGCAGGTACGGCACGGCGGCCAGGAGCCAACGGCCTCGCCGGGTGGCGGCCGCGGCGGCCAGCCCGGCCAGCGCGTAATCGAACTTGGCGGTGACCTCGTTGAAGAACACGTGCCGGTGGAAGGTTCCGTCGCGTAGCTCCGGGACGAGGCGGGCCAGGCCCGGCATGTCCCTGGCCCAGTGCCAGCGATCGGCCACATCGTCCAGCACCGAGCCAGGCACGACCGCGTGGTGGACGATCGCCTCGGAGGCGAAGGCGCTCCGGGCGCCCTGGCGCAGGGCCGTCCAGGCGAACAGCGTGTCCTCACCGATCGGAGTGCGGCTGGCCCGGCCCCGCCGGCGGTCCGTGGCCCATTGCCGGTGGCCCCGCTCCTCCAGCACCCAGTCGCGAAACCCTCCCACGGCCTCAAACAGGGGCCGGCGCACGAACAGGTTGGCCGTGGGGAAGAAGCCTCCGCCACGCTCCACGACCACGCTGCGGTCAAACGGGGTCCGGGCCACGGTGGGATCCGGGGCCACCGGCCCCTGGACCAGGTCGGCCTGGTCGACCATCGCCAAGCCCGCGGCCAGCCAGCCGGGAGTGGGAAAGCAGTCGGCGTCGGTGAAGGCCAGCACGGGCCCGGCGGCCTCCTGCACCCCGCGGTTACGGGCGGCGCCCGGGCCGAGGCTCTCGGGGTTGCTGACCAGACGGACGAAGCTCCCATGGGCCCGGGCGATCTCCGGGGTGCGGTCGCGAGAGCCGTCATCGACCACGACGACCTCAAAATCGGCACCGATCGTCTGGTCGCTCAGGGCGACGAGGGTGCGCTCGAGCGTGGGCGCCGCATCCCGGGCGGGGATGATCACGCTGACAACGGGGTCGGTCATGGGGCCCCAGGCTAGATCTTCGTGGTGGCTCGGGCATAATGCCCGGCGTGCTGCCCAAGGTCGCGATCCTGTGCGGCGGCCGTGGGACCCGACTCCAGGCGCACTCGCCGTCGCTTCCCAAGCCGCTGGTGGAGATCGGCGGGGAGCCGATTCTCTGGCACGTGATCCAGATCTACCTGGCCCAGGGGTTCCGCCGCTTCCTGCTCCTGACCGGCTATCAGGCCGAGTTGATCGAGCGCTTTGCCAATGACTCGGCCTGGCCCGCCGAGGCGAGCATCGACTGCCTGGACACGGGGCTGGACACGCCCACCGGCGGCCGGGTCCGGCGCGCCGCCGGGCTGCTGGGCGACGAGCGCTTCTGCCTGACCTACGCCGACGGGGTGGCGGACATAGACCTTCACGCGCTGCTGGCCGAACACGACCGCCGCGGGCCTCTGGCCACCATGACCGTGGTCCGGCCGGAGCTCCAGTTCGGGGTGGCCGAGCTGAACGGCGACGGAGCGGTGCGCGGCTTCGTGGAGAAGCCCCGCAGCGAGCACTGGGTCAATGGCGGGTTCTTCTGCTTTGAGCCGCGGGTGCTCGACGTGCTGGAGGAGGATTCGGTCCTGGAGCGCGAGCCGCTGGCCCGGTTGGCCGCCGAGGGCCAGCTGTGGGCCTTCCAGCACCAGGGGTTCTGGGACTGCATGGACACCTACAAGGACGCTCTGCTGCTCAACGACCTGTGGCAGGCCGGCGGCGCGCCGTGGAAGGTGTGGGAGTGACCGAGCCCGTTCAGAGCCCCACGGAACGGCGTGTGCTGGTCACCGGCGCCTACGGACTCCTGGGCGGCTGGCTGGTCGCGGCGCTGCTGGAGGCCGGGGCCGCGGTGACCGTGATCCGCCGGGACGACACGTCCCACTCGGCCCTGCTGGCCCTCGGGCTCGAGCCGCGCGTGTCGGTGGTCCATGGCGACATCACGGGCGACGGCGTCGTGGCCCGCGCGGTGTCCGAGTACGAGATCGATACGGTCTTCCACCTGGCCGCTCAGACGCTCGTCCCCACCGCCAACCGCTCGCCCCTGTCCACGTTTGAGACGAATATGCGCGGCACCTGGCTGACGCTTGAGGCCTGCCGGCTGTGCGACTGCGTCCAGCGCGTCGTCGTCGCGTCCTCGGACAAGGCGTACGGACCGCACACCGAGCTGCCCTACACCGAGGCGCATGCGCTCCAGCCCCGCTTCCCCTACGACGCCTCCAAGGCGGCCACCGATCTGATCGCCCGGTCCTACTGGCACACCTGGCGGCTCCCCGTGGCCGTCACCCGGTTCGCCAACCTGTACGGCGGCGGCGACTTCAACGCCTCGCGCCTGGTCCCCGAGGCCGTTGTGGCCGCGCTGACCGGGCGCCCGCCGGTGGTTCGCTCCGACGGCTCGCCCGAGCGCGACTTCCTGTACGTCGAGGACGCCGTGGCGGCCTACCTGGCCATCGCCGACGCGCTGGGTGACCGCGACCAGCCCGGGGCCGCGGCCGGGGAGGCGTTCAACGCTGGAGGCGGCCGGCCCCACCGGGTCCTGGATGTGGTGGAGCTGATCTGCCGGCTGGCCGGTACCGGCGTCGAGCCCGACGTCCGCGGGACCGGGACGCCGACCGGGGAGATCGACCGCCAGTGGGTCGATCACTCCAAGCTGAGCGCGCTGACCGGGTGGGAGCCCACCGTCGCGCTGGAGGACGGGCTGCGCCGGACGCTCGCCTGGTATCGCGAGCACCTGGCTGCGTAGTGCACCGTCCGGTGATCGCGTGAGGGTGCTGCTCGTCTCGCAAGAGATGCCGCCCGAGACCGGTTGGGGCGGGATCGGGACCTACGTGAGCACGATCTCCCAGGCGCTGGCCGCCCGGGGCGCCGAGGTGCACGTGCTCTCAGTCGTGCCGGAACTGCCGGCCGGCACCCGGCAGTTAGACGGCGTGACCGTCCACCGCCGGCCGCTGCCGGAGGTGCACCGCATCGTCGACCGGTTCCCCGAGGCCTGGCGACGGGCCTGGCTGTCCAGCGCGGTGGCCTGGCTGACCGGCCGCCTGCCGATCAGGCCCGACGTCGTCGAGTGCCCCGAGTGGATGGCCGAGGGATTCGGGCTCGGGATCGCCAGCCGGCTGCCCCTGGTGGCCCACCTGCACTCCAGCGCCCGGCAGATCTTTCCCCTCAACGGCCAGGGGAGGAGGGCTCGCGGGATGGACGGCCGGGCCGCCATCTGGCTTGAGGACACGGCCGTCCGGCGGGCGCACGCCGTGATCAGCACGCCCTGGAACCTGGACGAGATGGCGCCCCTGCTCGGGCTCGATCCGGAGGCCCTCCATCCGCTGTGGTACCCGCTGCATCTGCCCGAACGCCTGCCCGGGGCCGAGTCCGGTCAGCCGCGGGTCACGTTCCTGGGCCGGTTTGAGCCGCGCAAGGGGCCCGACGTCCTGCTGGGTGCCGTGCCGTCGGTGCTGGCGGCGGTCCCCGAGGCGCGATTCGCGTTCGTGGGCCGCGACGCCACCGGACGCGGGCAGCTGGCCTCGGCCGACTGGCTACGCCAGGAGGCCGCCCGCCTGGGCGTCGCCCACGCCGTCGAGATCCGTGAGGAGTTCGGCCGGGAGGCCGTCATGCGAGCCCTGCGCGAGGCCAGCGTGTGCGCGTTCCCATCCCGGTGGGAGAGCTTCGGTTACTCGATGGCCGAGGCGCAGGGAGCCGGGCGGCCCGTGGTCGTGTCCTCCATCCCGGCGTTGCGCGCGCTCGTGGACGGGGGCGCCACCGGCGCGGTGGCGTCATCCGAGGACCCCGAGTCGTGGGCCGAGCCGCTGATTGAACTGCTCCGCGACCCGGCCCGGGCCGCCGCGCTGGGCGAAGCCGGGGCCGCCCGCCTGGCCCTGATCTCAGATCCCGACCGGGTCGCCGGCGAGACGCTGGCCGTCTACGAGCAGGCGCGCGAGCGCTGCCGGGAGAGGAAGCGAGCGGGACGAAGATCAGGGCGAAGCCGAAACCGCGGCAGCCGGCGTCACATGTAGCCCATCAACCGCATCCTGCGCTCGATCTCGGCCATCTCATCGGCCGACACCTCCTCGGCCTGTGAGCTGACCTCGACGGTGGCCTGGACGAGCGGGTGATTGACCGCCTCGCGCAACGGCCCGAGCGCGGGTCCGGCTCGGGCCGCGATCGCCTGCTCGCCGGAGATCGGCGCCAGCTCCAGCGGGTCGGCGTCGAGGTCAAAGAGCGACTCGTCCCCGGCGCGAGCGCCCCGAACGAGCTTGAGCCTGCCCGAGACGGCGCACGTGAGCGGAGACGTCAGTCGAGCGGCGTCGCGTTCGTCCAGATCCCAGTCCCGCATCACCTCCTCCAGGCGCTCCGCGGTCAGTTGGAACGGGTCCCACTGGGCCACGGGCAGACCCGCCGGCAGCCCCTCGGGCCACGGGCCGTCATCAACCCCGGCCGCCCGGCCGATCCGGGCCGGCATCTCCACGAGGCTCCGCATGCCCTGGAACTCCTCAAAGCCGGGGCCCGACACGATCAGCGGGATCCGGAGCAGGCGATCGTCGAGCGACAGGCCGTGACCCATGAGGCCACCGACGCCGAAGTTCTCCCCGTGGTCCGCACACACGATGACCAGCGTGTCGTCCAGCAGCGACGCCTGGTCGAGCCGGTCGAGCAGACGGCTCAGCCAGTCATCGAGGTAGCGCAAGGAGGCTCGGTACATGCGGCGCATCCGCTCGATCGCCCCGGGTGGGACCTTCCGCCGGCCCAGGCAGGCCAGCAGGACCGCCTCGAACGTGAGGTGGCGGAAGGCCTCGTCGGCCACCCGCGCCCGCGTGAAGGGTGACTTGGCCGCGTACGGCTTGGGCGGCAGGTAGGGCGAATGGCATTCGACCAGGTTCATGAACCAGAAGAACGGCTTGGCCCCTGACTCGCCGATCCACGTGGCCAGCGCGTCGCCCGCCTGAGCGGCGCCGTCGTCGGCTCGGGCGTGAACCGCCTCCCAGTCCCACCCGAGCCGGTGCTTGAGGCCTCCGCCCATGTCGTTTTGACGTGTGGACACCAGGTCCTGGAAAGCGTCAAACCCGCTGTCGAAGCCGCAGTGCTTCCCCGACCATCCGTTCGTGCTCAGACCCCTGGTGTCGTATCCGTGCTGCCTGAGCACTTCGGCGATCAGGCGGGGGCGCTGAGCCTTGATCACCGGAGCCGCGCCCTGGGGCACCTGATTCGGGGCCTGGCCCAGGCCCAGGCCGCGGGCCAGCTGGCCACTGAACATCGCGGTGTGGGCCGGAAGAGTCCAGCTGGCCGTCGTCCGCACGTCGGCCACCGCCGCTCCGCTGCGCCCCAGCTGACCGAGCGTCGGACTGGCGCCCGCGGCCGCCCCGTATCCCTCGACCTCGTCGGCCCGCAGAGCGTCGATAACCAACAGGATCACGTTGGGCCGGTCGGGCGCGGGCACGGCCCGCAGGATACGCAGCCCCGGAGGACCGAATCACCCTGCAATTTGGCCCAGGACCGTTCGGTACCGTACGCGGGTCCATGACGGCGCTCGCTGACCCTCCGGCCAAGCTCGGCCCAGAGACGTATTCCATCGGCCCGGAGTCGAGGACCCGGCGCGAGTGGCTGCTGGACCAGTGGACGCACCGGGAGGTGCTCGTGATGCTGGCTCAGAAGCAGTTTCACGTGCGCTACAAGCGTGCCCTGTTCGGCATCCTGTGGGCCGTCGCCGTGCCCGCGATCCAGGCCGGAACGCTGGCGGCCGTGTTCTCACACTTCGTGCACACGCGTCAGGGCTACAGCTACCCGGCCTATGTCGTGGCTGCCGTATTTGGTTGGAGCTACTTCGGTCAGACCCTGGCCACCGGCTCGACGGCCATCGTCGACGGCGCAACCCTGGCCGACAAGCTGTGGTTTCCGAGATCCGTACTGGTCATCTCCGAGTGCCTGGCCGCGCTTCCGGGCCTCTTCATATCCATGGTCCTGCTCCTGATCCTGCTCCCGATTTTCGGCGTTGGGTTCGCCCCCCACACCCTGTTCCTGATCCCGGCCGTGCTGCTGGAGGTGGCCTTCTGCACAGCGCTCACCCTGTGCCTGTCCGCGCTCCACGTCTACTTCCGCGACGTCCGGTACATGATCCAGGCCAGCCTCCTGGTGCTCTTCTACCTGACGCCCGTGGCCTACCCGCAGCGTCGCCTCGGCGGCCTGGGTCAGGCGATGGATTTCAACCCTCTGACCGGTCTGGTGAACATGTTTCACCTGGCTGCCGTCGGACGACCCGAGCTCTGGGCCCCCGACATCGGGCGCTCGATCGCGGTAACCGCGGGCCTGACCATCGTCCTGGCCGTGGTGGCGCTGGAGGCTCATCGGCGCCACGACCGGCTGTTCGTGGACCTTCTATGACCGCGTCACCGGGCATCGCTCTCCAGCTCCAGGCGGTGGGGAAGCGCTACTGGAAGCTGGAGGAGCAGGCCATCCTGCTGAAGTCGATCATCCCGCTGTGGCGGCCGACCCGGACCGAGCTCTGGGCCCTGCATGACCTCGACCTGACGATCGAGCGGGGCGAGACGGTGGGCATCATGGGCCGCAACGGCGCCGGCAAGTCGACGATGCTCCGCCTGCTGGCCGGCGTCACTCGGCCCACGGTCGGTCGGGTGGTCGTCGGGGGAAGGGTCGCGCCCCTGCTCAGCGTCGGCGTGGGTTTCCATCCCGAGATGTCGGGCCGAGAGAACGTCTTCGTCAACGGGATGCTGCTGGGCCTGACCCGGCGGCAGGTCGAGGCCCGGTTTGACCGGATCGTGGCCTTCGCCGAGCTGGAGAAGTTCATCGACACCCCGGTCAAGTTCTACTCCAGCGGGATGTTCATGCGGCTGGGCTTCGCCGTCGCGATCTGCGCCGACCCTGAGGTGCTGCTGGTCGACGAGGTGCTGGCCGTGGGCGACGTGGCCTTCCAGCTCAAATGCTTCCAGCGGATGCGCGAGCTCCAGTCCCAGGGAACGACGATCGTGTTCGTCAGCCATTCCACCCACGCCATCCGCCTGCTCTGCCCTCGGACCGTGGTCATCGCCGCCGGCACAGTCGCCTTTGACGGCGACACCCCCGAGGCCATCAATCGCCACTTCGATCTCCTGTCCCGAGCGCAGAGCGAGCGGGGCGTGGAATCGACCTCGGCCCCGGTCGAGGTGACCGATCGAGCGATCATCGGACCGGACGGCCCGACGTACCACCTTCCCTACGACGAGCCGGTCACGTACCGGGCCCGCCTTCACTTCCGGGAGCGGGTCGTCCGACCCCAAACTCAGTTCCAGGTCTACTCCCACACGGGCGTGTTCGTGTACGGGCGACGGACCATGGGCGGGCTGTCCAGAACCTTTGAGGCGGGCGACACGGTGGAGGTGGAGATCCCCTTCCAGCAGCGACTGGGCGGGGACACCTACCGCCTGGTGCTCAACGTCCTGGATCAGACCGACGATCCGCTGTACACGGATTCTGAGGGCCTGGTCGTCTACGTGGCCCCCCGTCCCGGCTCGGCCGGACTGGTCGACCTGCAGGCCGAGATCGTCGTGGATGGCGAGACGCTCAGCGAGGACGTCGACCTGATGCTCGGTCCGGAAAAGCTGCGGGCCGCCGAGCAGGGCCTGTAGGCCATCGGGGTGGCGGTGCGGCCCACGTTCTTCATCATCGGGGCCGCCAAGGCGGCGACCACGGCCCTCTGGTCAACTCTCCAGGAGCACCCCGACGTCTTCTTCCCGGCTCTGAAGGAGACGAACTACCTCCTGGGCGGCCAATGGGCGAGCCGCGGGCCCGACTGGTACGAGTCCCTGTTTGCCGCGGGCGCGTCCGTCGGGCACCGCGGTGAGGCCTCGCCCAGCTACAGCATGTTCCCCATGTTCCGAGGGGTGCCCGAGCGGACCGCGGCGCTCGCGCCAGACGCCCGGATCATCTACATGATTCGCAGTCCCGTCCGCCGGATGGTTTCCCACTGGGCCCAGGCCACGGCCGCTGGTCACGAGCACCGACCGCTGGCCGAGGCCATCGTGTGGGGCTCGTCGTACTACTTCTCCTCGTGCTACGGCCTGCAGCTCTCCCGCTGGGCGCAGGCCTATCCCCCGGAAGCTCTGCTGGTCGTACGCAGCGAGGATCTGGCCGAGCAACCCGAGCCCACGCTGGACCGGGTCCTGGGCCACCTCGGGCTGGCCCCGGGATGGCGGCCCGCCGACGTCAACAGGCGGATGAACTCCCTGGACGGGAAGCTTCGGGTCCCCCGGCCGGTCCGCACGGTCTCCGGCGTGCTGCGCGGAGCGGGGTTGGAGCAGGCGGCCGTGGGCCTGGCGCGGCGCACGCCGCGCAAGGAGCGAGCAGGTCTGGTCAGGCCCTACTCGCGCGCGGAACTCGAGCTTCCGGGCGACATCGAGGATGCGCTGACGGACTGCTTCCGGGCCGACTTTCGTCTACTCCGGGAGATGGTGGGCGACCTGGACCTGTACGGGCTGGCCTAGCTGGCCTGCTGGCCTCAGGGCCGTCGGCGGATCCAGCCCACAGGATGGTGGGTGATGATGAAGCGCTCGTTTCGCTCGCGATCGTGCTCGAACTCAGGATGGCGGGCCAGGAACTCACGGTTGGCCGGGAGCGGTCCGGGCCGAGAGTCCGAGAACATCGCCAGCTGATCAATCACGCCGTCCTGACTGAGCAGGACGCTGCCGGGCGTGACCATCGGGGCATAGAGCTCGAGCTCGCGAGCGACGTGACTCTGCGAGTGGTCACCATCCAGGATCACCATGACCGGCCCGTCGACCTCCTGCGCGGCCGCCCGGGCCCGTTCGACGATCGCCTCGTCGGTCGAGCTGCCGTGAAGAAACTCAATCCGCGGGTGGTTGAGTTCGTGCAGGCGCTCAATGTCAATCGTGACCACCCGGCCGGTGCCGAGCAGGTCCATGACGTTGGCGTAGAAGAGGGCCGACCCACCTCGGTTGGTACCGGTCTCGATCAGCAGGGCCGGCCTGATCTCAGAGATGGTCTCCTGGATGACCCACAGATCCAGGATGTTCTGCCACACCGGAACGCCCAGCCACTTCGTGCCGCTGAAGTTCCCCGTCTTGGCGATCAGGTCATTGAGAAACAGCCGCCCCGCGGGCCGGCGACCGGTCCGCGCCCAGGCCCGGAACACGAGTTGAAGGAGGCGGGCCCGGGCGTTACCGAGCGAGCCTGCCTGAGTCCGTAGAGCCATCGTCCGCGGCACTATACGAGACGCCGCTTGAGGCGCCCGAGTCGTCCTCTGAGGTACCGCGCCGAGTTCCTGGGGGTCAGGCCCGTTCGCAGAACGCGCGGCCAGGGCGTCTGTCGGCGGTGCCTGGAGTACTCCCGCCAGCTGGTCTCATTGGCCAGGATGTGCCACGGCTTGCTGAACAGCGGGCCCTCAAAGTGGCGAATCGCCGGGTCGCGCCGGGCCTCGTCCAGCTCGCCCGGATCGAAGTACTCGGCCGCTTGGGAGAACTGCACGACGGCGTTCATGCAGTTCCACTTCGGCGCCAGGGGAAGCCTCCGGCCGTGCAGGACCTCGTTGAGGGCATCCTGATCGCGCCATTTCATCCGCGCGCCGTGCTTCACCGCGTGCTCGCGCAGGACCGGGCCGATTCCCTCCCGCCGGATGGCGCCCAGGTCCATCAGCAGAACGCCGGCATTGAAGTAGCGGTCGCCTTCGAGTTCCGGTCGCTCGGTATATGCCTTATCGGGGCCCGGCGGCACATTGCTCACCGCGCCGATCAGGTGCCCCTCCAGCGAGGTCTCCCAGAGCGGAAGCAGTGGGCGCCTGACCAGCAGATCCACGTCCAGGTACAGAATCCGGTCGGCGTGGGGTAGCAGTTCGTCCAGCGAGATCCGGTACCAGGTCGCCTTCTTGGTGAAGTCCTTGATCGGCAGCCCCTCGACCCAGCTGTCGGCCACACGGTGAAAGTCGATCTCGCCGCCCAGGTCTCGGACCATCTCGGACAGGCGTCGGCGCCCTCGCTCGGACGTATCGTCGCCGTGGAGGTAGTCGATGGAGATCCGGGTCGCTTCGCGGTGCTCGAGCAGCGAGTGCAGCATGGCGGCGCAGTGGTGGACGTGGCGTTCGCCCTCCACCGCACACACGATCCGAATCGGCTCAGGCGGGACGGCTGGCGACAAGATCGGCTCAGGCGGGACGGCTGGCGACAAGCGCAAACACCTGAGCGTTGTAGCCCAGGCTCTCCGGTGTCTCGAACCGGTCCAGGAACCGGACGATCGGCTGAACGAAAAGCGCCAGCCAGCGAATCCACCGATCCGGGAGCCGGTAGGAAATCGAGTCCTGGACCATCTGCAGGCCGGTGGCCGCCATCCCGATCACGCCCTCGAACCGAACGATCTCAAACCCGGCGTTCTCAACCTCCCGGCGCAGGCCCTCGCAGGTCCACCGCCACAGGTCAACTGGATCCGGGTGGTAGGGGAACACGCCATGGGTGGAGAGGAGCAGCCGTCCGCCGGGGCGCAGGACGCGCAGGCACTCGCCCAGGTAGACCCGAGGGTCCTGGACGTGCTCCAGGACCTGGGTGGACAGCACGGCGTCAAAGCTCTGATCGGCCACGGGCAGTGTGCCGTCCGGGTTGATGATCACCGCCGCGTCCTCGTTGCCGGCCAGATCGGCTCCGACGTACTCCACACCGGCGGGCAGAAACGATCGGTAGGGCATATCCGCGCAGCCGAAGTCCAGAACCCGGCCGCCGCTGGGTATGGCCAGCTCTCCGATCAGCCTCCGTATCGCTGCGGTCAGGCTGCGGATGTGATGCGCATAGGGGTGGCGCAGATGCGCACGACGAATGCCACTGCGTGACACTCGGTGAAACCGGGGCGCGGGTCGCTCGCGCTGGATGCTGGACTCGTCGGTGCGCAACATGATTCAGCGTCGGGCTCGGCGCGAGCCGCGATAATAGCCTCCCCCAAGCCCCGGAGATACTGCTTGCCCACGGTCGACGAGAACCTAGAGAACTGGAGCACAACCTGGGATTGGTCCCGCGAAGGGAATGAGTGGTCAGACTGGTGGGGCGACACCGCGGCGCTGTGGCATGGCGCCATCCTCCCCCGCATCCACGCCCTGGTCCCGACCGCGACGATCCTTGAGATCGCCCCCGGCTTTGGCCGCTGGACCGACTACCTCAAGGATCTGGCACAGCAGCTTGTGCTGGTCGACCTGACGGAAAAGTGCATCGACCATTGCCGGGAGCGGTTCGCCGAGGCCACCAACATCGAGTATCACGTCAACGACGGCCGATCGCTGGCCATGATCGAGGACGAGTCGATTGATTTCGTGTACTCGTTCGACTCGCTCGTGCACGCCGAGGCGGACGTCGTTGATGGTTACGTGACCCAGCTGGCCGCGAAGCTGAGGCCGGACGGCATTGGCTTCATCCACCACTCGAATGCCGGTGCGCTGAAGCCCCTGAGCGCCGCCACCCGCCGACTGCCCCCCCGCCTGTTCCACGCACTGGTCCGCCGCGGAATCGCCGTGAACCTTTCGGCCTGGCGCGACGATGGGATGACCGCGGCTCGGTTCCGGCGCCAGTGCGACGCCGTGGGATTGAGCTGCGTGGCCCAGGAGCTCGTGGCCTGGGAGACCGGCCCCTACCTGATCGATTGCTTCTCAATCTTCACCCGCCGGGGATCTCGCTGGGACAGGCCGGTCCGCCTGATGCGCAACCCGATGTTCGTCGCCGAGGCTCGCCGGATGACGCGGCTGTACGCGGGCTCGTCGTTCTCCTGACCGCCCCGCCGCGCTCTGGGGGCGCCGCGCGTGCGTTGGGGCGACGGATCGGCTCAGGCCTTGACGGCGATCCGCCCGGTGTAGTCGATCCGGCTCAGCAGCAGCGGCGGGTGCTCGGAGGAGAAGTACTCGTCCACCGCCTGTCTGGCCCCTCGCCAGTGACCATAGTCATCAATGATCAGCACGCCCCCCGGCGCAAGCCGCGGAAACAGGTGCAGCAGCTCGTGTCGCGTTGACTCGTACCAGTCCGTGTCGAGTCGCAGCAGCGCCATCTCATCCGGCGCGGTCCCCGGGATCGTTTCCTCCACCGGTCCCGCGACGAAGTGCAGTCGGTCGGATGGGTATCCCGTCGCGCCGAGGACCGACCGGACCGACTCCTCATTGAAGGCCTCGGGACCGAACACCTCATTCCAGGGGCGCTGGTTCTCCCGCTGGGCCTGGTTCCAGGCGTCGAGCGCCGCGCCCTCCAGGTCCGACACGTCCTCGGGGGTCGGAGCGGTCATTCCCTCGAAGGTGTCGTACAGATAGATCTCCCGATCCTCTACCCCGAGGGCCTGGAGGGTGAGGATCATGGCGAGCACCGATCCTCCCCGCCAGACTCCGCACTCGGCAAACGCCCCCGGCACGGCGCGAGCGGTGCAGTAGCGCACCGCGTCGATCAGGGCCAGCATCCTGGCCGGTCCGGTCATCGTGTACGAGAGCGCCTGTTCGACGATCTGACGATCCTGATCATCGGCCTGGGCGAGCACCTCCGGAGCCTGTGCTTCGGGGGCCGGCTCGGACCCCGCGCGGCGGCGCAACCGAGCCATCAGGGCACCATGCCCTCCACCAACGGGACCTCGAACACCTTCTCGTGGGCGATCGGCCCGTGGCCGAAGAAGCGGTCCTCGCCGAACAGCTCGCCGTGGTCTGAGGTGACGACCACCCAGGTGTTCGACGGAAGCAGGTCGAACAGCTTGGCGACGACACCGTCGATGTACTCGACGGCCCTTATCTGCCTGTCGCGGAGCTCGGTCAGCGCCTGCTGGTCAAAGAACTCACGCGGCTCGGTGGGGACCGATTCGCCCTCGCCCGACGCGCCCAGATGCTTGAACACTCCGTGGACCCCTGAGATCCGCGGCCACTGGGAGGGGTCCTCGTCGGGCAGAGCGTAGGGATAGTGGGTCTCCCCCACGTTGAGCAGGTAGAACGCCGGACGCTCGTCGCTGAAATCCATCTGCTCGAGCATGGCCGCCATGTCGTTGTGGCTGGGCATGAGCTCGTAGGTGTCGAAGTCCCGGTTGATCACGGTGTGGCGGTTGAGCACCGGCATCGACACCATGGCGTGGGTCCGGTAACCGAGCTGGTGCTTCAGATACGTGGGGAGAAAGATGGACGGGAGCAGCTTGGCGAACTCCATGCCCGGCACGCCCAGGCGCTCGCCGTAGCGCAGGAAATCCTGCTTGTAGTACTCCGAGGCGTAGACCTCCGGGGGGCTCGAGTGCGGTAGGAGGCCCATGAGCAGGTTGTAATGAGACGGAGCCGTCCAGCTGGCGTAGCTCCACCGCCTCTCGACCGGGCCCAGGGTGGCGAGCGTCTTCGGCTCGGCGGCCAGCCACGAGTCGAAGCGGAGGCTGTCCAGGACCACAAACACGAGATTTCGGGCCCCCTCCGGCGCGGTCGGCTCAGAAGATGCGGGGGCCGGAACGGTGACCGGCTCCTCCCGGGCGGGACGCTTCAACCTGACCATGAACCGCCAGAGTATGTCCGATGGGCCAGGCCGGCTCAGGTGCTTCGCTACCGTTCCCACTCCGATGACCGTGGCCCAGCCCAGTCCGCCTGCGGACCTCGCAGAGCGCGTGGCCTCCAACCACGACTGGTACCACACGATTGAGCTGGCGCCTGGGGTGACGACCCCCGGAATCGTCGATGTCCGGCCGATCGTGCCTCGCGTGCCCATCCCTCAGTCCCTGACCGGGATGCGGGTCCTGGATCTGGGCACCTGGGACGGGTTCTGGGCCTTTGAGATGGAGCGGCGCGGCGCGGCCGAGGTTCACGCCGCCGACGTCCCCGACCCGTACAAGTGGGATTGGCCGGCCCGGGCCCGGATCCGGGAGTCCTACGACGGCGGTAAGGAGAACCTGGAGCTGATCAAGCGCAATGGGAACGGCTTCCCGATCGCCCATGAGGCCCTGGGTTCGTCCGTTCAGCGCCACGAGCTGACCGTGTACGAGATCAGTCCCGAGCGGCTGGGGATGTTCGACTTCGTATTCGTGGGGTCGATCCTGCTCCACCTCCGCGATCCGGTGGGGGCGCTCGAGTGCGTGCGCAGCGTGGCCCGGGGCGAGGTCGTGGTCAACGATTCGATCGAGTACATGCTCACCAAGATCCGCCCCCGCACAGCCACCGCCCGACTGGACACAGAGGATCGCGTCTGGTGGTGGCAGCCCAACCTGGCGGCGCTGCACTCGATGATTGAGCAGGCCGGCTTTCAGATCCTGGAGGCGAGCAAGCCGTACTTCGTGCCCTTCGGCCCGCGGTACGAGGTTCCCAAGCCCGGGCCGCGCGAGTTGCTCCGTCGTCTCTCCACGGCCAAGGGGTGGGAGGAGCTGGTTCTGTACCGCCGCGGCATTCCCCATGCCGCGGTCCGGTGTCGGCCGCTGAGCAGCTGACCGATGCCAACCGGGGGCATGGAGGCCTACTGGGATCGCGCGGCCCGCGTGGATCCGTTCCGCTACGTCGACAACAGCCGCTGGGTCTGGGCCGAGGACCTGGACGCGTTCTGGCGCACGGGCGAGCAGGTCGTCGATCAGCTATTCACGGATCTGGGCATCGGGCTCACCGGCACTGAGGAGGTGGTGGAAATCGGCTGCGGAGTGGGTCGGTTGACCCGTGCGCTGGCCCCCAGGGCGAGGTCGGTGGAGGCCCTGGACGTCTCTGAGGAGATGCTCACCCACGCCCGGCGCCACAACGCGCACCTGGCCAACGTGCATTGGCTCCACGGCGACGGCCACACACTCGCCCCATTGCGCGACTCGTCGTTTGACGCCTGCGTCTCGTTTGTCGTCTTCCAGCACCTGCCGGATCCCGAGCTGACCTACGGCTATGTGCGCGAGATGGGCCGGGTGCTCCGTCCCGGGGGGTGGTCGGTGTTCCAGGTCTCCAACGACCCCCGGGTCCACAAACGTCCGTCGGCCCTGCGCCGATTCAAGCGGGGGAAGGTCCTGCGCCCCTACGACGATCCCGCCTGGTACGGGTCGGCCGTGGAGATCCCGCGGTTACGGGACACCGCGGCCGGTGTTGATCTGGTGCTGGAGCGGCTGACGGGCGTGGGCACGCAGTTCTGCAACGTCCTGGCCCGGGCCCTGGCGTAGCGAGGCCTCCAAGAGGGCCGGAGCGCAGAGAAGCCTCTCAGGTGATGTGGGAAGAAAGGCATCACTGTGGATGCAAATCGCCCAAATCGCCGCTCCTCACAGGCCGGGTGAACACAACCGGATCGCCGCGTGACGGCTCCGGAGCCCGCTGAACCAGGCCGCGCCGGCCGGGCGTAACGACTCGCCCCGGCCCCAGGCGAGCGCGAAGTCGCCGGTCGGCAGGGTTCCGGGATTGACCCAGTCATAGGGAGCGAGCAGCCGGATCCCGCAGTTGGAGCGAGACAGAGCCACGCCGAGCAGTCGCATCTGGCGGGCCCGCCACGACTCGCCCAGCGGCGTACCGGTGGGCCATCCGAATTCGGTCAGGTAGATCGGCGCCGATCCCTCCCTGAGCCCGTCCAGCGTCTGTCTGAAATGGGCCGTCCACTCCTCCGCGTCCGATGCGTCGGCCCCGTACGGGTGCAGCCCAAACCCGTCGACCTGGCCGGCCAGACTCGGCGCGGCGGCGAACATCGCCAGCACGTAATCCGAGGGATAGTCCTGACGGGGGCTGAACGGGCCCGCGTCGTCCGCCAGTCCGCCGACGATCACACTCGCCCCCGGGTCGGCGGCGTGGATGGCTCCCCGGGCGGCCGCGTACAGCGACGCGTACCGGGCCGGCGACACGCGATAGGTGGGTACGTTCTCCTCGTTCCAAATCTCGAACACCCGCACCGGGTGCGGCCGAAGGCGCGGATGGGCCGTCCAGAAGGTCCCGCCGACGCCGTACCGGCCGGCCACGGCCCGGGCGAACGCGGCGTATGTGGCGTTGCCGGCAGGCGGGCAGAAGCCGGGACAGGTCTTGGCCCATCCCGCTGAGTAGTCCAGGATCGGCTCCCAGGTCAGCCCGTGGCCGGCGAAAGCGCTCACCCAGGCGTCGGTGCGGGCCCACCGCCACCCCGGCCCGGCGGGACCGGGAGGGCGGGGCTGGATCAGATTCCAGGGCGCGTCACTGCGGACCACCGTGACGCCGTCGGTCCGCATGGCGGCGAGCTGCCGACCGAACTGCCGCGCTGGAAGCCGCTCGGCCGTGGCCACGTTCATGCCCGAAACGGTCTGAGCGGCTATGCCGCGGGTCGCACCACAGCCCGAGCCCAGAACCAGCAGCGCGAGCAGCCCGATTCGCCGCAACCACACCGGATCGGCCCTCTACTCCGGGATCAATCCCTCTCCCGTGAACTCCTCCCTGACCTCCTCCAAGGTGCTGTCAGGCGGAGGGAGAATCACGTCGGAGCCCGCCAGATAGTCGTCGGGAACGGGCTGCCCGTTGGTGCGCACGAAGTTGATCATCTCGTGGAAGGCCTGGTTGAACTGCTCCTCGTCGCCGGCCTGACAGGTGACCACCGCCTGGTTGTCCAGCTGGTTCAACTTCTCGACATCGTTCTCCGACAGCTCGTATTGCCCCTCGGCGGAGATACGGACGATCACTGTGCCGGACCGGGTGACGGCTGCTCGGAGGTCTCGGCTCCGTCACCCGCACCGCCGGCTGGCGGCTCCCCGCCGCTACCGAGCTGACCGGCTGGGGCGGGCGTTCCGGATCCCAGCTCCGCCTTCATCTTCTCCAGCTCCGCGTCCACCTCGGTGGTGCTGGAGAGCTGCTTGAGCTGACGGTCGATGTCATCCTCGCCGGAGCCCAGCTGGGTCAGGTCGTCGAACGTGCCGGCCGCCTCCAATTCCTGGACGGCTCCCGCCCGGGCCTTCATGTTCTCGGTCTTGTCGAGCGCCCGCTGCATGGCCAGGCCCACGTCGGCCATCTGCTCTCCCACGCCCGTGGCCGCCTCGGAGATCCGAACCTGGGCCTCGGCAGCCGAGTACTGGGCCTTGATGACCTCCTTCTTGGACCGGAACTGCTCGATCTTGGTCCGCAACTTCTGCTCGGACTCGGTCAGGTTCTCCTGCTGCTGCTCGAGCTGGGTGACCTGAGAGTCCAGCGACTGAAGCTCGGTCTGGGCCACGTTCTTGCGCTCCAGTGCGGTCCGGGCCAGATCCTCCTGCCCCGCGGCCAGCGCCTGCCGGGCCTGGGTGTCCAGCTTGACCAGCTGCTGCTTGATGTTCTCCTCCTGGAGCTGGAGCCGTTTCTTGGAGGTGACGACGTCGGCGATCCCCTTCTTGACGTTCTGGAGCAGCTCGACCTGCTTCTGGTAGCTGTACTCGAGGGTCTCAGCCGGATCCTCGGCACGGTCGAGCAGCTTGGAGATCTTGGCCTTGACGAGTGTGGACATGCGCCCGGAGAGACCCGGCATCGCTTCCTCCTTGCGAGTTAATGGGGAGCAGCCTGAAGCGTAGCGAGGCCGCGGCTCGCGCCGGGGGCAGCAAGCCAGCGCTCGCCCCGGGGTCGCTCGCTAACGTCCTCGCCGTGAAGCGAGGCCTCCCACTCCTCATCCTTGCCCTCGCGGTCGGCGCGTGCGGCTCCAAGACGGTGATCTTCAGTCCGCCCCCCCAGGGCGTCCAGGGGACGACCCACAAGGCCACGCAGGCGATCGGCTTCCCGACCATCGCCACCAAGAACACGACCCGGGTGGACGGCGCCGACCCGATCGCCAACGCCGCCGGGGTGGCCCTGGCCGAGTACCCATCAGCCGCGCCTGGCACCCACCCGGAGGCCGTCGTGCTGGCGCCGACCGATGACTGGCAGGCGGCCATCGCGTCGTCGGTGTTCGCGGCTGCGCCAGTTCGGGCGCCGATCCTGCTCTCGGACACCGGGACGCTGCCCGCGGCCACCACCGACGCGCTGGGCCAGCTGGATCCGAGCGGCTCGGGGCCGGCCGGCGGAGCTCAGGTGATCGCGGTGGGCGACGTCCCCAAGCCACGGGGGCAGCGCGTGACCCGCCTCTCAGCCGGCGACCCCTACTCGCTGGCCGCCGCGATCGACCGGTTCGTCACCGCGGCCACGGGAAAGCCCACTCCCGACGTGGTGATCGCCTCGGGGGACAGCCCCGCCTACGCGATGCCGGCAGCGGGGTGGGCGGCCGAGAGCGGCGACCCGATCCTGTTCGTGACCAGCTCGGGCGTCCCTGCGGCCACCGCGCAGGCGCTGAAGGCCCATCAGCGGCCCCGGATCTACGTCCTGGGCCCGACGAGCGTTATCCCGGACAGCGTGACCAAGCAGCTGGGCAAGTACGGGACGGTGAAGCGAATCAGCGGAACCGACCCGGCCGCGAGCTCGGTGGCGTTCGCCATCTACCGCGACCCACCGTGCCCCAACGGCCAGCCCTGCGCCCATGTCCCCGGCAGCTTCGGCTGGGCGCTGCGCAGCCCCGGGCACGGCTACGTCCTGCTGAACCAGAAGCAGCCGCTGGATGCGGCCGCCTCGGCGCCCCTGTCGGCCAGCGGCTCGTTCGGCGTACAGCTGGTCCTGGACACCGCCTCCGCGCTCCCGTCATCGATCCTGAGCTTCTTCCTCAACTACGCCACGCCCGGCTACACACAGGAGGGCCCAACGGCCGCCGTGTACAACCACGCCTGGATTATCGGCAACGAGCAGGCCGTCTCGGTCCCCGTCCAGGCGCAGGTGGATGCACTGCTGGAGGCGGTGCCGCAAAAATAGGGTCGGCATGAGTCAGGCAGAGCACCCCGATCGCCTGATCCCGGGCCGCGAGGTCACGGTCGACGACGTCCGCCAACTGATGGGCGCGTCCACGCCGCACTTCGCCTTACAGCTGCGCGAGCGGATCCGCACGCTGATCCGGGATCTCCCGCCGGGCCATCCGGCCCGGATCGAGGGCGAGCGTGAGATCGCGCGCCTGGACCGGCTGGCCTACGCGGGCGAGGTCCGCGGCCACCCGCCCGAGGACGGCCTGGATGCGCTGCCCAGCCTGACCGCGCCGTAGTGTCGCGACGCTAGCTCTTCAGCTCCACGCTGAACGTGCAGCCGCGGGCCCGGAGCTCGTCGAACATCTCCTCGGGGTCGAGGCACCGCTCCGGGGGATGCGCGCCGCGGGCCTGAACCGAGCCTCGGGCCAGCAGCCGGACGGCCGCCGCAGCGGGCGTCGCCGTGGAAACCACCGAGCCTCCGAGGCCGAGGTGGGGACGGGTCAGCGCCCTCAGGGTGCAGGTCCGTCCATCCTCGGCCTCCACCGACACGAGGTGGACCGACACCGTCTGGTGGGACTGCGGAGCGGCCTCCCGAGAGGCCGCGGCCACGTCCTCTGCCGAGGCGCCGACCAGTCCCTTCAGCCGCTCCAGCAGCGGGCCGGCCAGCGACAGGCGGAAGCTCCCGCCCTGACATCCGAAGCTGTCTGCGAACGTCGCCATCTCAGAGTGCAGCGTGAAGATCGTCGCCGCTGCGCCGATCGGCTCCCCGAAGTCGACCTCGCCGCCCTCGGACATCGGCTCCACCGCCTCGGCCTGGCCGTCCCGGATCACGATCGGCTCCAGCGTGAGCTCGTCCACGAGGGTCTGGATGGCATACGGCGGGTGCAGTCGTCCGTCATCCGGTGCGCCCGGATCCCGGCCCGCCGCCATCACGTCGATTGACCGCACGGACGCCTGGGGGCCCAGTTCGTCCACGGCTCGACGGGCCATCAGGTTCGTCTTGCCCGGGCTGGATCCGATGCCCAGGATGGCCACCAGCCCGGCCCGCTCAAAGGCCTCGCTGAGCTCGAGCTGGCGCTGGGTCATCCAATACAGGCCCCCCAGGTCCAGGTAGTGCGTGCCGGTGCCCACGCAGGCCTCCATGGCCTCGATGTTGAGCCGGTACGAGGCCGAGTTGACCAGCACGTCGATGTCTTCCAGAGCCCAGCGCAACGCCTCACCATTGCGCGCATCCACGGCCCAGGCCCGGGCTCGCCCGGGAGCATGAGCCTCGGCGACCGCCGCTGCGCGGGCCTCATCCAGGTCCAGCAGCACGAGCCCGGCGACCTCCTCAGACTGGGCCAGGTCTCGCACGATCGCCGGGCCGATCGTCCCTGAGGCGCCCAGGACCGCGACGTGCAGGGACTGGTCGCTGTTGCCACTCATGGCATGCTTACCGTACCTTTCCCGGGCGGGCTCGCGACAGAAGAGAAGGAGGGCTGGTGGAAAGCGCAGCAATTCCAGTCGTTGAGTCCACCGTGGTCGATCCCACGGCCCCCGGGGCCAAGGGTCTCAAGGCCAACGCCCTCGGCTATGCGTCCAACCTGGTCATCGCCGTCGCCTCGACGGCGCCGGCGTACAGCCTGGCCGCGACGTTGGGGTTCATCGTGGCCGTCGGTGGCATCGGCGTGCACGCGCCCGCGGTCCTGATCGTGTCCTTCATCCCGATCCTGTTCGTGTCGATCGGCTACCGGTTCCTGAACCTGGCCGACCCGGACGCCGGCACGACGTTCGCCTGGGTGACCCGGGCCTTCGGACCGTGGGTCGGGTGGGTCAACGGGTGGGCCATCTTCCTGGCCGACGTGATCGTGATGGCCTCGCTGGCCGCGATCGCCAGTCTGTACACGTTCTCGCTCTGGAACGGACATCCCTCCAACTTCGGACTGATCGCGGGCGCCGTGATCTGGATCGTCCTGATGACCTGGATCTGCTATCGGGGGATCGAACTCTCGGCTCGGATACAGCAGTTCCTACTCAGCCTCGAGATCTTCACGCTGGTCCTGTTCGTGATCGTGGCCCTGGTCAAGGTGTATTCGAACAACCCGTTGCACTCGATCCACGTCCGCGGGTCCTGGTTCAACCCCTTCGATCTGGGCTGGAACTCGCTGATCGCGGGCGTGCTCCTGGGGATCTTCATCTACTGGGGTTGGGACTCGGGCGTCGCAGTCAACGAGGAGTCCAGGGACCGACACCGCGGACCCGGCAAGGCCGCCGTCGTCTCGACGTTCATCCTGCTGGCGATCTATGTCCTGGTCAGCACCGCGGCCCAGGCCTACCACGGGACGAAGTTTCTGGCCGGGAACTCCAGCGATGTCCTGAACGCGCTGGGCAAGGGCGTCTTCGGCTCGCCCCTGGATAAGTTGCTGGTCATCAGCGTGCTCACGTCCGCGTCGGCCTCGACCCAGACCACAATCCTCCCGACGGCTCGGACGACGCTCTCGATGGCCAAGTGGGGCTCGATCCCGTCGGCCTTTGGCCGTGTGCATCCACGATTTCTGACCCCCAGCTTCTCCACGCTGCTGATGGGCGGGCTGTCGATCCTGTGGACGGTGGCCCTGCTGGCCTTCAACCCCAACCAGGACGTCCTGGGCGACACGATCACCGCCCTGGGCTTCGCCGTCTGCTTCTACTACGGGTTCACCGGCCTGGCCTGCGCCGTGTACTTCCGGCGCGAGCTGTTCAAGAGCGTGCGCAACTTCGTGTTTGCCGGACTGGTCCCGCTCGTGGGTGGCGGCATGATGGCGTACATCGGGATCAAGGCGTACAGCACCTACAGCAAGGTCGGGGCCAACTACTCCAAGCCGATCCTGGGCATTCAGACTCCGATCTTCGTCGGCGTCGGTGGTCTGGTCGTCGGCATCGTGCTGATGTTCGCGTCAATCCCGTTCTTCCCGAAGTTCTTCGCCCGCCGACCCGAGGTGGCCAACCCGCACGTTCTGAGCGACGCTCAGCCTCCGGCCCTGCCGGGCGAGCCCACGACGTAGGCCGGGCTGCATGCAGCCTGGCCCCGGGCGGTGCATGCACCGCCCGGAGGATCGGCACATGTGCCGATCCTGGGGGCGCGCACGGCGCGCCCCCCACCGGCGCAGCGCCCCAGGCCGCTCCCTATATTGCGCCCGCGGGATGAGAATGGGACGCGCCGTGATCTGCGCCTTGGCGATCGTTGCCCTGGGGGCGCCGGCTGCGCTGGCCGATCCCACGCTGCTCGGCCATGACGGCCGGTGGATCGTCGACTCCCAGGGACGCGTGCGGATCTTCCACGGGGTCGGGGTGATGGACTACTCGCCGCCGAACCTCCCCGCGGCCATGGGGTTCGGGATCAAGGATGCCGACTTCCTGGCCGGCCACGGGTTCAACCTCGTGCGGCTGGGGATGAACTGGTCGGGCATCGAGCCCCGGCCGGGCGTTTTCAGCCAGCGCTATCTGGCCTCCATCCTGGGGACGGTGCGGCTACTGGCCGCCCACCGCATCTACACGCTCCTGGACTGGCACCAGGACGACTGGGGTCTTGCGGCCAACGGGATCGACGGCGCTCCCGCCTGGGCGACCCTGACCGACGGGCTGCCCAACCCCGCCCTGGGCTACGGATTCGGGATGCTCGGAGACCCCGCGCAGCAGCGCGCCTTCGACAACTTCTGGGCCGACGCCAGCGGTCCTGACGGCGTCGGCATCGCCGATCGCTTCGCGGCCATGCTGGCGTTCTACGGGGCCAGGTTCCGCCGCCAGCCGTATCTGCTCGGCTACGACACCTTCAACGAGCCCAACGCCGGGACCCAGTGGACGACGTGCGCCGGCCCGGCCGGTTGTCCGGGCTTCGACGCGATGTTGAGCGCCTGGTACCGGCGTGTGGTCCCCAGGCTGCGGGCGGCCGACCCCGACCATCTGATCTGGATCGAGCCCAACGTGTTCTTCGACTTCGCGGCCAACACGAACCTCCGGGACCCCCAGGGGGGCGACTCGAACACGGGATTTGATTTCCACACGTACTGCCTGGGTGACGGAGCCGCCGCGGCGCTCCCGCCCGTCCCCGGCAACGGTCCCGGGTGCGCCGTCGAGGAGAAGCTGAACCTGAACAACGCGATGGCGTATCAGCGGCGGAGCGGCACGGCCCTGCTCAACAGCGAGTGGGGCGCCACCGACGACACCGGGGTGGTGGACCGCCAGACAGCCGAGTTCGATCAGGACATGCTGGGCGACGTGTTCTGGGATTACAACAACCTGGTGCCCAACGTACGCGGCCAGCCCGGCGGCCGCAATCAGGACCGCCCGCTGCTGGTCGCACTGGACCGGCCGTACCCGCAGGTGATCGCGGGCACGCCGTCGGGGTGGGAATGGGACAGCGCCACCGGGACGTTCACGCTGCACTACGCGTCCAGGCTCCCGAACGGCCGATCGGCGACCGGGCTGACGACGGAGGTTTACCTCCCGGCACTGCACTATCCGCGCGGCTACCACGTGAAGGTGAGCGGCGCCAGCGTGACCCGCTCGGGTCGGGCGACGCTCGATCTCCGCAACAAGCCGGGCGCGAGGAATGTGTCCGTGACCGTCACGGCCGCGAGATAGCCTGGGATGGGTGAGCGTCACCCCCGATCCGCTGGGCGCCGAAGCATCCCCTGACAGCGACCTCCCCGGTCCGTATCCGGTCGGCTCCTACGCCGCCCGGCTCCGCGACCGGCTGCGCCAGTTCACCCGTGTCCAGCTGGTGGGCGAGGTGTGGAACCTCCGCCCGGGGCGAACCAAGGTCTACTTCGAGCTGCGGGACGCCCGCGGAGCCCTCCCCTGCTCGATGTGGCAGAACGAGTTCGCCGCGCTGGGCATCACGCTGGCCGATGGCCTGCGGGTGGTCGTCGGCGGAGGCTGTGACTACTACCCGGGGAGCGCGACGGCCTCGCCCTCGTTCGGCTTCTCGGTCACCGAGCTCCGCGTGGCCGGCGAGGGAGACCTGCTGGTCCAACTGGAGCGGCTCCGCCGCCGCCTGTCGGCCGAGGGCCTGTTCGAACCCCAGAAGCGGCTGTCCCGTCCGCTGCTGCCCCGAACGATCGGGGTCGTGACCGGCGAACGGGGCAAGGCGCGCGACGACGTGCTGGCCGGGCTCCGGCGGCGGGGCTGGCAGGGGAGGCTGGTGTGGGCGTTCGCCCCCGTCCAGGACCGCCAGGCCGCTCCTCGGATCGCGGCCGCGCTGCGCGAGTTGGCCGCGGTCGAGGAGGTCGAGGTGATCGTCGTGGCCCGGGGGGGTGGCTCGCTGGCCGACCTGTTCGCGTTCTGCGACGAGGGGCTGTGCCGGACGGTGGCGCTGCTCCGGGTGCCTGTGATCTCATCCGTCGGCCATCACACGGACCGCACCCTGATAGATGACGTGGCCGCCGTCTGCTGCTCAACGCCGACGCACGCCGCCGAGGCCGCCGTCCCGCTGGACTGCCTGGCCGCCCGCATCGCCCTGACCGGCCACGCCCGCCGCCTGGGCAGCCACGGACAGCGGGCGATCGTGGACCGGGCCCGGGCGCTGGCCCATGTGTCCCGGGCCCCAGCCGAGCACGTGGCCCGTCATAGAACGCGGCTTCACCAGATGCTCCGGGAGCTCCGGGCCAGCGCCCGCCGGTCGTGTGAGAAGGGCCAGGAGCGGGCCTCGGTGCATCTCCTGGTGCTGGGCCGGACGGCCGCCCGGGCCCGGGCCTCCGAGCAGGTCGAGACGGAGAAGCGAGCTGGAGCGACTGGCCCTGGCCCTGGGCGCCCACGATCCGGAGCGGACACTGTCCCGGGGCTATGCCCTGGTCGAGAACCGAACCGGGGATCCCGTGACCAGCGTCGCCTCGGCCCGGGAGGCCCGCGACCTCCGGCTGCGGTTCCGTGATGGCCGCGTGGCGGCCCGCGTCGGCGAGGCCGAGGAGGCGCCGTGACCGAGGACCGGACGTATGAGACGGCCGTGGCCCGGATCGAGGAGATCATCCGACGCCTTGACTCGGGCGACGCCGGGCTGCGAGAGACGCTGGACCTGGTGAAGGAGGGACGCGACCTGGTGGAGTACTGCGCCGGCGAGCTCGACGCGGTCAGCCAGGGTCTCGAGGAGCTGCGGCTGGAGGAGCTCGTGGCCCGGCTGGAGCGAGGAGCCCAGCATGAAGACGTTTGACCTGCTCGCCGACCTCCCGCTGGAGGTCGAGGGCTATTCGCTGGAACCGCTTAAGGCCTCGGTTTCCAGCGGGTTTGAGCGTCTGAGCACGGTCGTGCACCTGCACGGCGCGGGCCTTGAGGGAGTCGGGGAGGACGTCGTCTACGACGGGGAGGACCACATTGCCCTTCAGGCGGCTGGTCCCGTTCAGGCCCTGGCCGGTCGTTACACGCTGGCCGAGTTCTGCGCGCTGATCGAGTCGCTCGACCTCTTCCCCGTGGCTCCCCAGAGAGACGTGTCCCGGCTCTACCGCCGCTGGACGTTTCACAGCGCTGCCCTGGACCTGGCGCTCCGCCAGGCCGGTCAGCCGCTGCACCAGGCTCTGGGCCGCGAGCTCCAGCCGGTCACGTTTGTGGTCTCGCTCCGGCTGGGAGAGCCGCCCAGTCTGGAGCCCGTCGAGCAGCGGCTGGCCCACTATCCGACGCTGCGCTTCAAGCTCGATCCCACGAGCTCGTGGACCCCGGAGCTGATCCAGGCTCTGGTCGGGACCGGGGCGGTCGACTCGGTGGACTTCAAGAGCCTGTACCGGGGGACGATCGTCGACCAGCCGGCGGACCCGGTGCTCTATCGGCGGGTGGTCGAGGCGTTCCCGGAGGCCTGGATCGAGGATCCGGACGTGGTCACGCCGGAGACCGCCGAGGTGCTGGCTCCGTATCACGACAGGATCACCTGGGACGCCCCGATCCACTCGATCGCGGATGTGCAGGCGCTGCCCTTCCCGCCCCGGATGGTCAACATCAAGCCGTCTCGGATGGGCGGGCTCCCGGCGCTCTGCGCGATGTACGACTACTGCGCCGAGCACGGGATCGGGGCCTACGGGGGCGGTCAGTTCGAGCTCGGCCCGGGCCGCGGCCAGGCTCAGTACCTGGCCTCGCTGTTTCACCCCGACACCCCCAACGATCTTGCCCCGGTCGCCTTCAACCAGAACGAGGTGGTGGCCGCACTGCCGACGAGCCCGCTGCCGCCGGCCGCGGACGCGGTCGGATTCAGGTGGGAGGGCTAGGTTCGGACGGCCCGGTCCCGCCCGGCGCGCCCCGCGCCCTCAGAAGATCAGCGCGTGCTGGGGGAAGGGCTTCGAGTAACCGGCCTGCTGGGCCAGCGGGAACTCGGGGATCTCAAGCTGTCCCTGCCAGTGGTCGGCCAGCGAGTCGAACGCCGGCCCGCTGATCGCCCGCTCGAGCGCGTCGAACGTGGCCCGCAGTCGCTCCCACTGCTCCTGGACCGGGGCCAGCCGGTCCAGCTGGCGATCCAGCTCGTCGCGCGTGTGCTGGGCCTGGTCCTGAAGGGCGAACAGGATCCACCGGATCTGATCGTTGACGAGCTCACGCCGCTGGGCCTCCAGGCGCCCGAGCCGCGCCTCCTGGCGCCCGAGCGCGCGGCGGGTTCGCCGGGCCCGGATCCGGGGGCCGGTCTCATCCAGCGACTCCCGCAGGACGGAGACCTCGTGGGCGGTCTGGTGCTCGCGCTGCAGCAGCCGGGCGGCGTGCTGGTCAAGCCGAGCGATCCGGTGCTCGATTTGGACTATCCGGGTCCGTCGCGACAGCACTACCCTCCGCGTTCGCCATCCGAACGCGGAATCCTGCCCGCCGGGCCGGCGGACGCTAGGCCGGATCGAGCTCGATCGACTCGATCACCGGAGGCTCGGTGGGACGGTCCTGGCGATCCGTGGGCAGGCCCTCGATCGCGTCCACCACGTCCATCCCACCCGTCACCTGTCCGAACACGGTGTGCTTGCCGTCGAGCCAGGGCGCGCTCTGGGTGGTGACGATGAAGAACTGGGAGCCGTTGGTGTTGGGCCCGGCGTTGGCCATCGCCAGGGCGCCCCGAACGATCTTATGGTCGTTGAACTCGTCCTTGAAGGTGTATCCGGGACCACCCCGGCCCGTGCCCTCGGGACAGCCGCCCTGGATCATGAAGTCCCGGATCACCCGATGGAAGATGACCCCGTCGTAGAAGTTCTCTGAGGCCAGCTTGCGGAAGTTGGCCACGGTTTCGGGGGCGTCGTCGTCAAACAGCTCGACCACGACGGTCCCCTGGCTGGTGTTCATGTTGGCTGTGCTCATCGGGCCAGCCTACCCGGATGCTGGACCCGGGGCGCGGCGACGGCGAGCGGATAGTGTGGACCGGTGGGCGCGGTCAAGAATTCAGCGGCGTACCGACGCGCACATCGGGGTTGGTATGCGCTGCTGGAGCGACAACCGGCGGTGTATTCGGCGTACCAGCGGCACAGGCAGCGGTCATGGCCGGTCATCGACCGGGACACCGACCTGGTCATCGAGGGTCGGCCCGGCTGCGGTAACAGCTTTGCCAGAGAGGCTCTGCTCCTGGTCAATCCACAAACCAAGGTGGCCAGCCACATCCACAGCCCGGCCCAGGTGTTGGAGGGCCTGCGGCTCGGCAAGCCCGTGGTCGTGCTCGTCCGACGCCCAGCCGATGCCATCGCCTCGGAGGCGGCGCGGTTCGACGACGTCGATCTCCGGTACGAGCTGATCTCCTTTGTGCGCTTCTACGATCGCCTGCTGCCGCGGGCGGAGGAGATGGTGGTAGCGACCTTCGAGCGGATCACCTCGCGCTTCGGCGAGGTCGTAGAAGCGGTCAACGCGCGCTTCGGAACGTCGTTCGAGCCTTTCCCAGATGATCCGAGCTCGCGCGAGCGCGTGTTCGCGAAGCTAGTCGCGTACAACCGATCCATCGGCATCGGGGAGGGCCGGGCGGCGATCCCCGGTCAAGCCCGGGACGAGCGAGCTGCGCGCGTCCGATCGATGCTCGCGGATCCGCGGTTGGAGGCGCTGATGCGCCGATCAGAGGAGGTGTACCTGCGCTTCGCCGAGTTCGAGCGGTGAGCCTACGAGGACGCCGCCTCGACGCGAAGCCGCTGCCCCCGGATCTCGGCTCCGGTGACCAGCTCGACCACGCGCTGAGCCTCAGAGGCGGGAACCTCCACGAACGCGAAGTGTTCCAGCATCCGAACGTTCCGGACCGCCTCACCGTCAAGCCCGGTCGCGGCCGTGATGGCATGGATGATGTCGGAGGGCTCGAGGCCCGAGCGGCGGCCGGCGGTCACGATCAGCTTGCTGGCCGGGCCGTCGCCGTTGATTGAGATGCGGGGCTTGGAATGGCGTCGCGGCCTGGCCACCACCGGCTCCGGGGCGACGTGCGCGCCGCTCACCCAGCCTGACAGCTTGACCCCAGCGTGCTTCTCAATGGCCTCCACATCGCGCCGCTGCCGAGGCTCGTAGAGCGTGATGGCCCGGCCGCTCCGGCCCACCCGGGCAGTTCTCCCGATCCGGTGCACATATACGTCGGGGGAGGTCGGGACGTCGAAGTTGATCACGTGCGAGACGCCCGAGATGTCCAGGCCACGAGAGGCCACGTCGGTGGCCACCAGCAGCGGCAGGCGCCCGTCCTTGAATGAGATCATCACACCGTCCCGCGCCCCCTGGGTCATATCCCCGTGCAGCGCCCGGACGTCGAAACCCCGGTCCCGGAGCTTGCGGTGGAGTTCGTCACAGCGAATCTTCGTCCGCACGAACACGATCGCCTGCGGGGGGCGCTCGCTCTGAAGAACCTCGATCAGCCGATCCACCTTCTCCCGGGCCGGTGCGGCGAGCGCGAACTGCTCAACGGTGTCAACCGTCAGAGTGGCCGCCTGGACCTTGATCAGCACCGGGTCATACAGGTACTTGTCGGCCAGGCGGCGGATCGGCGGGGGCATGGTGGCGCTGAACAGAGCGGTCTGGCGACTGGACGGAGTCAGGGACAGGATTCGCTCCACGTCCTCCAGGAAGCCCAGGTCGAGCATTTCGTCGGCCTCGTCCAGGACGACGAAGCGGCAGGAGTGGAGCATCAGGGAATGGCGGGAGATCAGGTCCTTGACCCGGCCCACGGTCCCGACCACGATGTGCCCACCGGCCCGCAGCTGCGACTGCTGCGAGCGGATCGGCGCCCCACCGAACACGGCCACCACGTCAACCTCCTTGCGGGCGCCATAGGCGCGCAGGGCCTGGGTGACCTGGATGCACAGCTCGCGCGTTGGGGTGAGGACCAGGGCCTGCACCTCGTGCTCGGAGGGGTCGACGTACTCGAGCATCGGCAGGCCGAAGGCCGCCGTCTTCCCAGACCCCGTCTGGGCCTGGCCGATCACATCCTTGCCCTCCAGCAGCGGCGGGATCGCCTGCTCCTGGATCGGGCTCGGCGATTCGTAGCCCACGTCGCGGACGGCTTGCAGGATCCGAGGCTCCAGGCCGAGCTGGGAAAAATCGCTCATCTGCAAGAAACTGTAGACCGGCGTCGCGGGATCGACAGACCGGTGAGCTCTAGGCCGGCGCCCTGGCCACCAGCTCGATCCAGTCCAGGCTTCGGCCGCACAGCGTGCCGGCGTGCTGCGGCGTGGCGGTGATGATCGTGCTGGCGGGCGCTTGGAGCGGCTGCAGAACGATCGCGCTGAGCAGCGTCTCCTGGGCTCCGCTGCCCGGGCCAAGATCGGCCTGGGGGTAGGTGAGGGTGATCGTGTGGGTGCCGGGAAGGAGGCGGCGCTGCCCGACCTCGATGTATTGCCCGAGGGCCTGCAGCTGGTCCGCCACCTGACCGACACGCCGACCGTCGAGGCTGACCTGGAAGCCGCGGGCGAAGGAGCCGCCAAGCCAGAGCGCGTAGCGCTGTCCGCCGTCCACCCGGATCCGGGCGATCAGTGTGCCGGGGGCAGTGGGGGTCAGAGTGTGGGCCGACGGGTCGTGCTCCCACGGGCTGGGCCAGCTCGTCTGGTCGGCCAGCGCCACGACCGGCGCCGGACGCTGGTAGGCGACGAGTTCGGCGTGCTCTTTGGAGGCGGTCTGGGCCAGCTGCTTCAGGAGCCGACAGGAGGCGACGCCCGCGGGCTGGGTCGGACACACCGGCTCGTAGCCGGAGGTGGACTGACCGCAGAACGGGTGGGTGGTCGAGCCCCCGAGGGACACGTGCTGGAGGATCGTGGTGGCGGGATGAGCGGGGCGCTGCCAGAGCTGGTAGTAGGTGCCCTGCCAGCGCAGCCGGTAGATCGACGGTGGGCGGCTCTCAACCGGGGAGGTCCTGGTGACGATCGAGGGGAACCCATCCAGCGTCCCGACCGGGAAGGCGTCGAGGTCGGCCTGGGCGTCCTTGGTCAGGAGCCGCCCGTCGGTCAGCGCCAGAAGCTGGGTGCGGTACTCCGCCGGCTCCACCGGGGCGCCGTCGCGCAGGAAGTGCCGGTCGGCGTAGATCTCGTACTCATTGATGAACGTCGGGCCGCGACCCTGGAGCAGGTGCGCCACGTGCTGGAGCTCAGCCAGCCGAGGCCTGGGAGCGAGCGTGACGTCGTGGTAGGCCAGCGCGTTTGACCACAGCACTCCCACGCCGGCCACCGCGAGCACGGCGGCGCCGGCCGCCCGACGTGCGGTCGAGACCCGCCTCCCGGCCAGGCCCCCGGCCCCGAGCACTCCCACGGCCAGCAGGGCCGGCGAACCGATCGCCATGGCCTTGGCCACGACCCAGGCGTCGCTGCCCGCCAGCCACACAATCAGGCACCCCAAGACGGCCAGACCCGGGTAGATCGCCAGCGCCACCTCATCGCGTACCCGCCAGAGCCAGGCCAGGAGAACTCCGATCCACACCACCACCAGGAATGGCACGGTCGCGGCCGCCGCCGCCGTGAGCCGGAAGTCTCCCACCGGCCATACCCCGCCCAGCTGGAACACGCTCAAGGGGTGGTACAGGCTGACCAGCCCGCTCTCCCCGTGGGCGGAGTTCGCCGACTGGCTTTGGAAGAGCTCGCCGCTGCCGGCTAGGAAGCGCCCAAGGGACAGCCACACCGGCAGCATGGCCACCGCCACGCCACCGGCCAACGCCCCGACATCTATCCACGCTCCCCGGAGCGAGCCGCCCCGGCGCGCGCGCCACAACCAGAACACCACCACCACGCCGAGCGCCGGGGCCAGCCAGGCCCCCGCTCCGGGGCCGAGGGTGATGGCCGCCGCCGCGCAGACCACTGCCAGCGGACCCACTCTGGCCCGCCGGCTCTGGCTCTCGCCGGATCGCCGGAAGACCACCGCCTGTGAGGCAACCGCCGCCAGCAGCACCACCAGGTAGGCGGCGCAGAGCTCCTTGATCCCGCCCCACTGGCTGTAGCCGTAGAGCAACGCCGGCTGCGCGGCCACAAACGCCACCAGCGCCCGCAGCCACCGGGCCGGTATCAGCCGACGGCCCATCCAGTAAACGACGAGCCCCACCAGCATCCCGCAGAACGAGAGATACGGCTGAAAGACCCACGCGCCGTCAACCCCCACCAGTGCCCGTCCCACGCCCAGAGGCAGAAATGACCCCAGCGGATATCCCATCCCGTAGAGGTATTCGTGAAGATTCAACCGGTACGTCGAGGGCGCCAGGCCCGCCAGGGACCGGCCGTGGCTCATGACCCGATCCACGATCGAGAGCCACGTGGCCGTGTCATCGAGCCGCTGATAGCCGGCAAACGTGGCCTGCCCGGAGAGGATCACCGGCGCACCGAAGGCCAGCAGCACCAGCACCGCCAGGCCGACCGCCCAAGGATCCAGGCGCAGCAGCCGGTCGCGGTGGCGGATCAACCCAATCACGCCCAGCACGGCCACCACCACGACGGTCGCCGGGGCTATCGCCGACGACAGCGTCAGCAGCCCCGCCACCACGATCACGGCCGCCACCCCCAGGGGGACCACCAGCGCCCCATCGATCGGCGCGCCGAACAGATCGCCACACAGGAGTCCCCAACCAGCGCCGACCAACGCCAGCACCAGTGGGAACGCCACCCAGGCCAGGAGCAAACCGATCTCCGCTACCTGTTAGTTCCCGCCATCGGCGCCGTGTCTATCAGACATCGATTCCGGAGACATTGATTCCGGCCTGACCGAGCGGCCGTGGGCGGCTGGCGACTCCCGAGGGTGTGGTGGCGACTCCCCAGGGTGGGGTGACCCGACTCTGATATAGTTCGGAACCGAATGGTTTGGCACCGAAACGTCGCCGCGCTCGAGCACCGCTTCGATAGGGGGGGCACGTCGCTGTGAGCACGACCAATGGCGCCAGCGCCTACGGAAACCGCATCGAATCCCACGTCTGGGTGATCAGCAGCGTCGTGATCCTCGGGATGGCGATGTCGGTCCTCGACACCACGATCGTCAACGTCGCGCTGGCCACCCTGGGCCACGACCTCCATTCCACGATCTCCCAGATCCAGTGGGTCGTGACGGGCTACATGCTCGCCCTGGCCGCGGTCATCCCCCTGAGCGGCTGGGCGGCGGAGCGCTTCGGCCCCCGGCGCATGTACATCACCTCGCTCGTGCTGTTCACCGCCGGGTCGATGTTGTGCGGCATCTCCACCTCGGCCACCGAGCTGATCCTCTTCCGGGTCATCCAGGGCGTCGGCGGCGGGATGCTGATGCCGCTCGGGATGATGATGATGGCCGGCGCCGCGGGCCCCAGTCGGATGGGCCGCGTGATGAGCATCGTCTCAATGCCGATGATGCTGGCCCCGATCCTGGGCCCCACGATCGGCGGGCTGATCATCGACAACGCCTCCTGGCGGTGGATCTTCTACGTCAACGTCCCGATCGGCGTGATCGCGGTGATCGCCGCGATGCGGTTCCTCCCCCACCCCAAGGCCGCCGGGGCTCGTCCGCTGGACTTCCGCGGGCTGGTGCTGATGGCGCTCGGGCTGCCGCTGCTGACCTACGGGCTGGCCGAGGTCGGGAGCACCGGGAGCTTCACGTCGCTCAAGGTGATCCTGCCGATCCTGGCCGGACTGGGCTTGACAGGGGCCTTCATCCTTCACGCCCTCAAGGTCCCCAATCCACTCCTGAACCTTCGCCTGTACAAGCGACCAACGTTCTGGACCGCGTCCTCGGCCACCTTCTTCCTGGGCGCCGCGCTGTTCGGGGGCATGATCCTGCTCCCGCTGTACTGGCAGCACATCCGCCATGAGAGCGTCCTCGACGCCGGTCTGCTGCTGGCGCCCCAGGGCCTCGGGATGGCGCTCGTGATGCCGATCGCGGGGCGGCTCGCCGACCGGTTCGGCGGCGGGCCGCTGGCCGTCGTGGGAGTGACCGTGACCACACTGGCCACGATTCCCTTTGCGCTGATCGGGGCGCACACCTCGATCACGTGGTTGTCGTGCGCCCTGCTGGTGCGGGGCATGGGGATCGGCTTCTCGTTCATGCCCGTCATGACCGCGGCGTTCGCGGCCCTGGACAAATCGGAGCTGCCTGACGCCACGCCGCAGCTCAACGTCGTTCAGAGGGTCGGCGGCTCGTTGGGCACCGCCGTACTGGCCGTCGTCCTCCAGCGCTCCCTGTCCGGCGCGCACACGCTCTCCGCGCAGGCCGGCGGGTACGGGACGGCATTCTGGGTTTCCGCCGGCCTCACGGCACTCGGGATCATCCCGTCGATCGTCCTGTTCCGGGCGGAGCGGGCAGCGCGGGCCGCGCATCCGGAGGCGATCGAACCAGCCGAAGAGGCCGCGCTCGAGGTGGCGCTCGCGTGACCGTCCAGGCCAACACCCTGACCGACGTGATGGAGGAGCTGGGCCGGGCCTTCAAGGCGACGATGGCCGCCGTGCGCCGGATGCGGGGTCGGGAGACTCACCGTCCCGGTGAGCTCAGCTACGCCCAGTTCGGCCTGCTCTTCGCCCTCAGCGACGGCGAGCAGAGGTCCTCCCGTGAGCTGTCAGTGGCCGCCGACGTCTCACCGGCCACGGCGGCCGAGATGCTGGACGGCCTGGCCGCCTCCGGGCTGGTGCAGCGGATCCGCTCAGCCGAGGACAAGCGAATCGTTCTCACCTCATTGACCGCCCGAGGCAAGGCACTGGTCGACCAGCGCCGCGCCACCTACGAGCCCCGATGGCGAGCGGCGCTGTCGCAGTTCAACGACGACGAGCTGGTCAGCGCCACCCGGGTCCTGGATGCCCTGCGGGGGATGTTCGACGAGCTGGCCGAGACCGAGGACTGACGGTCACTCGAAGCTGACGCGCCCGTCCAGGTGGGGCGTGCCCTTGCCCGCCCCCCGGACAGCAAAGTCGATCCGGGGCTCATGCGAGCGCTCGGCGAACTGGACCGTGGCCGGGAGCAGGATCGGCTTGCGGAACGACACCTCCACTCCGAACCTATCGGGCAGGTGAGGATCGAGCGCGGCCAGGCAGCGGGCCTTGGTCCACATGCCATGAGCGATGGCCGAGGGGAAACCCAGGAGCCGCGCACTCAGCGGGTGGATGTGGATCGGATTGAGGTCCCCGGACACGCTGCCGTAGCGGCGTCCGAGATCACCGGGCAGCCGCCAGGTGGCGGTCACCGGAAGCGGGTCCTCGGACTCGGCTTCCTGGCGGGGTCTCTCGCCGGAGCCCTCCCCACGGCGCAGGATCGTGGACGACTCCTCCCACACGAGCTCCTGGCCCGAACGGGCCTCGGAGCGCAGCGTGAACTCAGTTCCCCGGGGATGCGACTGGAGCGCAGTCGCCCAGACACGCAGAGACAGGACCTCGTCGGCCACGATCGGGCGGCGCTGGAGGATGGCGTTCTGGATGTGGACCAGTCCGAGCGCCGGGAACGGGAAGGCCGGGTCCGTCATCAGCCGCAGCTGAAGCGGGAAGGCCAGGATGTGGGGGTAGGTGACCGGGAGCTGGTCGCGCAGCGGGAACCCGCACACCCGGTCGTAAGCAGCCAGCCGAGCGCGGTCGGTGTACACCTCGTCCAGGACCAGCACCGTGTCCGGGACGTCCTCGCCACGACCGCCCCGGCCGAGCAGCGGCAGGCGCGAGGCCCCGGGGATCATGGCCGCACCGGCCCGGGCGAACAGCGGAAGCATCCGAGGCGAGGCGGAGAGAACGCGCTCGGATGACATGACTAGTGGTTCCTCCGGTAGGTACGGTCGCACCGAGAGGCGCCGCCGGTGGATGGGTTGCAAGGACGCAGGAGGCGACGCGCAGCAGCGCTGCGCGAGCCTCCGAGGACGCCGCAAACCTCCGCCGGAGGCGACTCGAATGCGAGCGGACTTGCCGGAGGAGCCACTAGGCCCCGATCAGGCTCTGGCCGCACACGCGGACCACGTTGCCGTTCAGCCCACCCGAGGCCGGGCTGGCCAGCCAGGCCACGGTCTCGGCCACGTCGACGGGGAGCCCGCCCTGCCGGAGGCTGTTCATCCTCCGGCCGGCCTCACGGGTGGCCAGCGGCATGGCGGCCGTCATCTGGGTTTCAATGAAGCCCGGAGCGACCGCGTTGATCGTCACCCCCCGCTGACCCGGCTGCTCGGCCCAGGCCTGGACCATCCCGATGATCCCGGCCTTGGACGTGGCGTAGTTCGTCTGCCCGGCGTTGCCAGCGATCCCGCTGATCGACGACACGCACACCACGCGCCCGTGCTCCCGCACGACCTCGCGAGAGAACAACTGGGCGTCGATCCGCTGGGGAGCCGTCAGGTTGACCGCGATCACCTGCTGCCAGAGCGCCTCGTCCATCCGGCCGAGCGTCTTGTCCCGGGTGATGCCGGCGTTGTGGATGATCGCGTCCACGCCGCCGTGGTGCTCGAGCAGGTGGGTCGCGATCGCCGCCGGCGCGCCGTCTTCGGTGATGTCCGCCTGAAGCCAGGAGCCCCCGACCCCCTGGGCCACGCTCTCCAGCTCGCCGGCCTGGGCCGGGATGTCCACGGCGACAATGTGCGCGCCGTCCCGGGCCAGCACCTCCGCGATGGCCTGGCCGATTCCCCGAGCCGCGCCGGTGACCAGGGCGACTCGTCCCTGCCAGGGGCCGCTCCCAGTCGACCTCGGGCTGGTCCCCGTCGCCCGGAGTGATCCGGATCGCCTGACCCGATACGTACGCCGACCTGGGCGACAGGAAGAAGCGCAGCGCCGACTCGAGCCCGGCCTCGCCCTCCGGGGCCACGTAGAGCAGCTGGGCGGTGGCGCCGTGCCTGACCTCTTTGCCGATCGATCGCACGAGGCCCTCCAGCGCGCGCTGGGCAATCGCCTCGCTCGGGTCCCGACCGCCCTCTGGGGGCGTCCCGAGCACGATCACCCGGCCGCAGCGCGCAACGCGGCGGATGGTCGGATGGAAGAAGGCCCACGCCTCTCGGAGCGATGCGCTGTCTCTGATTCCGCTGGCGTCAAACACCAGCGCTTTGAACGTGTCCGCCTGGCCCGCCGTGTCCGGGTTGAAGATCCCAGCGCTCAGGCCGGCGTCGGCCGCCGCCCGGCGGACGTCGTCCTGGACCGGCGAGGAGACCTCGGCCCCGATCGAGGCCAGCACGGAGGCCACCGCGCCGGTCAGACGAGACCCGGAGGCGGCGCCGAGCAGCACCGGACCCGAGATCACGCGCTGGCCCGGCTCGTAGCGCTCCAGGGGCGTGGGTGCAGGCAGGCCGACCTGCTTGGAGATGATCCGGCCCAGCGGGGTGTTGACCAGCTGCCCGTAGCGATCAGCCACCGGTCACCTCCAGGTCCGTGGTCACGCCGCCTCCATGATCGCGGTCACGCCCATTCCGCCCGCCGCGCAGATCGAGATCAGCCCGCGCCGCGGGCGGCCGGGATCCCGGATCCGCCCGGATCCCCTTCCTTAAGCGTCTTGGCCAGCCCGGCGATGATCCGCCCGCCGGTGGCGGCAAACGGGTGGCCGGCGGCCAGCGAGCCGCCGTGGACGTTGATCCGCTCCCGGTCGATTGAGCCCAGGGGTTCGGAACGGCCGAGGCGCTCCCGGCAGAAGACCGGGTCCTCCCAGGCCCGGAGCGTGCACAGCACCTGGGCGGCGAAGGCCTCGTGGAGCTCGTAGAAGTCGAAGTCCTGGAGCGTCAGGCCGTTGCGATCCAGCAGCCGCGGGACGGCATACGCCGGAGCCATCAGCAGGCCCTCGCGCTTGTGGACGTAGTCCACGGCCGCGGTCTGGGCATCGACCAGATGGGCCTGGATCGTCAGGCCACGCTCGGCGGCCCACTCCTCGCTGGCCAGGAGGACGGTCGAAGCGCCATCGGACAGCGGGGTCGAGTTGCCCGCGGTCATCGTGCCCTCGGGGCCGCCGAACGCCGGCTTCAGCTTGGCCAGCTTCTCCACGCTCGAGTCGGGGCGAAGGTTCTGGTCGCGCTCCAGCCCCAGGTACGGCATCACCAGGTCGGACAGGAAGCCGCTGTCGTAGGCCGCGGCCAGCTTGCGATGGCTCTCTGCCGCCAGCTCGTCCTGCTCGGCTCGACCGATCCCCCACTCGCGGGCCATGACGGCCGTGTGCTCGCCCATCGACAGGCCGGTGCGGGGCTCCGCGTTTCGGGGGATCTCGGGCATCAGCTGCTGGGGCCGGATCCGGGTCAGCGCCTTCAGGCGCGCACCCGTCGACCGGGCCCGGCTCAGGTCCAGGAGCACCTGGCGCAGATCCTCGCCCACGGCCAGCGGCGCGTCCGACGTCGTGT
The DNA here is from genome assembly GCA_963705785.1 of uncultured Solirubrobacterales bacterium. Taxonomy (GTDB): domain Bacteria; phylum Actinomycetota; class Thermoleophilia; order Solirubrobacterales; family Solirubrobacteraceae; genus Palsa-465. The sequence goes on along the minus strand of CAVPKV010000035.1, from coordinate 13,940 downwards.
CGACTCCCCCGGCCACGCCGCATTCGACCTGGCCCAGGGCGATCTTTCCTGCGACCAGAATCGCCGTCTCAAGACCGGTGCCGCAGGCCTGCTGAACGTCGTAGGCGGGCGTTTCGGCCGCCAGCCTGGAGCCGAGGACGCACTCGCGCGTGAGGTTGAAGTCCCGGCTGTGCTTGAGCACGGCGCCGGCGGCCACCTCACCCAGGACCTGCCCCTCCAGCCCATATTTGCCGACCAGGGCATCCAGGGTGGCAGTGAGCATGTCCTGGTTGGACGCCCGGGCGTATGGCCCGTTCTGACGGGCGAAGGGGATTCTGATGCCGCCCAGGACGGCGACGCGACGTCTCTTGCTCATCAAAGCGCTCCTGCCGGCACTTGGGGAAGGGCGGAAGCCTAGCTGTTACCCGTCCCGCTCCCGATTGACGCGTCAGTCAACGCTCGGAGGGCCATCAGCCCAACCAGCGGCACACCGCCAGCCAACCAGCGGCACATGAGTTCCAGATGGTGAATAGACATTCCGTCACGGGGGGTGTGACGCAAACGCCAAACGTCGGACGCGGGTGCCCGCCTATTGGTCCTGGTGGCCGGTGGACGTCGTGAACGCACCCCCGGCGACGGATCTGCGCACCAGCCCCGGCGCCAGGATCCGCATCGCCGCGGCCAGCCAGTAGGGCCGGGGGACGTAGCGCTCCGCCTTCCCCCCGGGCCCAGCCTGCATGATCGCCTCGGCCACCACCTCGGGCTTGGAGACGATCAGGCGGGGGAGCTCCCGGGCCGGAAACCCCTCGGTCCGGATGAAACCGGGAAGGATCAGGCCCACGTGGACCCCGTCGGCCCCCTCCTCGGCCGCGAGCGAGTCACTCCACCCGGCCAGGGCGAACTTGCTGGCCGAATAGGCGCCCGTGCCCGGCCGGGCCACGCGGGCGGCGGTGCTGGCCACGTTCACGATCGCCACCCGCCGGGCGTCGCCCGCGCCCGACCGGGCGGTCTGGCGGAGCAGGGGCAGGAGGGCCTCGGTGAGCCTTACCGGCGCTTCGAAGTTCAACTTCATGTGGCGGGCGACGTTGGCCCAGCCGGTGTCGGCGAAGCTGCCCCGCCAGGCCGCGCCGGCATTGTTGACCAGCAGGTGGAGCTGCCCATACTCGGACTCGACGGTTTCCCTGACGCGCTCCGGGGCATCGTCCGCGGTCAGGTCGGCGGCCAGTACCCTGGCGCCGCCGAGCTCCTGCGCCAGCTGCTTCAAGCGGTCCTCACGGCGGGCCACCAGCATCAGCTCCACCCCAGGCTCGCGGGCCAGCCGGCGGGCCGTGGCCGCGCCGATCCCGCTGGACGCTCCGGTCACAATCGCGACGTAGCTCACAGCGCGGCCAAGCCTACCCTCGCGTGGGGTAGCGTGCAGCCACCGTGGGCACCAGCACAATCGCCCTGATAACCGTCCCGCTGGTCACCGGGGTGATCGGGTACACGACCAACTGGACCGGGGTGCTGATGCTCTTCTACCCGGTCCACTTCCGGGGCATCCGCGCCCGCTGGATCCAGGCGCTGTCCCGGACGCTTCCCTATCGGCTGCGCCAGATCCCGGGGATCATGATCGGGGGGATCGGGTGGCAGGGCATCGTCCCCTCGCGCGCGGCCAAGATGGGAAGTCTGTCCGTGGACAGCGGGATCGCCAAGCTCGGGACGCCGAAGGAGTTCTTCAAGCAGCTTGACCCCGAGAAGATCGCCGAGCAGATCGTGATCAGCACCAGGGACGAGATCCCGGCCATCGTCGAGCGCGTGATGACGCGGGAACAGCCCACACCTGTGGCACGACCTGCCTTCCGGCGTGCGGACGCTGGTGGTGGACCGGGTGCAGGCCCAGCTCCCCGGGATCGTCACCACGCTCACGAACGAGATCGCCGAACACATCGACCAGCTGGTGGATGTCAAGCTGATGGTGATCAAGCGCTTTGATCCGGAGCTGGCCAATCGGGTGTTTCTGGAGATGGGCCGGCGGGAGCTGAAGTTCATCCAGAACTTCGGCTTCGTGTTCGGCTTCGTGCTGGGCATCCCCGTGGCCGCGCTCACCCACTTCGTCACGTTCTGGTGGCTGCTTCCGATCCTGGGAGTCGTGATCGGCTACGTGACCAACTGGGTCGCGCTGTGGATGATCTTCGAGCCGGCCAAGCCCTGGCGGTACGGCCCGGTGCGCTGGCAGGGGCTGTTCGTCCGCCGGCAGAAGGAGGTGGCGGATGTCTACGCCAGCATCGTCGCCGACGACATCCTGACCGTCTCGGAGTTCGGTCATGAGCTTCTGCACGGCCCGCGATCAGACCGGACGCGGGCCCTGATCGAGCGGGCCATGCGCCCGGCGATCGACCGGGCGGCCGGGCGGCTGCGCCCCGCCCTGCGGGTGGCCGTGGGCGCGCGTGAATACGACGCCATCCGAGAGTCGTTCGCCACAGAGCCCGCCGAGGCGATGATGGGGCCTCTGTCGGATCCCGAGTTCAGCGCTGCTCAGAGCGCCACGATGCGTAAGCTGATCGCCGAGCGGATGCGCGAGATGCCGCCTGAGGACTTCGCTGACATGCTCCGGACGGCCACACGGGAGGACGAGTGGCTGTTGCTGCTCCACGGCGCGGTGCTGGGCCTGGCCGGGGGGCTCATCCACCTGGGGATCTTCGGATGACCGACGACGTCGAACTGGTCCGGTACCACGCGCCCCCCGACGAGTCGGCGGCGGAGATGCTGGCCGGCCTGGCCCGGCTGGCCGCCGGCGCGTGGCTGCGCTCGGCCATGTGGAGCCTGGGCACGTCGGTGCGACTGGCTCGGGCGACGCTGGATCCAGAGGAGGCCACACGGCTGGCTCGTGATCTGAGCGACGGACTCCGGGGCTACGCCCGGGACATCCTGGGCGTGGCCGAGCTTGACGAGCGGATCAGGAGCCTCGTCCCCACCCCGGCCCGGCATCCCGTGGATGAGGACGGCCAGACGATGTCCGCCGAGACGCTGCGCGCCTACGGAGCCGAATTGCTCCGCCGTTCGGCGGACGTGGAGGCCGGCGATGACTCGCACCCGGCCTACGCTTGGATCCTGCAGCAGCTGGCGCCCGATGAGGCCCGCATCCTCAGGCTCCTGGCCACGGAGGGAGACCAGGCCGCGGTTGATGTGCGCTCCTCGCCGCTGCTCGGCCTCGGGTCGCGGCTTGTGGCCGAAGGGCTGAACATGATCGGCGAAGAGGCTGGCGTCCGCCAGGTCGAACAGGTGGCGTCGTATTTGAACAATCTGTACCGCCTCGGGCTGATCTGGTTCTCCAAGGAGCCGATTGAGGACCCGGTGCGCTACCAGGTGCTGGAGGCGCAGCCTGCGGTGCTGAGCGCGGTCAAGGGTTCGGGCCGGGCCAAGTCCGTGCAGCGCAGCGTCCGCCTGACCCCGTTCGGCCACGATTTCTGCGTGGCCTGCCTGCCGCTGGAGGGATAGCCGGGCGGGCGGGGGCAGCGGCCCGGCCGGGCGGGCGGCGCGCGCTTCACGGCTTACCCCGGGCAGGCTGAGGCTGGCTCAAGCACACCGCTTTTTGGGCCGATATACGTGGGCATGACGGGAGGATGGGATGCCGAACTGGGGATCCGCTCGCTGATCGAGAACGCCTCGGACGTAATCACAGTTCTCGAGCCCGATCTGACGATCGTTTTTCAGACGACGTCAGGCGGCGATCTGCTCGGCTATCCGGCCTCCGAGCTGGAGGGCACGAAGTTCGCCGCCCTGGTCCACCCGGCCGACCTCGGGCGGCTGCGCCTGAGCTGCGCCACGGCCGCGGACGGCATTCGCAGCGGACCGCTGGATCTGCGCCTGCGCCACCAGGATGGTTCCTGGATCGACGTTGAGACGGCGGTCCGCCATCAGGCCGATGAGGGCCATCTGGTCATGAGCACTCGGGACGCGCGTGAGCGAAAGCGGGCCGAGCGCAAGCTCCGCAAGCAGGGCTCACAACAGGCGGTCGTGGCGGCGCTGGGCGCGCAGGCCCTGGAGGGCGGCGAGCTGCCTGAGCTCGTTCTGCACGTCGCCTCTGAGGTCCAGCGGGTGCTCGATGCCGACTTCGCTGGTCTGCACCAGCACATCCCCGAGCGGGACGCCTTCGTCCTATTTGGGGGCGTGGGGCTGGAGTCCTTCAGGCGCAACGGAGCGGCGATCGCCGCGTCCGGCTCCTGGCTGGGACACGTGCTGGACCGCAGGCAGACCTTGATCGTGTCTGACTGGAGCGCCGCCTCACAGTTCAGCGAGGCCACGTTCTTTGAGTCCAACGACATCACCAGCGGTATCGGGGTGTTGGTTCCGGGGCCGGGGTCCGCCTTCGGCGTGCTGTCCGTCCAGGCCAGGGGCAGGAGCCACTTCAACTACGAGGACGGCGTGTTCCTTCAATCGGTGGCCCACGTGCTCGCCGCCGCCATCGCCCGGACCGAGACCGAGGCCACGATCCGTCACCAGGCGCTGCACGACGCGGTCACCGGGCTGCCCAACCGGATCCTGTTTGAGGACCGCCTGACCCGCGTCCTGGCCACGGCTCGCCGCCACGGGCGATCGCTGGCCGTCCTGTTCCTGGACCTGGACAACTTCAAGCGGGTCAACGACAGCCTGGGTCACGCGGTGGGGGACGAGGTCCTGCGGACGGTCGCTCGGCGGATGGCCGGGTGCATCCGGATGGAGGACACGCTGGCCCGGTTCGGTGGCGATGAGTTTGTCGTGCTCATGCCTGAGATCCTCCGTCCGGAGGATTGGAGCGGCGTGGTGGACCGGATCGGTAAGGCGCTTGCGGATCCGCTCCAGACGGCCGGCCGCCAGCTCGTGACGAGCGTCAGCGTGGGCGTGGCGGTCGGTGGATCTCCCCATCCTGAGAAAGACGCCCAGGCACTTCTGCGTGACGCCGACCTGGCCATGTACGCCGCCAAGCAGCGCGGGCCCGGACATCGCGAATTGTTTGAGGAGCGGATGTACGACACGGCCGTTCAGCGGCTGGACCTGATCGGCGACCTCCACTCGGCACTGGACCGGGACGAGTTTGAAGTGCACTTCCAGCCCATCGTCTGCCTGGACCACCACACGATCTCCGGGCTGGAGGCGCTGATCCGATGGAACCATCCCCGCCACGGCCTGCTGTCGCCGGCCATCTTCCTGCCGCTGGCCGAGGAGACCGGGCTGATGGTGGGCATCGGCCGATGGGTACTCCGCGAGGCCTGCCGGAACCTGAGCCGCTGGCATCAGGCGAACCCGGACCGCCCTGACCTGTACGTGACCGTGAACCTGGCCACTCAGGAGGTGCATGCGCCCGACCTCGTGGCCAGCGTGAGCGCCATTCTGGAGGAGACCGGTATTCCGCCGCAGACGCTGGTCCTGGAGATAACCGAGGGTGTGCTGCTCAGCACCGACGACGTGGCCCTGACCCGTCTGCACGAGCTGAAGGCACTCGGCCTGAAACTGGCCGTGGACGACTTCGGCACGGGCTACTCCGCCCTGAGCTACCTCCAGCAGCTGCCCGTCGACATCCTGAAGATCGACAAGGCGTTCGTCGATCGCCTCGGCGATGAGGAAGACCAGGAGCGCCTTCTGAACGGCATCATCAAGCTGGCCCATGACGTCAACCTGGTCACCGTGGCCGAGGGAATCGAGACCCCCGCGCAGGCCGAGGCGCTCCGGCGGCTGCAGGCCGAGCATGGCCAGGGCTTTCACTTTGCCCGGCCGCTGACCGCCGATCAGATCGACGGCCTGCTCACAGGACCCACGTCGTCGGTTCACGGCCCGCTCGCCACAGGCCCCGCGGCATTACCGCAGTGATGTACGGCAGGGTCACGTTGCCCTGCCCATCCACAGCAACCAAGCCTCCGGTGAACTGAAGCTCGGCCACCAGCTGGAGCGCCTGCTCGGCGGCGGCGGCGACCGGAGTTCCTTGGTCCACCAGCGCCGCCACCTGGCGGGCCGCGGCGCACCGGATGAACGCCTCTCCGTCACCCGTGCACGAGATCGCCGCGTGCGTGTCGGCCCATGTGCCCGCCCCGATCACCGGACAGTCGCCGACCCGGCCGGGCGGCTGGCCCCGAATTCCCCCCGTTGAGGTCCCGGCGGCCAGCAGGCCGTCACCGTCCAGGCAGACCGCTCCCACGGTGGCTCGGTCAAGCTCGGCCCGCGCGTCCCGGAGCCGGTCGCGCTGTCGCTCGGTGACGAAGTGCTCGTTGGGGAGCTGAGGCACCCCGGCCCGGGCCGCGACCTCATCCGCAGGCGGCCCGACCAGGAGGACCTGCGGGCTCTCCAGGACCGCCCGCGCACCCAGGATCGGGTTCTGGGTGTGGTGGACCACCGCCACCGCGCCGGCCGAGCGGTCGAAGCCCCGCATCAGGGCGGCGCTCATCTCCACCGATCCATCCGAGCACAGCGTGGACCCGCGCCCCGCGTTGAACAGCTCGAAGTTTTCCATCACCACGATCGCCGCCTGCACCGCGTGCGTGGCGTCGAGGCCCTGGTCCAGGGCCGCGCGAGCGGACTCAAGCGCCTCCAGCAGGGCGGCCCGGCACTCGTGCTCGTGACCCCGGAGTTCGGCGGCGTGGTCGCCGGCGCCGGCGTGAATGGCGATGACCGGGCGCTCGGGCCGGGCCTCGGCTGATGACTCAGTCAAGGATGGAGACCGCTCCGGTCTCGAAGGAGTAGTACGCCCCCACGACTCTGATCGTGCCGCCCTCCACAAGTCGGTCGATCAGCGGAGCGCGGCTGATCGCCGTCACGGTCAGCCGGGTGTGGGACTGGACGGTCCGCGTCACGATGTCGCCGGAGTCGCCCGAGGCGCTGGCGAGCGCGTAGGCCGGCCGGATCGACTCGACGATCGAGCTCAACCCGACTGGGAGATCCTGGTCGCGCTCCACGGCCTCGATCGCCGTGACCACCGCACCGCACCCCTCATGACCGAGCACGAGCACCAGCGGAGTCCTCAGGCGGTCGACCCCGAACTGAAGGCTCCCCAGGACCGCCGTCTCTCCGAGCGCGTGGGCGCCTGAGCGCACGACCGCCAGGTCGCCCAGCCCGCAGTCGAACACGATCTCCGGTGTGACCCGAGAGTCGATACACGAGAACACGGTGGCGAACGGCGACTGGCCCTCGGCCAGCTCCCGCCGACGCTCGACGGATCGGTTGGGATGGGCCAGCCGGCCGTCGACCCACCGCTGGTTACCGCTCATCAGCAGCTCCAGCGCGTGCTGCGGGGTCGGGGCCACGTGTTCGGACATGGTGGAGGTGCTACCCCCTTCGGCAGGCATCCGGGATTTATCGCAGCTTGGGCAAGAAGGCGCGGTCACGGCTGGGCGGAACCCACCGGTGCCGGAGCATCCGTTCAGTAAGCTCGGATTTGCACTATTTGGGCCGCCGGAGATCCCGGAGCCCAGAAAGCTGGCTCGACTGGAGACCCCGGCCGGCCACGGAGTGAAGGGAAGACGAGAGGATGGCGACTGACATCGCTAAGCCCGCCGACGGTGCTGATCCCGGCGGGTCTGACGTAGCCCTGGTGAGCGAGCCGTCGGCTCACCTCACGCCTGAAGATCGAATCTGGCTGCTTCGCGCCATGCTGATGATGCGGGGCGTCGAGGAGCGGGCGATGACGCTTTATCGCCAGGGCAAGGTCCCCGGCTCCTTCTATGACGGCTACGGCCAGGAGGCCGTGTCGGCCGGGGCGGCCTTCGCAATGGCGCCCGAGGATCGCCTGTGCATCCTGCACCGGGACCTGGCGGCTCACATCATCCGCGGCGTCAGGCCGGCGCGGATCCTCAGCCAGTACCTGGGGCGCGAGGCCGGGATAACCGGGGGCCGGGACGGCAACGTCCACTTCGGCGACCGGCACCTGGGCTGCGTCGGGATGGTGTCGATGCTGCCCGACATGATGCTCGTGGCCACAGGGATGGCGATGGCCTTCAAGCTGCGGGGCGAGCCCCGCGTCGCGCTGACGTGGTTCGGCGACGGGTCGACGTCCCGGGGAGATTTCCACGAGGCGATGAACTGGGCCGGGGTGCAGCAACTGCCGGTGATCTTCATCCTGGAGAACAACCAGTACGCCTACTCGACGCCACTGGACAAGCAGTTCGCCGTCGATCCCGTCAAGCGGGCCGAGGCGTACGGGTTTGTCGGCGTGACGGTTGACGGCAACGACGCCGAGGTCATGTTCGAGGCCACCCGGTCTGCTCGCGAGCGAGCTCTGAGGGGAGAGGGCCCGACGCTGATCGAGGCCGTGACGATGCGCATGCACGGCCACGCCGCCCACGACGACATGAAGTACGTGCCCAAGGAGCAGGTCGAGGAGTGGCGCAAGCGCGATCCGATCGAGCGCCAGGAGGAGCGCCTGCGTTCGTTGGGCGTGGATGTGGAGGCGGTCCGCAAGGAGGTGCGAGCGGAGATCGACGCCGCGGCCGAGGAGGCCCTGGCCGGCCCGATGCCCGATCCGGGGTCGGCCGTCGCGGGCGTGTTCTGCGAGGGCGAAGCCGAGCCGCTCGGCGACGGGCAGGCCCCGTGGAGCGGATTTGCCCGCAGCGAGACGGCCTCATGACCACGCTCACCTACCTGCAGGCGATCTCATCCGCGCTGCGCGACGAGCTGCGCCGCGACGACCGCGTGCTCGTCATGGGCGAGGACATCGGAGTCTTTGGCGGGGCGTTCAAGGTGACGGACGGCCTGATCGAAGAGTTCGGCCCGGACCGGGTAATGGACACCCCACTGGCGGAGTCGGGAATCATCGGCACGGCGATCGGCGCCGCGGTGGTGGGGCTGCGCCCCGTGTGTGAGATGCAGTTCTCCGACTTCATCTCGTGCGGTTTTGACCAGCTGGTCAACGTGGCCGGGAAGATGCACTACCGCCAGGGTCTGGCTGTGCCGATCACCGTGCGGCTCCCCTCGGGTGGAGGGTTCTCCGGTGGCCCGTTCCACTCCCAGAACCCCGAGGCCTGGTTCATGCACTCGCCGGGGATAAAGGTGGTCGCCCCATCGACCGCGGAGGACGCCAAGGGGCTGCTGCACGCGGCCATTCACGATCCGAATCCGGTCTGCTACATGGAGCACAAGCACCTGTACCGGCGAGTCAAGGGCGAGGTAGCAGACGGGGTATACGAGACGCCATTCACCGCCCGAGTGGCGCGGCCGGGTCGCGACCTGGTTGTAATCGCGTACGGCGCGATGGTCCACACGGCTCTGGAGGCCACCGCCGAGCTGGATGATGCCTCGGTTGAAGTCCTGGACCTCCGATCGCTCGTGCCGCTGGACGAGGAGGCGATCCTGGATTCGGTGGCCCGCTGCTCCAAGGTGGTGGTCGTGGACGAGGCCAACTTCACCTGCGCGGCCGGGGCTCAGGTCGCCGCGTTGATCGCCGAGAAGGGTTTTGAGCACCTGGATGGTCCCGTCGTGCGGGTGGCCACGCCCGACATCCCGATCCCGTTCTCACCCCCACTTGAGCAGGCCATCCTGCCCAGCGTCGACCGCATCAGGGAGGCCTGCCGTGAGCTCCTCGCGTACTGAGGCATCTGCCGGGGCCGGAGCCGCCACGTTGGTTGATGTGACGATGCCCCAGATGGGGGTTTCGGTGGCCGAGGGCACCGTGGTGGCCTGGCGGTTTGAGATCGGCGACCGGATCCAGGCCGACGAGACGATCTGCGAGATCTCCACCGACAAGATCGACACAGAGGTGCCGTCGCCCGTGAGCGGAGTCCTGGCCGAGATCCTCGTCCCCGTGGAGACGACCGTGGATGTGGGGACTCCGCTGGCCCGGATCGCCGTGAGCGGGGGCGGGGAGGGCGCGACGGTTCCGGCGCCCGACACAGCCCCCACCACCACCGCTCCTTCGCCCGCTCCCGCAGCCACCCCCACGTCCGGCTCCGCGCCAGCCGCTCCTGACACACCGGAATCCGGTGCAGCAAACGGGGCCGGGGCGACGGCCGCACGGACCCGCAGCTCCCGCCGCTACTCCCCGGTCGTTCAGCGGATCGCCGCGGAGCACAACGTGGACCTGGATGGCGTGCCCGGCACGGGCAGGGACGGCCGGGTGCGCAAGCAGGACGTGCTGGCGTTCATCGAGTCTGGCAATGGCGGGGCTCAGGAGGAGGCGCCGCTGCACATCGAGAGCCCCTACCGGCCCGACCCGGAGCCGGCTGTGGCGGCGGGCGGCCAGCTGTCCCGGATGCGTCGCCAGATCGGCGAGCACATGAAGCGCTCGCTGGACGTGTCGGCCACGTGCACCACGTGGATCGAGACCGACATGGCTCGGGTTGAGACAGCTCGGCAGCGGCTGGGCGTGACCGCGCTGGCCTTCGTGGCCCGGGCTGCGATCGACGCCCTCCGCGAGTTCCCGGCCCTGAACTCCTGGATGGAGGGCGAGCGCTACACGCAGCACGCGGACATCAACCTGGGCATTGCCGTGTCGCTGGGCGAGGACGGTCTGATCGTCCCCGTGATCCACAAGGCGCACGAGCTCTCGGTGGAAGGATTGGGCGCTCGGATCCGCGACCTGGCCCGGCGCGCCCGCTCGAAGCAGCTGACCCCCGACGAGGTTCGCGGCGGAACGTTCACGATCACCAACCCGGGCCAGTACGGGTCGATCATGGCCACGCCGATCATCAACCAGCCGCAGGTGGCGATTCTCGACTTCGAGGCCGTGATCAAGCGTGCGGTCGTGCTGACCGACGGTCAGGGCACCGACTCGATCGCCATCCGCCCGATGACGATCTTCGGGCTGAGCTGGGACCACCGCGCGCTGGACGGCGCGCTGGCCGCCCAGTTTCTGGCCTCTCTCAGGCGCCGGCTGGAGGACCTCACGCCGTGAGCCAGCACACCGGCCCCGAACTGTGGGTCTGTCACCTGGGGACGCTCGAGTACCGAGAGGCCCTGGCCCTGCAGGAGCAGGTGCGCGAGGCTCGGCAGCGGGAAGTCGTGCCCGACGTGCTCCTCACGCTGGAGCACTGGCCCGTGTACACCCGCGGACGCCGGTCGGGCAGCGATGAGCTGCCGATGGGCGAGGAGTGGTATCGCGTCCAGGGGATCGACGTGGTCGACACCGACCGGGGCGGCAAGGTCACCTACCACGGCCCCGGCCAGCTGGTCGGCTACCCGATCGTCGGTGTTGACGACGTGGTGGCCTACGTCCGCCTGCTGGAGCGCGTGCTGGTGACCGCCCTGACCCAGGAGGGAATCGTGTCTCGGGCCCGCCCCGAGGAGGGACCGGAGTACACGGGCGTGTGGGTGGAGGACCGGAAAATCGCCTCGATCGGCGTGCACGTGGCCCGGGGCGTGACCACGCACGGGTTTGCGGTGAACGTGGAGAACGACCTCCAGCCGTTCAACTGGATCGTCCCCTGCGGCCTGAGCAACGTGCGGATGACGTCGCTGATTGCCGAGACCGGGCGGGGAGTCGGGCAACTCCGGTGCCTGCGCCGCCGCGTCGCCGTCTGCTTGGCCCGGGAGCTCGGGGCGCGCCCGCGCCTGGTCACCCGGACACGATTGGAGCGGGCGATGGCGCTTGCGCCACCGCCCACAGCCCCCCAGCGCGCGCCCACCCTCAGCCGCTGACGCCGACCCTCAACCGCTGACGCCCACCCTCAACCGCTGACGCCCACCCTCAGCCGCTGACGCCCACCCTCAGCCGCTGACGCCCACCCTCAGCCGCTGACGCCCACCAGGTGGACGAGGCTTGGTCCCAGCTCATCCGGGCGCCTGACGATCTGCTTCTTGGTCGTCCGGATCGGCCGCCACCCGGCGACGGTCGCCCTCTGGTCCCGGCGCGGGTCGCGCTCCCTGGCCTGCGCCGTGCCGTGGAATCTGGCCCCGTCGGTCTCAACGATCACCCGCTGGCGACGCCAGACGAAGTCGGCCCTGATCAACGGCCCTCCATCTTCAAGGTCAATCCACTGTTGGAACTCAGGCTTGGAAAGCCGATAGCGCCGGCAGAGGGCGTAGAACGCTTCCTCAAGCTCGCTCTCGGTGAGCGTGCTGCCGACGTAGTGCTCCTCCAGCAGGCGCTTGATGACGGCTGCGCCGGGGCGGCTGGGATTCCGGGCCAATTGGTCCTCAATCGCCCGAAGGTCGAAGAACTCCAGCATCTCGGAGCGGTCCATCGCCAGCTCCATCGCCCGGAAGCTGACGACCTCCGCCAGGTCGAGCTTGGTCCGGGCCACGGAGGTGCAGGGGATGTTGTCGACGACGGTGACGTCTTGCGGCAGCAGGTTGGGGGCGCGGTGGACGTCGATGCCGGGGCGGCGTAGGGCCGATCTCCTGGGGATGGTCACGTCGATATTCGCCCGCGCGGTCTCTCTGATGCCGTGGAGGGCGGCGGCGGTGCGGTGAGAGAGGACGGCGCCAGGGCCGCAGGCCAGGACCGCCGCCATCCAATGGCCCCGGCGGGTCAAAAGCTCCCGGGGGACGAGGGAGTAGACGGCGGTGTGGATGCGGTGGAGACGAGCTCGCTCGGCACGCTTGTACACCGCACGGGCCGAGAGCCCAACGAGGCGCAGCTGGTCGAGGCTGAAGACCGTGTGCTGGACCTTGGCCAGATGCGCAATCGCCTCGTCAATCGAAGCCTGGTCGAGAAAGTAGTCAGATAGTCCACTCTCTCGACCAGCCTCGCTCACGTGGCCGATGCTGCCGCCGATCCCGTCACCCGTGGGTAACGGCTTGTGCCAACTTTGCCGCGGAGTAGCCTCTGTTGTGTGAGCGAAGAGCGCCTGGATACGCGGACCACGGAGCGCCCTCATGCCACTCGGTCCAGGGCCAATCCTGGTGGCATGGCCGATGTTCTGGCCGTTCTCGGGCCGGAGACGCAGCCTCACCGGGGCCGGAAGCCACCGTGGTTCAAGGTGCCGGCGCCCGGAGGCCCCAAGTACCGTCAGCTGAGCGCCCTCATCCAGGCTGAGAACCTGCACACGGTGTGCCAGGAGGCGGCGTGCCCCAACATCGGCGAGTGCTGGCAACGGGGGACGGCCACGTTCATGATCCTGGGCGACACGTGCACCCGCCGCTGCGGCTTCTGCAACGTCAAGACGGGCAAGCCGACCTGGTTCGACCCGCTGGAGCCGGCGCGCGTGGCGCGCAGCGTGGCCCGGATGGGCCTGAGGCACGCGGTGATCACTAGCGTCGACCGGGATGACCTGCCGGACTACGGGGCCGGCGCGTTCGTGGGCGTTATCAGGCAGATCCGCCGCCAGGCCCCGCGGTGCCAGGTGGAGGTCCTGACTCCCGACTTCCGCGGCCAGGAGATGCCGCTGGCCCGGGTGATCGCGGAGCGGCCCGACGTGTTCAACCACAACGTCGAGGTTGTGCCCCGCCTGTACAGCGTGGCCCGCCGGGGGTCGACGTTCGAACGCTCGTGCCGGGTCCTGCGCACGGCCAAGGAGATGGCCGGCGAGGAGGTCGTGACCAAATCGGGGCTGATGGTCGGGCTGGGCGAGACTTTCGAGGAGATGGTGGACACGATCGGCGCCCTGCGTGAGAACCACGTCCAGGTGCTGACGATCGGTCAGTACCTGCGCCCGACCGAGAACCATCTCCCAATCGTCCGGTACTGGCATCCCGACGAGTTCAAGGCGCTGGAACGGGAGGCGTACGCGCTCGGGTTCGAGCACGTGGCCGCGGGCCCCCTGGTCCGCAGCTCCTACCACGCCGATCAGCACGTGCCCCAGGCTCTGTCGGGAGTCGGCCCACTGGCTGGGGGGGCCGCCGGGGTTGGCCCGCTCGCCGCCGTGGGCTCGCTGACCGGCGCTGGGGGCCCCGCCGGGGTCGGTGCGCTGGCCGAGAGCGCGGCGGTTGCTCCATGAGGCGCCGGACGCTCATCCTCGGCCTGCTGGCGCTCGTCGCCCTGGCCGTGCTGGCGCTGGCCCCCGACGCGCTGGCAGCCGGCGGAGGGTCGAGTGGCTTCAGCGGCGGCGGTGGTGGTGGCGGGGGCGGCCGGGGAGTCG
>CAVPKV010000034.1:0-13905 GCA_963705785.1 uncultured Solirubrobacterales bacterium | reverse complement strand
GCCGGGGCATCTCCTGCGGCGGTCGCACTCCGGTGACTCTCAGCACGCGCTGACGTACTCGTTCTTCATCGAATCGGTGAGCGTGGGCATCGAGGCCGGCCGTCCTTTCAGGGGGATGATGCGAGCGTAGTTCCCCTAGGCAGCCGCAGTTCCAAAAAGCGGGCCTGATGCTAGCCACTCGGCCAGCCGGAGCGGGGAACCCACATCGTCGGCCCGGAAAGAAGTAGGGTGCAGCGGAACTCGACTTCTGTCCTTTAGGAGGGACAGATGCCGCAGGCCAGGAGCGGGGGATCAGGTTCGAGCTCGGGACGGAGCTCGAGCCGTCGCAGCACCAGCGCCTCGAAATCCAAGAGCACCGCACGCTCATCGACCGGCTCAGGGGCCAAGAGCAAGCCGCGGTCGACCACGGGACGGTCCGCCGCCTCCCGCTCGACCGCTGCCCGATCATCCAGCTCGCGTTCGACAGGCGCCCGCTCGGGTCGCGCGACCAAGTCCACCACGACCGCTCGTAAGCAGGCGACGCGCGCCGCCGGCTCGGCCGAAGCTCGGGTCGAGGCCGTTGCCCAGCGGCTGCGCAAGCTCAATGAGCGGATCATCGACGCTGGCCGCGACGCCGGCGAGACCACGCTGACGAACTACGAGAAGGCGCTCAAGACGATCGCCGGCACGCTGGAGAAGGGTCCCGGCTCAAGCGATGTGGAGTGGGTGGCCAACCTGGCCACGGCGCAGGCCAAGTTCCTCCGGGACGTGACGACGTCCTGGACGGCGGCGGCCCGGAAGATGCTGAAGTAGCGCCGCCTACCAGGCCTGGCGGTCGCCGCAGTGCGGGCAGTCCACCGAGGTCGACACAGGCGCGTCGAACGCATAGCCGCAGTTGCAGCCGTACAGGGCCCGGTCCTGTGAGGGGCCGCCCAGGCGACGGCTCCGCTCCTGCGGCGCGCGGTCGTGGGCGACCTGGGCAGGAGTCGGGTCTGCGGCCCGCCGGTCAGCGCTGATCGAGTCCATCCGGCGGGGCCGGAGGCGGCGATGGGTGGCCTTAGAGCGGACGGGCATGCTCAAACTCATGAACGCTTCTCCGGGCCGAAGGTTTCGCCGTGCCGGGGTGCGATCCCGTGTGATAACACGACGCTAATGGCCCGTGAGCCGGGGTTAGCAGGCGGGCAACGGAGCTCGGCCGCGGCGTTCATCAGGCGATCGCCTCCTGGGGGAGCGGCACTCGGATGAACGCCTGGCGCGTGAAGTTGTAGGAGCTGTCGGAGAGCAGTGCGCCGTCGGGGGAGATCCGCCAGACCCGGGGCCGGGCTCGGCTGGTCCGGTCCTCGCAGATCAGGCCGCCGTCACGGTAGGCGTGGATCGCGATCCGGCGGGCCATGAGGGCCGCGAGCCGGCCGCAGGTCCTGATCGCGGCCTCCGTGACGGTGACCTCGTCGGCCACCAACTCTTCGACACCGCCTGTGGGGCACGTACCCATGGGGCATAGATCGGCAGCTCAGGGCCAGATCTCCAGTCCCCAATCGATCTTTTTGGACGGGCCGGCGCCGTCGCGGGTCAGGTGGCTTCACTGGGCAGATCGGCCGACACGGCCATGATCTGTCCGTGCGTCCGGGCGGCGGCCACGGCGCCCAGGCGGTGCTCGAACTCCTCAGCGGTCAGCCGTCCGGCCAGCAGGTGACCCCGCAGCGCCTCAATCGCCCGCTCCCGCTCGACGTCGCCGATGCGCTCATTGGGTGAGCGCGGCGGGGCCGGCGGCGCGCTGGCTGCCTCTGACCTCTGGATGGCGGCCAGGAGCTCCCGGTGCCTCAGAGCCTCGGCCTTGCGCTTGCGGGCGCCCCGGCGCTGCAAGCGATAGGGGACGAGCAGCAGACCCCACGTCAGGTACCAGGCGGTCACGAATACCCACGCCACCCCCACCACGATCACGGCCGCCGCCGTCAGGGCGGCCAGATCAGACTCGCCGTGGGCTCGCCGGCGGAGCCGCATGATCCGCTGGGCCGAGCCGACGTAGCTCATCGGCGCGCTGATAATCACGTCCTCGCTGGCCAGGCGGGCGGGCGGGTGCGGCTCCGAATCCGTTGTCATCCCTCGTGTCAGCCCCATCGCGCCAATCCTCACGGGTCTCGAATTCGCCCGGCCCATACAGGGTACCGCCGGGTCGTGACCAGCGCACCAGGGAGGGTCCCCAGTATTTGGACTCGATGAGGCCGGAGCGCCCAGTGGCGGGCGGCCGAGGGTCGTGTGGAAAAATGGGACCGGATGGACCCCAGCCGCAAGCGCGTCATCCGGTTCGTTGTCGCCCTGTGCGCGGCGCTCATGCTGGCGTCCGCCCTCGTCTACGTGAGCTTCACCGCCGGCGACCGGGAGGTCACGGCGTCGCAGCTGGTGCGTGTGGCCAGGCCGGGCCAGTCCTACATCCTGGCCGGTACGGTTCTGGTCGGCTCGGTGCGCCATCAGGGCCAGGCGCTTCTGTTCCGGATCCGCGACCCGAGGCTCCGGATGTCAGTGCCGGTGAGGTACTCGGGCATCGTGCCCGATCCGTTCGCCGAAGGCCGGGCCGTGATGGTCACGGTCCGGGAGCAGTCGGCCAGCCCGACCTTCGTCGGCCAGGCGAACTCGCTGACCACGAAGTGCCCGTCCAAATACCAGGCTCAAGCGGCCTCGTGACGGCCGCCGCGCAAGCGCCACCGAGGCTCGGCTCGGGCGAGGACGCACGATGGCGCCCGTAGGCCGGACCCTGCTCATCCTGGGCCTGGTGGTGGCCGCCTACGGCATCTGCGCCTCGATCTACGGCGTGCGGACCGGACGGCCCCAATGGGTCGCCTCGGGGCGCCGGGCCGTGTACTCGCTGGCCGGGCTGATGACGGTCGCCTGGGTGATCCTGGAGGCGGCCTTCCTGCGCTCCGACTTCACCTTCACCGTCGTTTATCAGCACTCCTCGACGACCACGCCCACCTTCTACAAGCTGGCCGCCCCCTGGTCCTCCCAGGAGGGATCGCTGCTGCTCTGGGTCTGGCTGCTGTCGCTGTGGTCGAGCCTGATCCTGTTCCTGACCCGCAAGCGGATCCCGGACATCACGGCCTACGCCACCGCGGTCCTGCTCGGCTTCGCCACGTTCTTCGTCTCCCTGGCCGCATTCTTTGCCAACCCGTTCAGCACGACGTCCACGCCGCCCGCCCAGGGTGCCGGGCTCGATCCGCTCCTGCTGCACCCGACGATGATGATCCACCCCCCGATGCTCTACTCGGGGTACACGCTGCTGACAGTGCCGTTCGCGTTCGCGGTGGGGGCTCTGATCACTGGCAAGTTGGGCTCTGAGTGGATCGCCCTGACCCGCCGGTTCGCGCTGGCGTCGTGGCTGTTCCTGGGCACCGGAATCGTGCTGGGCGCGCTGTGGTCATACACCGAGCTGGGATGGGGCGGCTACTGGGCCTGGGATCCGGTGGAGAACGCGGCTCTGATGCCGTGGTTGTGCATCACGGCCTTCATCCACTCGGTGATGATCCAGGAGAAGCGCGGGATGTTGAAGGTCTGGAACGTCTCGCTCGTCCTGGGGAGCGGGACGCTGGCGATCCTGGGGACGTTCCTGGTCCGGTCCGGCATCCTCGATTCGATTCACGCCTTCGGTGCGTCCACGCTCGGGGTCCCGTTTGTGATCCTGCTGGCGGTCATGATCGGGGGTGGGCTCGGGCTGATTCTGTGGCGGCGCCAGCCCCTGGCCAGCGAGGCCCGCCTTGATTCGCTGCTCTCCCGAGAGGCGGTGTTCCTGTTCCAGAACCTGGTGCTCGTGGCCATGGTGCTGGTGATCTTCTGGATCACGTTCTTCCCGCTCATCTCCGAGGCCCTGACGGGGACCAAGATCTCCGTCGGCCCGCCGGCCTTCCGCCCGTTCATCGTCCCCCTGGCGCTGGTGCTCGTGGCCCTGTCCGGGATCGGCCCGATCATCGCCTGGCGCAGGGTGACCGCGGCCAACCTGCGCCGGAACTTCCTGCTCCCGGTCGCGGCGGGCCTGGTCTGCCTGGTCGTGTTGATCCTCAAGGGGGTCGACTCGCGGCCGTTCGCCCTGGCCATGTTCGCCCTGGGGACATTCGTGCTGGTCGCCGTCGTCCAGGAGCTGATCAGGGGGGCCGCTGCGCGGCGAGCCATGACTGGGAGGCGCCCCCGCTGGCCCTCGTGCGCGTGGTCCGGCGCAACCGCCGGCGCTACGGCGGCTTCATCGTCCATGCGGGTGTGGCCATCCTGCTGATTGGCGTCGCCGCCTCGTCGTCCTTCCAGCATTCCCGCCAGGTCACGCTGTCGCCCGGTCAGAGCGCCACCGTCAACGGCTACGCGATCAGGTACGTGAGGCCGACCGAACACCTGGCCACAGGCAAGTCCGGCGCACTGGCCAACATCGCCTTCGGCGCGGTCCTGAACGTCTCCAAGGGCGGGCATCGCGTGACCACGCTGCGGACGGTCAGACGCTTCTACCCCGCTGCCCTGACGCCGGGCGTGGGGCCGATCTCGGTTGCCTTCGCCGGAGAGGCAGACAGCGTGGTCGGCCTTCAGACGAACCTGACACACGACATCTGGACCGTGGTCAACCCGAACCTCGGGCCGCTTCAGACCCTGATCAACCAGGGCGACAGGGTGTTCGAGAGGTTCATGCAGAGCCAGACGCCGGCCCAGGCCGCCCAACCCGCGGAGCGCAACTTGATCTCCACCGAGCAGGCGGTTGCCATCAACGGCCTGGCCCGCCGGTTCGTCACCCATCCCTGGCCCGTGACGTTCCTGCTGATCGTCGACCCGCTGGTCCTGTGGATCTGGATCGGAGCCGCGATCATCGTTTTCGGCGGCCTGCTCGCCCTGTGGCCGATCCCGGTGCTGCTGCGCTCGAGGAGCAGGGCCCGGTCGGCCGCTCGCTCTCGCCCCGCGTCGCCGCGCGAGCCGGTGCTTGACCACGCCACCGCGATGCGCGAGCCCGCCTGAGCCATGGACCTGCTCGTGATCATGGTCCTCGTGGCGCTGGTCGTGGTGTTTGTCACCGCGCCGCTGCGCCGCGTCTCGCCCTCAGGCGAGCTCCCACCGGAGCTGGCCGTCGATGACGGTGAGCCCGAGCTCCGCGAGCTGGAGACGGCCCGCGACGCCAAGCTCCGCGAGCTCCGGGACGCCGAGCTTGACCACCGGACCGGCAAGCTGTCCGATCAGGACTACCAGGCCCTGGACGCCACGCTGCGGGCGGAGGCGATCGAGATCCTGCGCTCGCTGGACCAGCTTCGGGAGCACGCCGAGCACTCGAGCTGACGAGGGATTCCCCGCGCCCGGGCCTGCTCAACCGCTACCATCAACTGCCGATGTACACGATTCTCGGAGTTCTCCAGGTGTTCCTGTGCGTGGTCTCGGTGTTCCTGGTCCTGATGCATTCGGGCAAGGACTCGGGGCTCTCGGGTGCGTTCGGCGTGGGCTCGGGGACCGGCCCCATGGGCGGCGGTTCGCTGGTGGAACGCAACCTGAACCGGTGGACGGTCGTGTTCGCGGTGGCCTTCGTGATCAACACGATCGTCCTGATCAAGATTTCGTAGGGGCCGCGGTCGGCGTCGGCCGGGGAGGGCGTCCGGGGTTTGGGCGATTTGCGTTCACGGTCGTGCGTCTCTTCACACGTGCGTATCCGGTTCGGCCAGGTTGGTTTCGGGCGTGGCTTGGGTGCGGGATGGCGTGGTGGGTCCTTTTCGTCACACGCTTGGCCGAGTCTCGGCTGCCCGCGACATGAGGGGCTCCATGCGCACCTGAGGTCACGCACTCGCGCGGAAGCGCAAAGTGAGTGACGCAAAGGGCGCGGCCTGGGCTGGTGAGTGCGGCCCGCGGGTCCCCCGCGAACCACCGGCGCGCCCGCGGCCGGCGCGCCCGTCGTTAACCGCGCAATTTGGAGGCTCGGACGCTGGCTGGCCCTTGCCATCCCCGATGCTGCCGCGGTAGCTTGATTGTCAGGCGCGGGTGACTGACGTAGCAAAGAGCAGACGATAGGAGCTTCAAGGTCTGCCGCGCGGCTTGTCCTCTGTGAGTGACTAAACCTATGCGCGCTCCAGTGTCACGCCCGCGCCTCTTTTCTCCCCGGTGCCCCTGCTGCTCTGTCTGTCGTTCTCCCGGCAGCGGAGCGGCACGCCCTCAATAGGCGGCGCGGTAGAGCTCGCGCAGCTCGCCGGCGTCGGGCGCCGGCGGGGTCATCTGGAGCTCGGGCCGACCCGAGGCCTCAAGCGCGCACCGGTCCAGATCAACCTCGGCCACGCCGGCCTCCGCGAGCGTGCGTGGGCCGCCCAGGTCGCGTAGCCGCATGGCCAGCTCGGCCGGGTCCTCGCCCAGGGTGCGGCGCAGCGCGTCCAGAAACCCTCCGAGCGAGCGTCGTTGCAGCGCCCCGATCGAGTGGGGGAGCATGATCGCGTTGGCCGTCCCGTGACCGATCCGAGCGAACCGGACCAGCGTCTGGGACAGGACGTGATGCAGGCCGTAGCCCGTGGATCCGATCACGTACCCGGCCAGGATCGCCCCCAGGGCGAGCGCGTCACGGCTCGCGTCTCCGAGCTCTGGGGAGTTCTCGGCGCTCAGCAGGCGAGCGGCCTCCAGCGCCGCCAGCGTGGCCACCGGATTGCGCAGCGGGGTGAGGGGACCCTCGACCGCGTGGCCGAGCGCGTTGGCCGCGCTCTGGGCGAGCTCGGGTGGTGGCTGCGAGGCGGCCAGCGCTGGGTCGCAAACGACGATGGCCGGCCTGACCCGTGGCGTGTCGGGACGGACACCGGTGGCGTGGCGGTGGATGGCCGTCATCTCGGCGCCCGAGAGCGTCGTTGGGATCGCGGCGACACGACGCGGCGGATCGGCTGCGGCCAGCGCCTTGGCCGTATCAATCACGCGGCCGCCGCCCAGCGCCACCAGCAGCTCTCCCCGAACCTGGGGACGGAGTTCGGTGGCCAGCTCGTCCACCCGCCCGGGGGCTACCTGGTGCACGCTGGCCGCTTGCTCGACCAGCCGCGGCGCGGCACCGGCCGCTCGAGGTGTGGTCAGGAGCACGTACCCGGGCGCGAGGAGCTGGTCGGCCTGATCCAACCGGCCGCGGCCAAACACGATCAGCCGCTCGCCGTCCTGCCAGCGAAACGGCTCGGGACCGGGAATGTTCACCCCGGCCGGTCGGCTTCCGGCCCGCTGAGCCGGTCCACGAGCTGGAGCAGGTCCAGGGGGCTGAACGGCTTGGTCAGGAACAGGTCCGCTCCGGCGGCCTCGGCCTGCCGTTCCACCTCCTCGCCGACGGCAGCCGTGAGCATCACGATCGTGGCCTGGCTGGTCGACCTCTGATGGCGAAGCTCCCGGCAGGCGTCGATTCCGTTGAGCTCCGGCATGTCCACATCCAGGAACACCAGCGACGGTTCCTGGCGGGCCGCGATCTCCAGCGCCTGCCGGCCATCGGCCGCCTCGTGGAGGTCGAAGTCGCCGACGTCCTCCAGGGTCGTGGCGATCAACCTGCGGATGAACTCGTCGTCGTCGACGATCAGGACGGCACGAGTCATCGTCAGGCTGCCCGATCGCTCTCGGTCACCCGATCTCTGCCGCGATCTGAGCGAAGGTCTCGTCGTCGATCGAGTTGAACACCTCGACCACGCTGGGGTCGAACTGCGTGCCGGACTCGGCGGTGATCATCTCCCGAGCGACCGGCAATGAGGAGGCGCGTCGGTACGGGCGCTCGGTGGTCAGGGCATCGAATACGTCGGCGACGGCGAATACTCGCGCCGCCAGCGGGATGTCCTCGCCGGCCAGCCCGTCGGGATAGCCCTCGCCGTCCCAACGCTCGTGGTGGTGGCGGACGATTTCCGCCGCGCCCTTCAGGAACCCGATGTCTCGGATGATCTGAGCGCCGATCAGCGGATGCTGGGCCATCAGGCGGCGCTCGGACTCGGTCAGCGCATCGGGCTTGTGGAGGATCGAGTCCGGAATGGCCACCTTGCCGATGTCGTGGAGGAGGAACCCGAACTCGATGTCCGGCCGCTCGGTCATCGGCAGGTCGAGCCGCCCGGCGATTTCCAGACCGTAGGCGGCCACCCGCTCCGCATGCTTGCCCGTATAGGCGTCCCGGAACTCGACGGCGTTGGACAGCGCGCGGACTGTGGCCGTGTACGAGCGGCGGAGCTCCTGGGCCCGCGTACGTTCGCGCTTGAACGTCTCCCGCAGGTCGGCCGCGTACCGCTCGAGCTGGAGTTCCTTCTCGGCCGCCTCCTGCTCCCGAGTGGCCAGGGCGGCTCGAAGCCGCTCGACCTCCTGGACCAGCTCAGTTTGGCCTGACCCCTGCGACATCGGCGGCCTCTGGATAGACACCGACAATTAGCGTACTGGCCGGAGTCTCGGAACCGTTTCCGTGCGTGGCCCGCGCAGCGCCGCCAGCACCGCACCCGCCGCCTGGCCGACCGGGACGACCTCGAGTCCGAGACGGCCCAGACCGGCCGGGGCCGGGCTCTGGCCGTCAGAGAAAAGGATCGCCGCCCGGCGCAGCCGCCGCCCCCGGAGATCCAGAGCCTGAAGAACGGCCTGCGGATTCCGTACCCCCACGTCCACCAGGGCCACCTCAAAACGCCGCTCAGCACACACCCGGGCCGCGGCCGCGCCGGTGAGCTCCCAGTGGTACCGGATTCCGAGCTCCTCCAGGGCCGGCTCGAGCGTGGCCCGCACCTCCTCGCGACCCACCACGAGCACCCGTGACCGGCCGGCCTCCACGGCGGCGGCCAGGACGTTGCGGAGCTCGTCGGCATCGATCGGCTTGGACACGACCCACTCGCCGGCCAGCTCGCGACGTCCGGCGAACACGGACACGAACACGATCGGTGTCCCGCTCATCTTGGCGTCTTCCCGGATGCGCGCGAGTACATCCAGGCCGCCCATCTCAGGCATGAGCACATCCAGCGTCACCGCGTCGTAGTCCGATGTCCGGAGCATCTCCAGCGCCTGCGCCCCCTTGGTGGCTATCTCCACGTCCACGCCCAGCGGAGCGAGCTGCCCGGCGATCAGCTCGGCGATTTCTCGCTCATCGTCCACGATCAGCACCCGCCGCCCCCGGATTGCCTCCAGCGACGGCAGCGTCTCGGGCGCCGGGACCGCCGCCGGGAGCAGGACCCGGAAGATCGACCCGACACCGGGCTCGCTCTCCACCGTGATCTGCCCGCCCTGAAGCTCGACCAGCGACTTGACGATCGACAGCCCGAGTCCAGTCCCTGGAGTGCCGGACGCGCCGTCACCCGCTCGGTAGAAGCGCTCGAACACCCGGCTGACCTCCTCCTCGGTCATCCCCACGCCGTCGTCCTGAACGGCGATTTGGATCCAGGCCCGCTCCGGCTCGACGCGCACGCGGATGCTCCCTCCGTCGCCCGTGTATAGATGGGCATTCGTGACCAGGTTGGCGACGATCTGGCGCAGACGGGAGGCATCGGCCAGCACCAGTCCGGCCGCCGGGGCGACGTACACGCTGAGCCGCTGGTGCTTCTCCTCGATCCGCGGCCCCATCAGCTCGGCCACCTCGCGCGCGGCCTCGCCCGCGTCCACTGGGCGGCGGTCGATCTCCACGTGGTCGGCCTCGATCCGAGCCACGTCCAGCAGGTGTGAGACCAGCTCCGTCAGCCGGTCGGTGGATTTGAGGATGATCTCCACGAACTCCCGCTGGCGCTGGGACATGTCCTCCGGGGAGCGGTGCAGAAGCTCGACGAAACCCTTGATTGAGGTCAGCGGGCTGCGGAGCTCGTGCGACGCCGTGGCCACGAACTCGCTCTTGGCCCGCTCGAGCTTTGCCCGCTCGGTCGTGTCCCTGACCGTCCACACGACGCCCTCGTCGCTGTCGCCGGTGCCCAGCCGGGCGGCGGTGACGGCGAGGGTCTTGCCCTGATGCTCAACAAACGTCTCCCCGCTCAGCGCCGCATCCAGCGTGGGGAGTGGGCTCTGCTCGCCATCCGTCCGGCCCCCGACCACGAGCTCTCCGACCAGCACGCCAGCCGTCGGGTTGACGGCCGAGATCTTGCTCGAGCCCGGCTCGGTGACGATCAGTGCATCGCGCAGGCTCTCAATCACGACGGCCAGCCGCTGACGCTCGCTCTCCAGGCGTCGCTGGGCGCCCTCGAGCTCGCCGGCCATCGCGTTGAAGGCGCTGCCCAGCTCTCGCAGCTCGCGCGGGCCGGCCGGCTGGACCCGGCGGGCGAGCGTGCCTGAGGCCAGCTCTCGAGTGGCGCTGACGAGCTCCTCCAGCGGCTTTCGCATCGCGGCGATCAGCGCCGATCCGAGGCCAAGTGCGGCCAGCAGGGCCAGGATTCCGGCGATCCCGAGGATGATCAGCGCCCGTCGCGACTGTGAGGTGGCCGTGTCGCGGGCGGCGCGGTCGCGAACCTGCTGATGAGCCTGCAGAGCGGCGGCGTCGGCCCGGGCCTGGCCGAAACGGCCAGCCGCCTGAGCGCCCGCCGCCTGGTTGACCAGCCGGAGACTGACCGGATCACCGGCGGCGCGAGCCCGGGCCGCCGCGACGGCAGCGCTGTACGCGGTTTGGGCCTCGGCTCGCTGACCGGTTGCGGTCGGCCCGCGAGCGTTCTTAACTATCTCCTGCTGGACCAGGCCGGCCGTGTACAGATTGGCCGCGGCGGTGGTCAGCGCGCCGGTGGCCGAGAGCCTGTCCTCGTAACGCTGGCGGCTGTTGTACAGGCTGGCCACGCCGAAGCCCGCGATTACAGCGAGCACCACTGTCAGCCCGACCAGCGCCAGGCGAAACGAGCGAGCGATCGGTAGGCGCTGCATGACGGGCCTCTGAGGCGTGATCGTAGCGGCGGCCGCGGCGCGGGCAACTGGCTTGAAGAGTCACGATGCGCCGGTAGAATCTGCTCATGGGATTGGCGCGGGCCTGGAGGCGTCGGCTGTACGCGTCCGTGGGCCTGGCCGTGGTTGTGCCCGCGGCCCTGATGGTTTCGCTGGCTCTGCTCGCCGTCGGGGGCGGCTCGCTCAGTTTGGCCTCGCTCAAGCAGTTGGTGTCCGGCCCAGCCGCTCCCACGGTGCAACCGGTGGCCCTGGGGGCATCGGGGGCGAGCACGATCGGACGCCGTAGCGCCGGCGGATCGGCCGCGACGACCCTCCTGGCCTCGGTTACTACGGGTGGCGCTTCCACCCACTCGAAGGGAGCAGGCTCCGGGTCATCGCACCACGTAGGTGGCGGCGGCACGGTCGGTGGCCGGGGGACTGGCCGCGGTGGCGGAGGTTCCGGCGGCGGTGGAGGGCGCTCCGGCGGCGGAGGCGGCGGTGGTTCTGGCGGCGGGGGCGGCTCCGGCGGCGGAGGCGGCGGCTCTGGCGGAGGCGGCGGCGGTTCCGGCGGTGGCGGAGGCACGCCTCCCCCGAAACACCACCCGACCGTGGTCGACAAGGTCGTCAATACCGTCACCCACGTGACCTCCAAGCTGCCAGGGCCGGCAGGGCCGATCGTCACCCAGGTCGTGAAGTCGGCAGGCTCCGTGGCCGACCAGGTCCTGGGCAAGCTGCCCGTCAAGTGACGCGGTTATCGCTCTGCCGAGCGCCGGTGGTCGCGGTGCTGCTTACGGTCGCGGCCTGCGGTTCAAACGCCGTCGGCGCGAGCCCGACAGCTCGTGGCGGTCAGACCACCACCACCAACCCGGCTGGGGAGGGCGCGGCGGCGGCCAGCGTCCCGGACGGCGACTGGCCGACCTTTGACTACAACGCCCAGCGCACCGGGGTAGGCCCGGCCAGGACTGGGATCACTCGGGCCAATCTGCACCTGCTGCGCCGGAGGACGGTCAACCTCGACGGGACCGTCGACTCCTCACCCATTCAGCTCCACTCTGTCCGCGTCAAGGGCCGGCGACGGGACGTGATCGTGGTCACGACCACGTACGGCCGGACCCTGGCCATTGACCCCGGAAGCGGAAGGCGGCTCTGGCAGTTCGTCCCCAAGGACATCGGCTCCTATCAGGGCGGGCCTCAGATCACGCAATCCACCCCTGTGTCCGACCCTGACCGTCGGTACGTCTACTCGGTCTCGCCCGACGGGTACGTCCACAAGCTGAACCTCGTCAACGGGCACGCGTTGTGGGCCACCAGGGTGACGTGGATCCCACCCACGAGAAGCTCGACCAGCTGAACACCAGCGGTCCGTGGCTGATCGTCACCACGGGCGGCTACAACGGGGACGCCCCTCCGTACCAGGGTCACGTCGTCGCTGATCAACCGTGCGACCGGGCGGTTGGCCCACGTGTGGAACTCGCTCTGCTCTCACCGCCGGAGCCTGATCCATCCTCCAGCTCGTGTTCGGCCAGCGATTCGGCGATCTGGGGGCGTTCGGGCGGGGTCGTCGATCCGACCACCGGAGACATCCTTGCTGGCCACCGGCAACGGGCCCTTCAACGGGTCGAGCAACTGGGGCGACAGCATGATCGAGCTCAGCCCCAGCGCTGGCACCGCTGCGCCACTGGACTCCGACCAACCAGCAGCAGCTCAACCAGAACGACACCGACCTGGGCAGCACCTCGCCGGTGCTGCTCCCGGGCGGTCTGGCCGTCCAGGGAGGAAAGGCCGGGGTGCTGACGCTGCTTCGACTGGACCGCCTCCCCAGCATGACCCGGGCGGGTGGCCACCGTCTGGGGGGCGAGCTCCAGAACATCGGCGCTCCCGGCGGCGCCGATGTCTTCACGGCCCCGGTCGTCTGGCAGGACGCTAAGCGGACATATCTGTTCATGGCCACCGGGGGCGGGCGTGGGCGTACGTGCTCGGTAAGGATCGGCGGCTCCACGTCGCCTGGCGGGACAGCCAGGCCGGCACCAGCCCCGTCCTCGTCGGTGGCCTTCTGTACGTCTTTGATCCGGCTGGGACGCTGAACGTGCTCAACCCCGTCAGCGGTCACACCGTGGCCTCGCTGCCGGCGGTCGGCGGGCATTGGAACAGCCCGATCGTGATCGGCGGTCGAATCGTCCTGCCCGTGGGTGACGCCAATGATCACGCCACCAGCGGCCAGCTGTTCATCTATCACCTGCCCGGGCGCTAGACCTGCGGGCAGGCGTGCCAGGGGGTCTACCCGCGGATGCGCTGGGTCAGAAGGCTGACACTTATCGCAATTTCAGGCTTCTTAACCTGATAGTGTTCTGTGTGGAGGCGTGGCGGGGGTTAATTCCCCTGGGAAGGTTCCAGTCGTGACTCCCCGGGACGGTTCCCGTCCTGACAGAACCGGGACGTCAAGACGTTGATTCCGTATACGTGGGCAGCCCGCGTCAACAAGGCGTGCGCTGGGTAGCTTTGCGTGGACTCGACCGAGAAGAACAGGGGAAACAACGCGTTGGTGCCAGAAAGTCAGATGCTGCAGGGGCAACGGGTGAGCGTGCTCATCCCGTGTCTCAACGAGGCCGAGAACCTTCCCTACGTTCTAGAGACAATGCCGGACTGGGTGCACGAGGTCGTCGTGATCGACGATCACTGCACGGATGAGACCGTCAGCGTGGCCAGGCAGTTCATGCCCGACGTGGTCATCGCCACCAACCGGCGCGAGCCGGGCAAGGGCAACGCACTGCTCGCGGGCATGGAGGCTGCTTCGGGCGAGATCCTGGTTCAGGTGGACGCGGACGGATCCGAGGATCCGGCCGAAATTCACAGCTTCGTGGGGGCCCTGCTGGCGGGCGCGGACTACGCAAAGGGCACGCGGTTCATACAGGGAGGCGGTACCTCCGACATGCCCGCCCTTCGGCGCTGGGGTAACCAGGTTCTCACGTGGATCGTGAGACTGCTTTTCCCCGGGACCCAGTTCAGCGACCTGTGCTACGGATACAACGCGTACTGGGCCGAGGTCGCGCCTGTCCTGCTCGGTGCGCCCGGGTTCGAGATTGAGACGGTGATGAACCTTCGGGCGATTCGCGCCGGGCTGCGCAT
>CAVPKV010000033.1:0-98391 GCA_963705785.1 uncultured Solirubrobacterales bacterium | reverse complement strand
CATCCGTCCAGAAGAAGCCCGGTCTCAGAGGCTTCGAGTGGTACTCTTACAAACAGCTTCTGGATGGCAGTTCCACCGTCTTGAGAGCAGGTGCCGCGGCCATCATCGATTTCGCCCTGCCCGACGACGGGCCATTGGTCACCCTGGATCGAGGACTGAAACAGTGGGATCGCGAAACGGCTTCCCTTGATTCTGGACTTCCTTCACCCAACGTGGCCCCGGCCGAAAATAACATGATCGGATATTTATCACCGAATGGGAAACGGCTGGCCTCGGCCGCGGGCACGACGGTCCGGGTTTGGGATAGGGCGACGGGCGTCGTGTCGTACCGTCTCGAATCGAGCGGGGCTCTCCATGACCTGAGCTTTTCACCAGACGGCCGCTACCTCGTCACCCATGACGGAAGAAGAACACCAGTGGCTGGACGCGGCCCATGGCCAGGCGATCGCTCACTTCGACCAGGCGATGGTTGACTTCGATATCAGATCGCCACGGCTGTCCCTCTCGGCCGACGGTTCGACTGTTGCGGTCTGGGCCCAGGGAAACGCTCGCAATCGGATTTCCATCTTCCATCTGGACGCGACCGCGCGGAAGGTGACACCGCAGGCAGAAGGTCTGGGCAATGGCGGTTCGATGGTCGGCGCCGCGTTGAGCCCGGACGGCAAGCTGATTGTAGTGGGTGGGTTCTTTACAGGAAGCCTATTCGTTTACGAGACCGCGACGCGCCGGCGGATTGCAACGCATCGTTGGCGAATACATCGCCCGTCTGGGCGATCGCGTTCTCTCAGGACGGTCTGGATCTGGCGACGGCGGATGCCCAAGGGGATGATCCAAGACCTGGGGAGATGCCACAAGCTCACCTCGGAGAGCAAAGCGCACCCGAACGTTGAAGGGCCATGCCGCGGCAATCACCAAGGTCGCCTTCTCGAACACGGGCAATCAGCTTGTCAGCGGGAGTCGGGATGGGACCGTCCGACTCTGGAGCTATCTGAGCCATCGCGTTCCGGACCCGGCGGTTGCAGGCGAGCTCCGCCGCCCCGGTATTCTTCACAGGCGGATCATCGCCACGGCGGAAGGCAACCGCGTGACCATCTGGGATGCCGCCTCGGGCCAACGACTGCGAAACCTCGCCGAAGGTGACACGATTCTCGACCTGGCCATCTCGCCCGACGAGGACACCGCCTCGCAAGCTGTGCGAAGACTACATGAAGGCGAGCGGCAACAAGCTCGACTACAGCATCGTCCCGTTCGCCCCGCTGCGCCAGAAAGAGGTCTCCGCGATCACCAGCGGCATCGTCCCCGACGTGATGGAAGACGCCGACCTCGAATTCGGCGCGCTCAACCCTGGCAGGACAACCTGCTCGACGTCAGCGACATCGTCGACAGCCAGAAGGCGCAATTACAGCGAGATCGCTCTGCGTCACGCCAATCTGTACAACAATACGACCAAGAAGCGCGCGTATTACGGCGTGCCGATGAAGCCGGCGCGACGCCGTTCCACATCTGGGGCGACCTGATCGAAAAGGCCGGCCACAAGGCGTGCGACATCCCGAAGACCTGGGACGCCTTTATCGACTTCTTCATGCCGGTGCAGAAGAAGCTGCAGGCGACAGGGCATGCGGCACACTTATGCCACCGGCTTCGTCGTCAGCACGATCGGGGTCGACCCGATCAACACCTTCAACTCGTTCCTGACCGCCTATGGCGGCAAGGACATCGTCACCAAGGACGGCAAATTCCACGGTCCGACGACCCGGAGTCCGGGAGGCGCTCGTCAAGGCGGTCGGGCGCTGACGACGATGTTCAAGGAGGGCACATCCCGCCGAGTTCGCTGAACTGGAACGACGCCGACGACAACAACGCGTTCCATTCCAAACTGTGCGTGATGGATCTACGACGGCTCGCTGTCCACCGACTCGCGATGATCCACGAACGGCCGCCTACGACGATATGATCACGCATGCCCTGCCGCTCAGCAACGACGGCAAGCAGTTGCCGTCGCAGGCCTTCGTCTTCGGCGCGGTGATCCCGAAGGGGGCGAAAAATGTCGACGGTCGCCAAAGATTTTCTGAAATACTCGACGAACCCGAAGAGCCTCAACGAATATCTGAAGGGCGGGCTGGGCCGCTGGGCGATGCCGATGCCCAGCTCGCCAAGGACGACCCCTGGTGGCTCGACCCGAAAGACCTGCACCGCGAGACGCATACCGAGATGGCGCTGTTCGGCCCGGTTTCCCATGGTACGAGGCCTATACCCGGCGATCGCGCAGGTCAACGCCGAGCACGTGTATCAGATCGCGCTGTCCGACGTACGTCCACCACATGACGCCGGAGGAGGCGACCAAGAAGGCGACGAAACGGGCCGACGAAATCTTCGCGAAATACCCGATCGCGGCAGGGCCGAGGGGCGGCCCGCCGCGGATGCGCGCAGGCTTGCCGTGCTACCCCAGGGAGCTGGGCCGCGGAGTTCTGCCGCGCGGCAGTGCGTCGTCGCGATCGATCCCGGCTGCTTGAGAGATACGCCGGCCCCTGTAAGGATGTGACTCCCCCATTTGGAGGTCGGCCGCAAATGAACCAGGGAACGAGGCGTTGGTGCCTTCTGGCGGTCATCTTCGGGGTCCGTGGCGCGGCGGCGGCGGGAACATTCTCGCGTCCGTATGTCGCCAATGCCGCAGGCCAAGACCGCCTCAAGTATGGTAGGTTCAGGGTTTTTGCCGGAAGAGGACGAAGCGTTCAAGAAGGTCGTGCGCGGATTACGAGAAACTCAGCGGCAACAAGATCGATTACGCATCGTGCCGTTCGCGCCGCTGCGCCAGAAGATCATCTCGGCGATCACCAGTCAGGCGTCGTGCCGGACATGGTGACGGCGACGCCCGACCGAGGCGGTGCGCGACAGGCCTGGCAGGGCAATCTCGTCGACGTCAGCCGACGTCGTTGAAACACCAGAGGGCAAAGATGCTGCCGGCGGTGCTCAGCAACATCAATCTTTACAACCAGACCGAGAAGCGCCGCAGCTTTTACGTCGTCCCGACCACGAGTGCGGTGGTGCCGTTTCATGTCTGGGGCAGTTTGGTCGAGAAGGCGGGGTACAAGCGCTCCGATATCCCGAAGACCTGGGACGCTTTCATCGACTTTTTCCTGCGGTGCAGAAAAAGCTCCAGGCGCAAGGGCATGCGCCATCTTACTCGACGGGCTTTGTCGTCAGCACGATCGGCAACGATCCGCAACATCATCTTCCGCCAGTTCCTGATCGCCTATGGCGGCAAGGATATCGTCACCCCGGACGGCAAGCTGCATGTCAACGACCGCAAGTACCGAGGATGCGGTAAGCCGCACCCTCGAGTTCAGCGACGCTTTATCAGGAAAGGCGACATTCCGCCGAGTCGATGAACTGGAACGACGCCGACGACAACAATGCGTTCCATTCGAAGCTGTGCGTGATGGATTTCGACGGCACGCTGTCGACCGAATGGCGATGCTCCAGCCGGAGGGCGCGAGCCTATAACACGAGATGATTACGCTGGCGCCGCCGCTGAACAATGACGGCAGCAGATGACGACCCAGTCGGCGCCGGCGGCGGATGATCCCGAAGGTGCCAAGAACATCGAGGTGGCCAAGGACTTCTCGAAGTACTGGATCCAGCCGGAGGTCAGCGGCGCGTACCCGAAGATCGGGCTGGGGCGCTCGCTGCCGATCTATGCCGCGGGGTGAAGGACGACCCGTGGTGGCGCGATCCGAAGGAGCCGCACCTGCCCCCCCTATGTCCAGGAAGGCTTTGAGACGGCCGACAATCCCCGATTACTTCGGCTACAACCCGGCCTGTGGGCAATGCCGAACGAAGAGCATATTTTCGCTGCCCGCACGGCCGACATCATCAAGGCGGCATGAAGCCGGCCGATGCGGCAGACAAGGCGTTAAAGCGGGCACAGGCAGATTTTTGCGCAAATATCCGCATGCCTGCAATCCTAGCGGAGGCTATGACATGAGACGCCACCACAACAGGCATTCGAAAACCGTCCGCGGCCACGAGGGCCCGTCGCACAGGCCGGCGGGCGTGGCGGGGCGGCCTCGGCTCCGAATATACCTGGGCGCTCGCCTTCGTCCTTCCTTATGTGGCTATCTTCCTCGCTGTTTGTCGCCTATCCCGTCGTGTTACGGGTTCTAGCTCGGCGGCGACCGGCGCTCTACCTCCGAGTTGTTCGCCGACCCCGTCTACCTGAGACGGCGGTTCTCAACACGGTGATGTTACTCAGCATCGGCGTGAACGTGAAGATGTTCCTGGCGCTGTTGCTGTCGGGGTTCTTCATGCGGCCGGGGTGGTGGGTCAAGGGCCTCTTGATGGTCTACGTGCTGCCCTGGGCGGTGCCGGCCTTGCCGACGTTCATCTCGATCCACTGGATGCTCAACAGCGATTACGGCTTTTTGAACAACGCCCTGTACGATCTTTTCGGATCGAATGGGGTGCCTGGCTCGATGAGCAGTGGATGGCGATGGCTCGCTATCGCTGCCTATATCTGGAAGAACATGCCGTTCTGGACCGTGATCCTCCTGGCCGGACGGATGGCGATCCCCGAGGATATCCATGAAGCGGCCAAGATCGACGGCGCCACCGGGATCGAGAGCTTCGCGCATGTGACCTTCCCGCTGATCGCGAACCTCTATCTGGTATGCACGCTGCTTTCGACGTCTTCACGCTCGGCGACTTCAACACGGTCCCCTTCGTCTCCGGCGGCGGCCCGGCCTTGTCCACCTATGTGCTGGCGACGCTCGGCATCCGCGACGCCTTCGACCTCGCCCAGCCGCAGCTCGGCGTGGCCGCGGTGATGACGGCGCTGCCGCTCATCATCCCCTTGGTGATCATCTTGATGCGCAAACTCCGGACCGCACAGGTGCAGCTATGACCGCCGTCACCGTCTCCACCCTCGACACGGCCCGCGCCCGCGACGCATCCCAGGTGATGCGGCGGACGGCGGCGCAGCCGCTACCTCGAACGGGGCCGCGGCGATCCTTTCCGTCGTGCTGATGATCTGGACGCTTTTGCCGCTCTACAACATCGTGATGGTCTCGATCGAGAGCCATACGACGTGTTCAGCAACCGGCTATGGCCGGAAGCGCCCTCGGCTGAGGCATATGCGTCGTCGTGACCCAGGGCCACTGGTACCTCGAGCATTTCTGGCACCAGTACGGCAACAGCATCTATGTCGGCGTCGCCGTGATGTTCCTGACCCTGTTGATCAGCTCGATGACGAGCTTTTCGATCGGGCGGATGCGGCTGCGGCACGGGTGGGTGCTGACCAACACGGCGCTCCTGACCTATGTGATCCCGGCGTCGTTCCTCGCGATCCCGTTCTATCGGATCATGCAGAATTACGGGCTCACCAATAACCTCTGGTCGGTGATCGCGGCGATGGTGACCTTTGCCACGCCCTACGCGATCTTCATCTTCCAGAATTACGGCGCAGCATCCCGTTGGAGCTCGACGAATTGGCGCGCATCGACGGGGCCACGCCGTGGCAGATCTATTACAAGATCTACCTGCCGCTGATGGCGCCGGCGCTGGTCGCGGTCGGCACCTACGCACTGCTCCTCGCCTGGAACGAGTACCTCTACCAGTTCCTCCTGTTGTCGGATAAGCGCAGCATGACCGTGCCGGTCGCGCTGGCGCAGTTCCTCAACAGCGACGAGGCGCCGTGGAACTACATGATGGCGACGGCGATCGTCTACGCGATCCCGCCGGTCGCGGCCTATTACGCCTTCCGCCAGAAGATGACCGGCGGGCTGACGATGGGCGGCGTCAAGGGGTAAGTCCTCACCGCCGCGAGGCGGTTGCCAACCAAACGGGCGTGCGGATTACCCCGCACGCCCGTTTTGCGTTATAAGGGCGGCCTCCCGAATTTTGGCGGAGACCGTCAATGACGCCAGACCTCAAAATCCTCGTATGGGTCGTCGCGCTGACCTTCATCCAGGTCGTCGTCGCCGCGCTCGCCGCCCAGGGGCAAGTCGGCCTGCCGACGCTCGCGGGCAATCGCGAGGGGATGCGCCCGCTCGACGGCTTGGCGGGGCGGGCCCAGCGCGCGCACTGGAACACGCTCGAAAGCCTCCCGCTCTTCATCGCGCTGGTGCTGATCGCGCAAGTCGCCGGCAAAGCCGACGCGACGACGCTGCTTGGCGCCCAGCTTTTTTTCTGGGGCCGGGTCGCGCACTGGCTGATCTACCTCGCCGGCATCCCGTGGCTGCGCACCGCAGCCTGGGCCGTCTCGGTCATTGGGATGATCTTGATCTTTACTCGGCTGGTGTAGCCGCCGGAACCCCGGTCCCAGCGGTCATCGTCCCAGGCGGCTTCGGCCGGCCGACATTCGGCAGGAACGCCGTGAGGAGCCCAATCAGGGGCAGAAACGCGCATACGCGATAGACCACGTCGATGCCGGCCGTGTCGGCGAGCTTGCCGAGCACGGCCGCGCCGACCCCGGCGAGCCCGAACGACAGGCCGAAGAACAGCCCGGAGATCATGCCGATCTTGCCCGGCACCAGATCGAGCGCGTAAACGACGATCGCCGACGTCGCCGAAGCCAGGATCAGCCCGATAAAGACGATCAGGATGCCGGTCCAGAAAAGCCCGACATAGGGCAGCACCAGCGTGAACGGGATCACCCCGACGATCGAGCCCCAGATCACGTATTTCCGCCCGATCCGGTCGCCGATCGGCCCGCCGATCAGCGTGCCGACCGCGATCGAGGCGAGAAAGGCGAAGAGATGGAGCTGCGCGCTCGCCACCGAGACGTGAAATTTGCTGATCAGGTAGAAGATGTAATAGCTGCTGATGCTGGCCTGGTAGAACGCCTTCGAGAAAATGAGGGCCAAGAGGATCACCAGCGACCAGGCGATCTTGCTGCGCGAGAGATCCTCGTGGATCGGCGGATTTGCGCGTCCGGCGCACCGGGACGGCGTGCTCCTTGCGATACCAGTTGCCGACGCCGAACAGCACCGTCATCGCCACCAGCGCCGCGCCGGAAAACCAGCCGACGCTGCCCTGCCCGCGCGGGATCACGATAAACGCCGCCAGGATCGGCCCCAGCGCCGAGCCGACATTGCCGCCGACCTGAAACAGCGATTGGGCCAGCCCGTGCCGCCCGCCCGACGCCATCCGCGCCACGCGCGACGCCTCGGGATGGAACACCGCCGAGCCGATCCCGACCATCGCGGCGGCGAACAGCAAGAGGTGGAAATTGCTCGCATTCGCCAGCATCAACAGCCCGACAAAGGTCGACGCCATGCCGGCGGCGAGAGAATAAGGCTGCGGCCGCCAATCGGCGACGAATCCGACGATCGGCTGCAACAGCGACGAGGTCACCTGCATGACCAGCGTGATCAGGCCGATCTGCGCGAAACTGAGGCCGTAGCTGTCCTTGAGCATCGGGTACAGCGCCGGGACCAGCGACTGCATCGTGTCGTTGAGGAAATGCGAGAAGCTGAGGGACAGGATGATCGAAAAGATCGTCGCCTCCGCCACGCGGTGCGTCCCGCTCCGATCGACCGAAACCTCGCTGCTCATCCCCAACCGCCTTCGCCTTGGTGTTGCCGCGACCATAACCATACATCCCCGCAACTTCACGGCTCCCCACCCGCATGGCAGCCATCCACGTCTCGGAGACGCGCGCGAAGCGCAAGCAATTTTCACAATGAGACAGCGAGGCAGTGAGGCAGCCACCACCCGGCATCTCATCGCCTCACCGCCTCATTGTGATCCAATTCGGCTGCGCCGCGCAGAAACCCTTCGTGTTCTTCGTGCCTTCGTGGTGAAAATTCGTATCCATCCGAACGGGAGACGCGCGATGAAGAAGATCGAGATCGCCGCTTATGGCGCGCCGGAAGAGGTCGCGCATTGTGTCGACGCTCCCGAGCTCGGGGCGCCGGGACCGGGCGAGGTTACGTTTGACGTGCTCGCCTTTCCGATCAACCCGGCCGATCTGTCGTTCTGCCGCGGCAATTACCGCCTGCACCCGACCCTGCCGGCGACGCCGGGCGCGGAATGCGTCGGGCGGGTGACGGCGGTCGGCGCCGGCATCACGACGCTCAAGCCCGGCGACATCGTCATCAACATGCAGCGCGAGAACTGGGCCGCCGGCCGCCGCGTCAAGGCCGCGGACGCGGTGCCGATCCCGGCCGGGCTCGACCTCGCCCAGGCGGCGATGCTGCGCATCAACCCGCCGACCGCGCTGCTCCTCCTCGAGGACCACGTCGCGCTGAAGCCCGGCGATTGGGTGATCCAGGACGTCGCCAACTCGGCGGTCGGCCGGCACCTGATCGTGCTGGCGCATCAGCGCGGCATCCGCACGATCAACGTCGTCCGCCGCGGCGATGTCGGCGATCTCTTGCGCGGGCTCGGCGGCGATGCGGTCGTCGAGGATGGCCCGGACCTCGCCGCACGCGCCCGCGAGGCCGCCGGCGGCGCGCCGATCCGGCTCGGCATCGACGCGATCTCGGGCGACGCGACGCGGCGGATCATGCAATGCGTCGCCGATGAGGGGGTCGTCGTCAATTACGGCGGATTGTCAGGCGACGACCCGGGGATCGACCGGCCGTCGCTCGGCGTGCGCGGGGTCAGCCTGATGGGCTTCATGCTCGGCCGTGGCCTCGCCAAGCGCAGCCCCGACGCCGTCCGCGCCCTATACGCCGAGCTCGCCCATCAGCTCCGCGACCAGCGCCTTCAGGCGCCGATCGACAGCACCTACCCGATCGAGGAGATCAGAGAGGCGCTGACCCACGCGCAGAAGGCGGGACGGAACGGCAAGATCCTGGTTCTGCCGCACGGGAAGCTGTGAGGAAAAAAGGCCCGCCCCCTACTCCGCCCCGGGGTGGCAGCCCTCGACCTTGATCCGGTTGACCTTGCGGATGGCGCCGTCGGCGGTGTTGTAGATGTCGCAGCGGTCGCCGTCGTGCAGGATGCGCGCGACCGAAAAGCCGATCTCTTTGTTGTTGCTGCCGAACGTCAGGTCGAGGTTGTCGCCGATCGTGATGTGACCCGGGATCGCGACGTGGCGATAGCTCCAGCACGAGGTATAGACGAGCCAGTCCCGGCACATGATCAGCCGGCCCATGCCGGGCGTCTCGATCGTCTTGACCGGATCCGGATCGGCCGCGAAGGCGGCGCCCCCATGCCTGACGACGGCAAGCCCGAC
Organism: uncultured Solirubrobacterales bacterium; assembly: GCA_963705785.1. Lineage (GTDB taxonomy): Bacteria > Actinomycetota > Thermoleophilia > Solirubrobacterales > Solirubrobacteraceae > Palsa-465. Next base: position 89,213 of record CAVPKV010000033.1, on the reverse strand, counting down.
CACGGCAAGCGCCATCATGCACCCGAAGGTTCTGCTCATACTCGGCCCCGGCATCCGATCAACCCCCCGTTAATCCGACACCCCAATCCGACACCCCACTCCGACGCCGCGCGCCGCTACGGATGGATCACCGTCTCGGTCCGGCTGATCACAAACGCCTCGCGCCGCTCGATAAAATCGCCGACCACATCGGCAAAAGCCTCCGGCCGGTCGGTGCCGATCGCGTGGCCCGCATCGTATACCAGCACGAGGTTGCAATTCGGAATCAACTCTTTGTAAAACCGCCCCATCCGCGGCGGGATCACGCGGTCGAGCGTGCCGAAGAGCACGAGCGTCGGCACCGCGAGGCCGCCCATCCGGCGTTCGAGGTCGGGGTCGCGCGGTTTGCCGCTCAACCGGCGCACCAGCGCCTGCGTCTGGTCGCGGATCGCCGGCGGAACCGGCGGCATCGGGGGCACGCGTTCGGGATGGGCGAACAGCATCCGCGCCATCTCCTCGGGCGTTCCCGAAGGCGGCCGCGAGTTCTCGTCGCGGATCGCCGCCGGTGCGTCGAGGATCAGCGTCCGGAGCCGTTCCGGGTGCTGCACCGCGAGCCACACCGCGGTCCGCCCGCCAAACGAGGTGCCCCACAGGTTGACGTCGTCGAGACCGAGCGCCGCGATTGCCTGCGTCATCGTCGAGGCGAGCGCGGCGACCGAGGCGCTCTTCGTGTTCTCGGCCGAGGCGCCGAACCCCGGCATCTCGAACGCGATGACCCGGTAGCTTTGGGCGAGGAGGTCGTGGGCCGGGCTGAGCCGGAGCCCGCCGGCGCCGTGCAAATGCACCAGCACCGGGGCGCTATCAGCTCCTTGGGGCCCCCCCTCCATGTAGCGGATGCGGAACCCGTCGGCCTCGACGAATTTCTCGGTGAACGCCATCAGGCGTTGACCTGGCGGTTGAGTTTGGCCCAGCGGTCGAGGATCGGCAGGATCTCGTCCCGCTTGTCCGACATCAGGGTCACGTTGACCGCGTCGACGCCGAGGTCGCGGAACTGCTTCAGCTTGTCGGCGTCCTCCGGCGCGCCGCCGAGGCGCAGCGACAGCGTTTTCGGATCGCGCCCCGTTTCCGCGCCATCTTATGATAGGCCGGGATATAGTCCTCGGGATCGCCGCCGCCGCGTTCGGATACCAGCCGTCGCCATAGCGGATCGCCCGCCGCGCCGCCTACGGGAACGCGCCGCCGAGGATGATCGGCGGGTGCGGCTGCTGCACCGGCTTTGGCCAGGTCATCATCTGCGGCACCTTGACGATGTCGCCGCTGTATTCGGGCTTCGACTTGGTCCAGATCTCCTTCATCGCCTCCATCTGCTCGCGCATCTTCTGCATGCGCGTCGCAAAGACCGTGCCGTGGGCCTCGATCTCCTCCTGGTTCCAGCCGCCGCCGATGCCGAACATGAACCGCCCGCCCGAAGTCTGGTCGATCGAGGCGACGAGCTTCGCGGTCTGGATCGTGTCGCGCTGGATAACGAGCGCGATGCCGGTCGCGAGCTTCAGCTTCTTCGTCACCGCGCCGGCAACCGCCAGCGTCACGAACGGGTCCATCACGTCGTAATAGCGCTTGTGGAGTTCGCCGCCGCCGGGCGCCGGGGTCTTGCGCGGCACCGGGATATGCGAGTGCTCGGCCGCCCAAACCGAGTCAACCCGCGCTCCTCGAGTGCGATGCCCAGCTCCGCCGGGGTGATCGAATAATCGGTGAAGAAGATCGAAGCGCCGAATTCCATGATGTGTGTCCTCTAATGGGGGACTGAATTTGAGGCGGACGACCGTGCCCGGCCCCTCACCCCCAGCCCTCTCCCCGTGGCCACGGGGAGAGGGAGGGACCCGCGCGCAGCGTGGGAGGGTGAGGGGCCGGCACGGCCGCTCAAATCTCGCGTATCCGCGGCAGCACCTTGCGCCCGAAGAGGTCCAGCTCGTCCATCATCACCTCGGTGCTGCCGCGCCGGGTCCTGCAACGAGATGTCGAGCACGCCGGCGCCGATCTCGTCGCGGCACTCCTGGATCTGCTCCACGACCCGGTCCGGCCCGCCGCAGAAGCTGATCGGCAGCACGCCACCGACATTGGCGCGGCCGCCTCTCCCCGGCGATGTTGCGCAGGTCCGGCCCGCAGAGCGATCGCGGATCCCGGCGAACGGGAACGGCGCCTGCTTGTTGCGCCGTTCGAGCGCCGGTCGGCCGCCTCATCGGTTTCGCCGAGGATCATGTTGCACGATAGATGATGTTGTCGGGTCCCGGCGGCCAGCCGTAACCCTCGCATTGCTTGCGGTAATAGGCGGCTGCCTTGGCCATCGATTCGAAGTTCCGTACGAGCCCGAGGCCGACATGATGGCGCGCGGCGAACTCTCCGCTTCGGCGCTGGTCCCGAGGAATAGGTCGGCATATCGGGTCTTGCGGGCGCGGCCAGAGCGATATCGTGCGGTACTGGAAATATTGTCCCTGCCAGCCGAAGGGCTGCGGCTCGTTCCACGCGTTGAGGATCAGTTCCATTCCCTCGTCGGTGCGCTCGCGGGCTTCCTATGGGTTGAGGTCGTAGCTGAGGTACTCGTTGGTCGTGCCGCGCAGCATGCCGGCGACGATCTTCCCGGCGCGAGCGTGTCGAGCATCGCCAGTTCCTCGGCGACGCGGATCGGGTTGCTAGGTCGGCACGATCGGGCCGAACAGGCGATTTTTATCTGGTTGCGCGCGCGGCGATCAAGGCCGCCGAGACGACGGGGACGGAGTGAGAATGCGCGGCGAATAGTGGTGCTCCGAGACGCTGACCCAGTCGAACCCGATTTCTTCGACGAATTTCAGCCGCTCGACCATGCCGCGGAAGGCTTGGCGCCCGTCCTCGGTGTCGTAGTCGGCCGGGCGGCACCGGCCATTTGCGCGGGAGGTCCGGCGGCGGCGCATAGCGGCCGGTTTCAAAAACGAGACCTTCATGGCAGGGCCGCCCGATGGGTTTCAGCGGGTGCGATTGTACTCGTAATCCTCGCGCTCGCCACCACCGAGGCGCAGCCCCTCGGGCAGCGGCGGCGCGCCGCCTGGTTGAGCTTCGCGTGGGCGGCCAGGTCTTCGGCCGCGCGCCCACTCTCGAAGCAGACACAGTCAGTCGGGGTCGAGCGCGCTCGGAACACCTCGAACTGCTCGCAGCCCGCATCCTTTTGCGACTCGCGACAGCGCGCCGCCATCGCTTTGGCCAGCTCCGCGCCCTTCCCCGGCACCGCAGCGATCGAAATGACGAGACGAACGGACATGACGGTTCCTCCAAGATTGCTGGCGCGATACTAGGCGCCGCCGTCTGGCGCGAAGTGCCAAGGAATTCCACCACATGAGGCAGTGAGGCGAGAGGTGAGTGCCCCGATACCTCATTGCCTCGCTGTCTCATTGTGGATTATTGCGGCTTCGCCGCGCAAAACCGCCAGGAGGAGGCACATATGCCCGACAAGATCGCCGTCATCACCGGGGCCGGGAGCGGGATTGGCCGCGCCAGCGCGCATGCCCTCTTGGAGCTCGGGTTCAACTGCGTGCTTGCCGGGCGGCGCAAGGAGATGCTGGAGGAAACCGCATCGCTCGCCCATTTGCCGGCGAACCGCACCCTCGTCGTGCCGACCGACGTCTCCGACCGGCATTCGATCGACGCGCTCTTCGAGGCGGTGAAGAAGACCTATGGCCGCATCGACGTGCTCTTCAACAACGCCGGGATGAACGTCCCGGACGTTCCGCTGGAGGACCTCACCGCCGCCCAGTGGAGCCAGTCGTCGACGCCAACCTGACCGGCTCCCTCCTCTGCGCGCAGCACGCGTTCCGGCTGATGAAGGCGCAGACCCGCAGGGCGGCCGCATCATCAACAACGGTTCGCTCTCGGCCCATGTGCCGCGGCCGAATTCCGCGCCCTATGCCTCGACGAAGCACGCGCATCACCGGGCTCACCCGGGCGCTGTCCCTTGACGCGCGCAAGTTCGCATCACCTGCAGCCAGATCGACATCGGCAACGCCGCGACGACCCGCAACCAGGACACCTCGGTCGGCCGCCTGCAAGCCTCCGGCCGGGTCGAGGCCGAGGCCCGGATAGACGTCAAGGAAGTCGCCCGCGGCGTCGCCTATATGGCGAGCCTCCCGCCCGAGGCGAACGTCCTCTTCATGACCGTGATGGCGGCCAAGATGCCCTATGTCGGGCGGGGATAGCCCGGCAGCTCGACCGTCCCCATCCACCACAACGACGCGCCGCCGACATCGACATCGTATTTGCGGATGTAGGGAAGGCTTGCCGTCGTCGCCGATGCGGAACACCGACATCGTCGCCGGCGCGACCGTCACCCCGTCGCCCTCCTTCACCGGCACCGGCTGGATATGGGCGGCGACGAGCAGGCGGCCGGTCGGGTCGATGTGGAAGGTGCGGCAGTGATAACCGCGCGTATCCTCGAACTGGATCGGCGAGGGTTTGCCGGTCGACTGGTCGATCGCGTACACCGCCAGCGTGTTCTCGCCCCCGGCGAAGACGCGCCAGCCGTTATCGTTAACAAGGGCCGAGGCGCGGTTGGCGACATAGACGAAGCGGCCGTTCGGGTGCACATGCACGGTTCCCGCCGCCTGCCGCCCGCCCTTCTTGCCGGTGCCGAGCGTCGTCTCGCTGAAGACCGGCGTCGCCGACAGCGTGCCGGCGGTGAAATCGAACATGTCGATCCGGTTCTGCCGCTCCAGCGACACATACACCCATGGCTTTGACGGATGGAAATCGAGGTGACGCGGGCCGAACCCGTACCCGTCGCCCGGCGCGATCGATTTCTCGGCGGAGAGCTGGCCGCCGGCCCAGTTGAACACCTTGAGGCAGCCGGGCTCCTCCGGCTTGCCGCCGGCCGCGTCGTGCCCGCGCGCGACGAGGATCACGCGTCGCCGCCGAGCCCCGCCCGCACCTGATGCGCGTAGATGCCCGGATCGACCAGATCGCGCTGCGTCACCTCGGCGCCGGCGGTGCCGTCTGGGTTGACGCGGTGACTTGAGCCCGCTCGGGTTGCTGAACGCCACGAGGATGTACTCGGACGGGATGTCGGTCGCCATGTGGATGGGTCGCGTGGGCAGCGGCACCGGCGCGCCGTGCAGAGCGAGCGCGCCGGTCGCGGGATCTACTGTAAGCGCGCTCACATGATGCTTATTGCCGACGAACCCGCCGACACCGGACGCACTGTCACTGGTCGCGGCGTAGAGAAAGCGACGTGACTGGTGCGGCCAGACGTAGTGCACGTTGGCCGGCAGCGTCACCGACCCACCACGCTTCAGCGTCCCGCCTCGACATCGAGGTCGATCGCGTCAGCACCGGCCCGATGCTGGCGTAGAGGGCGGTTTTCGCCATCTCTTTTTCCTTCAATACCCGGTCGGCGCCGGCGTCCTTCGAGACGCCCGCTTTGCGGGCTCCTCAGGATGAGGAACGCTTGTTCTGCCACGCACTCTGCTCCTCATCCTGAGGAGGATGCGGAGCATCCGTCTCGAAGGACGCACAAGGCGCCTGCAGCCGGTGTCAGCCCCATAACGCCCCCGCCACCCGAGCCCGGCGGCCGTATCGCCGGCGGGGTGGTATTCGCAGCCGATCCAGCCGTCATAGCCGAGCGCGTCGATGTGGCGGAAGAGGTAGTCCCAGCCGATCTCGCCGGTGCCGGGCTTATGCCGGTCGGGGACGTCGCCGATCTGGATATGGCCGATCACCGGCATCAGCGCCGTCAGCCTATTGCCGAGGTTGCCCTGCGAAAGCTGGCAGTGGAACGTATCGAACTGCAGCCCCGTGCGGGTCGACGCCGATCGCCTCGACGATCGCGGCGCCTTGCTCCTGCGTCGCGATCAGGTAGCCGGGCGCGTCGCGCGGGTTGAGCGGCTCGATCATCAGCCGGACGCCCTGCTTCACCGCCTTTTCGCCGGCCCAGGCGAAATTGTTGGCGTAGACCGCGAGCGCCGTTTCCGCGAGACGCCCTGCGGCGGCACGCCGGCCAGCACATGGACGCGCTTGCACCCGAGGGCCCCGGCATAGTCGAGCGCCTGGTCGATCGAGGCGCGGAACTCGGCCTCGCGCCCCGGCAGGCAGGCGAGCCCGCGGTCGCCCCTGGCCCGGTCGCCGGGGGTCGTGTTGATCAGCGCCTGCGTGAGGCCGTTATCGTCGAGCCGCGCCCTGAGCTCTCGCGCCTCATCTTCATAGGGCGAGGCGTACTCGACCCCGGCGAACCCCGCCTTCGCCGCCGCCGCGAACCGGTCGAGAAACGGCACCTCGCAGAACAGAAACCCGAGATTGGCACACAGTTTCGGCATCGCTCGCTCCACTCGTCCTGCCGACACTTTAAGCGCGAAGCGCGATGAATTCACAATGAGGCAGTGAGGCAATGAGATGCCGAGTTGCCGCCCCTCACCGTCTCACCGCCTCATTGTGGAATCCTGCGGCTTCGCCGCGTCGCTATGCGTGGGGTGGGTGGCGGCGTGCGTCCGCCCTGGCTTTACTGCATGGCTTTCGCGGCATACGCTTCCCTCAAGAGGAAACGCGCCGCAAAAAGGGAGCACCGCGATGTTCCTCAACCGATACGAATTCGCGAAGACCCAGCTTTCGGCCAGTTGACCGACGCGATCCTCGAACGCGACCAGGCGAAGACGACCGATCTGTTCTTCCGCATGGTGCGGGCGGCCGCTCGATCGGCGAGGCTCTGAGCGTCGTTGCGGCGGCGGAGGCGCCGTTTGTCAACGTGCCGTGCCACATCAACATCAAGGACGGCAGCATCGCGCTGACCAATAACGACCACACGCTGCTCGGCCTGCGGGCATCGACCTATCTGATGCCCTACCTGCCGGAGAAGTACCGGTTGCTGCCGCTGCTGCAGAGCGTCTGGTACATCGGCGCGGGCTCGATATCTGGAACGAGCTTCTGTTCAAATATCCCGGCCGCTACGCGGCAATGAAGGGCGTCCAGGTGCCGCCGCCGTATTACGGACCGGTCGTGTGGCTCGAGGACACGCAGCCGATCCGTCGAAGCCGGGACGCGTCGAAGAACGGCTGCATTCCTACATGATCGCGACGATGAACGGCGATTCGCGGCGGTGCCACGGCCTGTTCCTCGGCCTGGCGCAAGACCCCGAAGCCCGCGCGGCGCTGCAGGAAACCATCGAGTTCCTCGGCCTCATCGACATCCAGGAGACCGTGATCGGCCGCAAGGCGCGCAACACCGGCCACAAGGCGATCCGCGCCCGCGCCGTCACCGACCTCGCCAATTACATCGGCTGGGAGAAGTCGCACGGCGTCTTCTACATGGGCGTCCCCGACATGGCGGTCGGCCCGCTCTATTATTCGCTCTACGACGCCGCCTCGGTGCGGATCGCCGCCGAGTTCGAGGATGCCGGCAAGGGCCTCGAAGCCAGAAACAAGACCCCGCTGACCCCGGCGAGGTCGAGGACATGATCCAGCAGATGATGCTGGCCGACGGCGAGACGGTGTGGAACCTCATCACCGCCCACCTCAAGAACGGCAAGTCGATCCAGAGCCTCGGCGACACGATCCAACTGGGCGCCGCCGAGCTGATCCTGCGCACGACGGTCGCGCGCCAGTTCACCAACGGCCAGCACCCGTTCGACTATTGCAACGTCGCCAACAACTGGATGCGCAACAGCAAGAGCCCCTACAAGGCGCGCATCCTCTATCTGATGGCGAACTTCATCAACGACGTGGCGCACGAGAACAAGCTGCATGAACTCGGTCATCGAGGACGAGATCGCCGGCTACGACGGCAACGGCCGGACGCCGCAGGCGCTGCTCGCGCGATCTCGACGACGCGATCATGTCGCTCGACTACGCGAAAGTCGACCGCGGTCGCGCACGCCTATCTCAAATCCGGCGCCGACCGCCGGCCCTATATGGAAACGGTGGCGCTCTGCGCCTGCCGCTTCCAGGACGACCCGCATAACCAGAAGATCACCGTCTCGACCTTCGAGGAATACGGGCTCAACTCGACCCATCTGAAGGACCGGCATGCTGCTCGCGACGCCGCGGCTGCTGGCCGGCTGGGTCAAGATGCCCGGCGAGCGCGAGTGCTTCGCCCGCTTCGAGAAAGAGTGGATCTACAACTGACGGGCCGGCCCTGACTTGAACCAGGCCCTGACGATCTTGCCGCCCTCGACCTCATAGATCGCGATCACGTCAACCTCGCCCGGACCTTCGGGGAAGGTGCGGGTGACGGTTTCGTGGTCGACGACCAGATTGCCGACCGCCATGCGCTTGAGGAGCCGCCCGAACAGGTTCGGCTCGCGAAAGCGCGCGACGTGCCGCTCGCGGATTTCCGTCGCGCCGCTGGCGAGGAGCCGGTCGGGAAATTCGTAATAGCGGCAGTCCTCGGCCCACCCTTGCATGAAGGCATCGATGTCGCGCGCGTTGTAGGCGTCGAGCTGCTTCTGGACGGGGAGTTCGGCGTCGCTCATCGCGGCAAGACCTTGGCCAACTCCGCGTAGGCCGACTGATCCGTCCGGTCGTATTTCAGCGGCGTCACGACGATCTTTCCGGCGTCGAGCGCCTCGATGTCGCTTTCCGGCCCCTGCTCGCGGTCGCCGCGGCGGAACATGATCCAATGGTATTCGAAGCCGCGCGGGTCGGTACGGGTGTCGACCGTCATCCCCTGCACCCGCCCGGGCCCCTGTCGCGCCAGGGTCAGCGGCCCGGCCTCGGCGGGCGGCAGGTTCGGGAAATTGACGTTGAGGCAAGTCGACCGGTCCCAACCGATCTCCAGCAGGCGGCGCACCACATCGGCGCCCAGCGTCGCCGCAGTGTTCCACGGCACAGTGGCGCGGTCGCCGTATTCCTGGCTCAGCGCGATCGCTGGCACGCCCATCATCATCGCCGTCATCGCCCCGCCGACCGTGCCGGAATAAACGTTCTCGATCCCGAGATTGGCGCCGCGGTTCACCCCGCTTAGGCAAAGGTCGGGCGGCCGGTCCTTCAGCAGATGCGCGACGCCGATGACGGCGCAATCCCCCGGCGTGCCGAGGACGCTGAACCGCCGCTCGCCGCGCCGCGTCACGCGCACCGGGTGGTGCAGGCTTACCGCATGCGACACGCCGCTCTGGTCGTGCTCGGGCGCGACGATCCAGATCTCGCGCGCGAGGCTGAGGGCAATCCCTTCGAGGATCGCGAGCCCCGGCGCGTCGATGCCGTCGTCGTTGGTGAGGAGAACGCGGTTGAGCATGCCCCTTCCTTTGCCATATGAGGGCGCGTACCAATAGCCGCCCGGAGCGGGAGGCCACAATGTTCAAGCGCATCGACCATGTCGAGATCGTGACAGACAAGCCCGAGGAGACGATCAAGTTCTATACCGATATCCTCGGCTTCACGGTGCGCGAGCGCAGCCGCGTCCCAACCGGACCGGACAAGGCCCTCAATCTGGCCTATCTCGACCTCGGCGGCACGACGGTCGAGCTGATGACCTGGGAGAACGTGCAGACCGCTCCGAAACCCGAGCTCGAGGCATTACGGCTACCGCATGATCGCGATCGAGGTTGAGGACATGAAAGAGGCCCTCGCCTACTTGCAGACGAAAGGCGTCGAGCCGGTCTGGGGTCCGAACTATCGCGACACCTACGCACGCGCCGAAATCGCCGACCCCAACGGATATCGGATCGAGCTCAGGCATTGGGTCTGAGCGGGCCGAAGTAATCCTCTCCGCCCATTGGGGGGAGAGGAAGGGGCCCATTGCGCAGCAATGGGAAGATGAGGTGGGCACGCTGAGACGCCGGACATTCCCACCTCACCCCGGCCCTCTCCCCCCGATGGGCGGAGAGGGAGAAAGAATGTGCGCGGTCGATTTGTATTTAAACCGCCACCATCGGCGTGCCATCCTCCCCCCATTCCACGCCCGAACAGGAGGGAATAATGGCGAATTACATGCTGGTCAGCTTCAAGACCTGCCCCTGGGTGCAGCGCTCGGCGATCATCCTGCGCGAGAAGAACATGCCGTTCGAGTTCCGCCACATCGAGCGCGACAATCGGCCCGACTGGTTCCTCGCGATCTCGCCGCACAAGAAGGTGCCGGTGCTGCGCATCGACGACAAGGTGTCGCTGTTCGAATCCAACGCGATCAACGAATATCTCGACGAGACGATCGCGCCGCGGCTTCATCCCGACGACCCGATGAGCGCGCGATCAACCGCGCCTGGACCGACTATGTGCCGACCTTTGCCGCGCGGTCACCGGCTGCCGCCTATGCCGACGACGAGGCGGCCTACAAGGCCGCGGCCGCGAAGATCCCGGAGGCGTTCGAGCGGCTCGAACGGGCGCTCGAAAAGCAAGGCGCGGGCCGTTCTTCAACGGCGCCAAATATTCGCTGGTCGATGCCGCCTATGCGCCGTTCCTGCAGCGCTATTTCTTCCTCGACCGCATCAAGCCGCTCGGCGTCATCGAGAAATTTCCGCGGCTCAAGGCCTGGGCCGACGCGCTGATGGCGCGGCCCTCGACCCATTCGTTCCCCGAAGCCGAGTTCGAGGCGATCTACCGCGAAAACCTGGGAAGCGCGGCAGCTACCTGTCGTCGTTCCTGGAGCCGGCGCGCGCGGCGGCGGAGTAGAGTCCTTAGCCCGCCCCAGCCAGCCTCAAGGGCTCCGTCACGTTCCGGTCCTGGCCGCGAAACCAGAGCCGGATCGTGACCTTCGGCGAGGCGTCCTTGCCATCCAGCGCCTGAAGCTGGACCAGATGCGAGACGTTGTCGGTGAAGCGGAAATCGCCGCTCGCGTCGGTTTGCGTGCGGGCCTTTTCGACCTGCGTCACGAAATCGTGCGTCGAGAGCACCACGGTCGCGCCGGCGACCGGCGTTCCGGCGGCGTCGACGACGCGACCGGCCAAGAGCCCGTGCGCGTGCAGCTCGACATAGAGGTTCCACACCCCGACCGCGACGGCGATCGCCACCGCGACGATGGTGAAGCGGTTGAGGAAAAGGCGGCGCCAGCGCATCTCAATCCCTTTGGTCAGCCCTTGGTCGCGCCGGCGGTGAGGCCGCGCATGAACGACGACTGCGCCATCAGGAACACGAGCAGCCCGGGCGCCAGCACCATCACGACAAAAGCGTAGAGCGCGCCGGTCGTGTCTTCCATGTAGGAGAGGAACCGGCAGGCCCAAGGGCAGCGTCTGCATGTAGGGGTCGCGGGTGATGATGAGCGGCCACATGAAATTGTTCCACGACCAGATGAAGGCGAGGACGACATTGGTCGCGATGGCCGGGGTCGACAGCGGCAGGAGCACCCGCATCAAGATGCGCAGGTCGTTGAGCCCGTCGATCCGCGCCGCGTCGATCAGCGAATGGGGCACTGCCTCGAAGCTCGCCTTGAAGATGAAGATGCAGACGATCGTCGACATCAGCGGCAGCGCGAGGCCGAGATATGAATTGAGGAGGCCCAGCTTCGCGGTGATCAGATAGGCCGGGATGATCGTCGCCTGGAACGGGATGAGGGTGCAGGAGAGGAGCAGCACGAGCACCGCGCGCCGCCCCGAAACGGCAGGGTCAGCGCATAGCCGGCGATGGCGTTGAGGACGAGGTTCCCACCGACCGCGATCAGCGAGACGATCACGCTGTTGAGAAGGTAGCGCGGGAACGGAATCAAGTACCAGACATCGACGTAGTTGAAGAGATGCGGCTGCACCGGGATGAGGCTCGGCGGGTAGGCGTAGATGTTCTCGCCGGTGAGCGAGGTCTTCAGCACCCAATAGAACGGCGTCAAGCATCGTGATCGAGATCGCGATCAGGAGCGCATGGCGCAGCCACAGCCCAGAGAAGCTGGCGCCGCGTCACTCGATCGCCCCCGCATTCCCGCCCGACGCGCGGTGCGCGAGCCAGGCCAATGCCAGCCGAAGCTTGAAGCTTCTGAGGTCACACCCACTGATCAGAAAGGAGCTGGCTGAGCGGTCACATAGTTTCATGTACGATATCAAGACGGGAAAGTTGGAGGAGGTCAAAGCATGATAGGTTGAGGAAATATTACCAAAGATAGCGGCTGAAATTCTCCAGTGTTGTAATGTTGCGACTAGAGGATAGTAATGCAGAAAAGACTTTTGATAGGATGCTACCAAACACCATTGACGTTCCGCAACGAATCCAATATCTCGTTAGAAGTAGGATCCAAAGGGCATATCGTTACTCATCTTCCCAATGAGAAGAGCAGGTTGGTAATAGTGACCGAACCAAAGCAGTACAGAGCTACACTTAATCAACATCCTAACTAAACGGAACAACGCGGCACCAAAGTAACAACCTTACCAGTGTTTTTAGGGAACAGGGGCCTTTATCTAACGATTGATCTACGCAGGAGAAGCGACGCGGCAGAAGGCTTGGGGAGATTGTCTCGCACAGCTGCCTGCGCTACTCCAGAATGTGGCCGGACGCCCCATGACCTGCTCGATGCCCAACTTGCTCCGCTACATGCGCGTGGTTGGGGTGTGCAAGAGCGGGTATTATTTCCTAGAGCCTTATATTTTGGCCCGGACATGATGTACTGGGAATGTCTGCAATACAGTGCTTCAGAGCTTTTGCCGAACCTAAGGAACCTTGCCGTTGATCGGCCTCAAGTCCTTAAATAGGGATCTTCGTGTCTCGCTCAAGCAGGATTTTGAACAACTGGTGCGCTTTGGGAAGCAAGAAGGGTCTCCCGATGAAAGTTGGCACGCTAGGTGGTGGTATATTGTGGAAACGTAACATCAAGTCAGCTGAGTCACCAAGAAGATCGATGGTAGTACTCTCCAGCTTGCACGTTCCGTTGAGCAGATGTCAGGGCTTACACTAATTGCAGGTTTGTGGAAGGAGAGTCTCAATATGAACCCGACCGGTGACTAAGAATAAGACCGATGTACCGAAAACCTCCAGCATTAGAAACCTGAAGGAAAAGAACCCGGTCTTTGCCAAAGTCGTAAAGCTTGCAACGTGCTCTCATGAGCTGCTAAACATCATGTCGCCTCGGTGGCTACTGGCAGTACTGGGCAGTCGCAGATTCCGAAGCTCCCAATGACTCTACCACCAGCAGGCACAAACCTCTTTATCTGGTGGAAATATCGGAACTCTGGTGGTGATGTCGACGCTATCCGCACCCAAACTTATCAGATTATTAGGCAACAACATGACCAGAGAACCTAGCCTCTTGCTCTCTGCAACCTCTGGGCAGGCCGGCGGGAATTCAACACGACGTCCAGGCGACAAGATAAAATGACACTAATGCTTTGGTAATTGCTTTCTTTGCGCTAGGCTCATGATCTAGAAAGCTTCTAAGATCGAGTAGACCTGAGCTGACCTAGGAGAACTGTGCTGGACTGGAGATCTCTGTTGTTGGCTTCAGTGCAACAGAAGCACTACAAAATCCGGCCTTGCCCTTTCACCATGCAGCCTCGAGCCCCGGGTCTTGAAACCGTAAGGCCAGACTCACCACAACAAGGCCAGAACGCTTATCGCCACCGTCAAGCATAGCAGCGCTTTGCCACTCCGCCCATTCCCCTTAGCTCCATTAACCCACTCCTTCTTATTCGCATTAATGAACTGCACCACACACTGCTGCCCTAGATCAATCTTGTCAATCAGATCCACCCTCAGCTGATCCCTCCCGCAGTCGAAATAATTGCTCTCCCTCAACAGCATCCTCGCCGGCTTCCTCGCCGGATACGACATTTCAACCAAAGCGCCACAGACCCGTTCAATATCATCCATGATCTGCTCTGCATGCTTGGCTTTGTGGCCGTAGCAGACTGGATCTCTATTGAAGTATTGGCTGACGCGCGCGATTTCGTAGCTGTAGTTGCCGAGCTGGAAGTTTCGCATGATGTCCAGGTTTGTGCCGCCCGAGAAGCCGTATGAGTCGCTGTTGCTGGAACTGGAAAGGGCGATGATAGCAGCTGTGGATGCGGCAGAAACTCCGACAGTTGTGACAGTCATGACCGACAATAGCATCACTCCGACGGTTGGGAGGGCATGACTTTTGAGATTCATGTTGACGGGAAGCGTTTTCGAGTTTGACAATTTCAGGCTATTCCACGAGCAAGATGACACAGATGTACAGGGAGAAGCTGCTCATGGAGAGGCAGAGTGGGCGCGCCATCTTTGTAACTCTTAAAACGAAGCCTGGAAAACATACTCATCTAAAACGCCTCGTCAAACTAGGACGCATTTCTCTACCATGGTTCACCGCCAACGATCTGAGACCGACCCACCGACCACCAATAAAGCCACCAGCGTTTCTGAGCGGAAATGCGCCTTGTGCTAATAGAGTTACACTTCGAGAAGGTAGATTTCCGAAATTATGTAGTGCAGAAAATGTGGCCGACGAGATGAAGCGGGAGTTCGAGATTAGTACGAACCTCCTTTGGCTTTACACATTGCGGCGTCCACGAAGCATGTATGCCAAAACTTTGTAGAGGGTGAGGTGTATCTGTAAATTACACCCTGACTCTTTTGCCCAAGTTTGCCATCTCGCCGATCACCCCACCGCCGCTCAAGGTCCACTTCTCGCCCACTGTAGCTTCTGTGATGTTCTCCTTCAAGACTCCGCTTCTGGCAAAGTACTCTAGAAGTCCTCTGGCTTCATCGCGACTTAGTCCACGCAATGTCTGTATAGTGGTCTCCTCGCTACCACCTAGCATATTCAGAACTCGCTGATCGACCTTCCGATATGGTTCTGGCATAGGGAAATTTTGGTCCACCACCTTCAGACCAGAAGCTCTGGCCGCGAGCTGGCGTAAAAGCAGCCTGAAGTCTGGGAAATTTGGCGAGTTTGAACCCGACGTTGCGGCAAGGATCATTCCGCCGTTGGCAAGATTAGGTGCGGAGGGTCGACAAAACAGCATCGACACGAATTCTCGAACCAATACCAATTGGTGTGCATGAATAAGCTCAAACTCAGCAGAGCGGTACATGCTGGGTCCCATCCAGTGGTCAAGGCCATCGATAGCAATCAGAACGGGCGGTGGGCGAGTCTTGGTGGCATCGGCTGGTTGAGTGAGCTCTTTCCAAAAGGCTTTCCAGACTGGCCAAGCCTGATTTTGATCCTGGGCACCTATCAATGCAAGGTCGCGCAAGGACATCCCGGCTTTAATTGATTCGCCTGGGATTTTGTGGCGATGTGACACCTTCAAACTTGAAAGGACTTTTTCGTTGGAATAGGCAGCGCGTGAAAGGAGGTTTGATGTCATCTGTGGCTGGATATATAGTTGCTCTTGCCCGGATTTTTCTGATTCCGGTAGGGGAGCATACGAGGATTGTCCAATTGTGAATTCTTGAGCTAAATTTCCACATGTCAGCATCACTGTCGGATGAGCAGTCAGTAAAGAGGACATACCTTCAGGCACATTCAAAACGATCCAATTGTTCAGGTATGCCATGCTCATGGCTTGCAATAGCAGCAAGCTCTTCCCAGTAGATCTCTCTCCTGCGATAATCTGCTGTAGGGTCATGGCACCCAATCCTCCCCCAGTTCCTTCACCATTCGAACTGTTGTTGACTTCTTGTACATTTACACCCAAAGCCACAGTCTCCTTCCGCACCAATGTAGCTGGCCTCCTAAACATATTCCAATTCTGGGTTGGCTTAAACGCTTTTGCTTCTCTCAATTGATCGAGCAAGGCGCCCTCAAGACCTAGCATCTGCCCTATGCGTCCTACATCGGTCATGTTCTGCGGTGTCATGTCTTCCATTCCGGGTATCTCTAGAGCATTGGTGTTGCTTAAGACAATCCTCTTCCGCAGGGCTTTTCGTTCGCCAACCTCGGGTAGTTTTGGCTTTTCGCGCCTCTTCTTCTTTGTCTTCGCCGAGGTGGATTCACGGAACTTCTTTTGCTGAATAGGGCCCGATTTCTTCTTCACAACATCGAACTGTGGAGCAGTAGTGTGGAAGGATTTGGTGGCAAGGAGGGAGCTCGAGGGCGTGTGAAGTTTGAGCTTTGAGGATGCCCGTAGACGTAGCGAGCAACTGGCGCAGATTGAGGAAGTCATCTTGATGAAATAATACGCGCCGATCGCTTCGCTCCCAGACAAAGGACGAGAACCACGATAGGTGGATTCAATCAATGTAAATGGATAAATTACTGTTGAACAAGTTTCATTTCGAGCTCTAGGTCGGTAGTGGCCGCTTTAGCAGTTCTGCCGCTCCCCCTAAAAGCGGCCCTACAAATCACTCACCCATCCGATGCCGCTTTGCCAGCACCTCCCCGCGAACGCGGGTGAGTGCAAGGTAAGCGGGCGTGAGTAGTCAGATTAAGTCGATAGGATGGGTCTGTGTCGCACTTCACACGCTCTTCGCTCAATGCCGAAACTGGACTTCCCCGATTATCAAACTGGGCTCCCTCTACTTTTGGTGGTCTTTCTAGAGACTCCTGTCACGCCGCCATGGCGGAGCCACCGGTCCTCTACTTAGATTCTACTATCCCTATCGCTGCCTGCGAGATGACTATCGTATTTTCGGACTATTCCAGGCGCCTTTTGTTCCAGTTATAGTTCTAGGCTTGATTTAGCGTGGTGATTTTACCGGGGGTGTTGAAAATAGTTGGTGAAGACTGCAATGAAAGCTGAGGATCCCAGATCTTCAGTCTCCGACGCCTTATTCTTCAGCAAATTTCATATCAAGCTGAGCGTGCAATGCTCATTTGCATAGTGATTCACATTAAGCGCGCAAAGGGCGGTGTGGAGGCTCAAAGGTCTCGTATTTGCCACCTTTCTGAAAACGACGATATTCCACCTCACGTAAGCGGTAAACTCACAAGAGGTGATTTCAAAACTTTAAAACTTCAGCTTGCAGCAGCCATGCCTCCACCCGCCCATAAACACACAATCTTCAGGGATAACAATCACGTTGTCCTCGAAGTTTTATTGGATCCTGGATTAAAAGGGCCTCGGAATCCCTGCAGGAAGTATTATTATGCCCATTAGGCTTCGCTCTGGGTATTTAGGAGCCAACGATGAAAGGACTGCCGTGGAACGGTCCAAAGGAACATTGTTCGTCAACAAACTGTGCGCGTAGGGCTTTTGCGTCTGGCTTGAGCAGTCGAGACTTCAGAGCGGTCAAGCCCTGTCCTTTCCTTGCAAATTATCCTCGAGTATTCGGTTCCATGCATCGAGATTCGTCTCCTGGCCTTTCATGTCGCAAGCGCTCCTATCGCTTCACTTGACCGGATGAAGTTGGAGTGATGAGATGGGGAAATCATGTCAGGAAGCGTTGAAAACCAGCAGCAGGAGTGCGGCAGCGGCTAATAAACACGGTTCCAGCATCCTTGCGCTCTTTTGGGATATCGCTGGACTCTCCTTTGCAGGAGAGGCGGAACTCTCACGAGCCGGGCAGGGTGTGTTCATCTCCATTCGCTTGGAAGGATCCAGTAAAAAATTTCATACGCCTTCGAAGACATGGACCTTGTACACCATGCTGACATGCATATCAGCTTCGTTCAGCTCCTAGAAGCCGAGCTAGCTTCATTCCTTTCTGGTTTCTTTTCTGTTGGGATGGTGTATAAATGCTAAAGCATGCCCACCTTACCTCGTCTCGCAGCAATCGTGTCAAGAAACCGGCTGAATTAATCACAAAGACCCCTTGCCCATCGTTCTCTTCTCTCAGCCTCGTTCTGGTATTCCGTTCTCCAAAATCAACAACACATTCACAAAGAGTCGTCATGGGCTCTAATCAAGATCAACAGAACGCCCTGGGGTTGCATAATGACGGCGTCATTAGTGGGCCAAGTGGACCTCACGGCCTACTCTTCCTCCATGCCGCCGGACTTCTTCCGGTTGGCTTTGGTGAAATACCGGTCTACAGAAGTGCCGTGGCATATTATGATAAGATTTTCAACGTCGTTGGTGTTCAGCCCACCGCCCTTGTTTATACTTCGGCCACGGACCGAGGCTTCACTAATTGGGAAGGCGGCCCTCAGAGCACACGTAAGTTTCGACATATCTTGTCGTCCTCTTCATTCTTTGGATACGCTCATCTCTGACACTCCTTCAGCCGAGTTCCCAGACCATAACATTGTGTCCTGGAATATTGAAGCAGACGCCCAAGCGAAGCCATATTTGGCTAAGGTTGGAACAGCCAACAACAACGAGCAATCATTCACAATATTCAAGGACGACAACCATAAGGCTTTTGACCGAGATGGGTTTCACTTTACGGTCCGCTATTATGCCCAGGTGTAATAGCGATTTGGTGATAAGGGCGGGTTGAACTTTGGATGGGTACACACTCATTGCTGAAGACACAATTTTGATAAGGGCTCCAACTCGACTGGACCATTAGACTCGCGCAGATCCAATGCAGAATTTTTGAGCAATACATGCGGCTTCACTACGGAGTTATCTTCTAAACGATCATTGTCATGTCACTGCTGGCTTGGAGAAGCTTGCAACGATGCCGCACGCTCATGTTGACCATTAATCCGGACTCGCCGCATAAGCCTTGCGACTACTTTGACATGATCTGGAGGCAAGCACACCCCTCAATTTACGTACAACCAGATCATTGGGACACTGCAGTACCTTGATGTCAACTTTGCTGAACTTTTCGCCATTCATCAAGGCATCAAGAACGTCGAACAATATGCACAGGATCATAGGGTTACGTCCTCAACATGGTCTGTGATCTTTTCTGATAGCCAAGCAGCACTCAAGGCTCTCACCAAACCAGAAGAAAATTGTGTTCCCTTTCTGTTGAATGCACGTGGAGGCCATTGGCACAAGGTTTTCTGTTCACTGGAGAGGCCGTACAGATTGCGAAAAGGACGCAGGGTGAGAGAAACGCTTTGCGAGAAGTGAAGAATCGAGGAAATGAAAAAGCAAGTCCTCTAAAGAAGGCCCAGCTGAGTACTTATAGCCGGAATGCTGTCTCTTCTCGCGAGAAGCGAGGCACCGACAGCGGTGACGGTGGCTTGCGCTACTGCTCGTGGCTCATGTGTCAGGCCCACCCTTGCCGTCATAACATCCAGCCCTGCGCCAGAGGTCGTCGTTGCTTCATGCTTAGCCAACTTACGACCGCTTTTCTTTAGTTATCGATGGTGCCTCCGCCATCGCGTTCTTGTCCTAACAGATCTCCTACAAGCTTGTCTGCCATAGCCTGTGGTGGTACACTCGATTCTGCGGATTGTGATGTATTCCCTTTCTGCGTGCGCCCCCTGGGGCCGAACTCTTGATCTCATCCACAGTATCATAAATGCGGAAATCGCCTTCGTCTTCTCATCCTGTCGCGCTCCTCATATTTCACCAATTCGCGCCGCTGGTCCGTAGACGAACCATAGCGGCGAACCTGGTCGCATTTTTCATGTTCATCGAATCGGGGGCCGGTACCTGGATATAGCGTCACGGCACGCTCGAGCCCGTCCCTGTTGCAAGCTAAACTCTGCTTCTCTTGTCCGGGTGATGACAGGGTGACAAATTGGCCCGATCCGAAGCCTGATCCGCATCTCATACATCATGCATCGCCCATCGTCCACGTGCCTGCTAGCGAAGGTGCACCATTTTCCTGAATTTACCCCATCAGATTCGGAGTAAGGGAGAATAGGGACGATATACTCTCTTGAAAAGCACATGCGAGTAGCGCAGTCTGATGATGGATTCCGCCCTCGGGATGATCGAGCCCGGGAAGTACGATAAAGATGTCGTAAGGATCTTCATACGCAGGGTGGCGGAAACGAATATCATATTCGGCCTGAAACATGAGAGGATGAGCTTTATAAGTTGCTGGATTGCCGAAAGGAGGGCGTTGTAGAGGAGGGGATTGTCAGACTCTGCCATGGGAGTAAGATGGTAATTTGGAGAGCTAAAATGAATGGAGGATAGTCACAAAAGACTCGCTGGGAACGGAGCTGGCGGATCGTCGAGCACACCGGGCTGATCCTCAAGGTGACCGTCCACGTCAGCGAGGACAACGACGCGCTGGTGCACGTCCGGGTGGGAACCGAGATGGTGGCCGACGGTGTCCCCCCGTGGATCGCCCGCCGTCGTGAGGGGCAGGAGGTCGAGGCCGCGATCGACGTGTCGCAGCGCCAGCTCTTCTATCAGTTCCTCGAGGAGAACATCTCCTCCGCCGTGCTCCGCTTCCGCGCTCGCGGCGATCGCGCCCCCTGGGGTCGCTGACCGCTCAAGCCGCGACGGCCGCGGCGTCCCTCGAGGACCCCAAGCAGCCTGCCGAGCAGCTGCTGACCCTCGGTGCCGGCCCCGGCGCCTCCTCGCCACCACTGAAAAGCTCGTCCGCGATCGCATCGAGCACCAGCGGCATCTCAGAGGTTCCAAGCTTCGAAGCCGAGCGGATTCACGGCGAGGGCAATCTCCAGACCTTCCCCGATGGATGGCGTGTCCTCAAAGCAATCGTTTCCGAGCGGCGCAAAGGTCGTCGTCTGGTTACCGCGCCGCGAGCCAAGCTGATGATCTCTCCGGCCGAGTTGGCGGCAGCTGGGAGGAATAGGCCTGCCGCTCATGAGGTAGAGAGTTAACCCATGGCGAACTCGACCTCGGCAGGAAAAGTCAGAGTTCTGACCGTGATAGGCACCAGGCCGGAGGCGATCAAGCTCGCGCCGGTACTCCACGAGCTGGAGCGCGACGCTGACACGTTCGATTCGGTGGTCGTGACCACGGGCCAGCACCGGGAAATGCTTGATCCCATGCTCAAGCTTTTCAAGATCCGGCCCGACTACGACCTCCGGCTGATGCGGCACGGCCATAGCCTGGGCGAGATCACCCGAGGGGTGATCGCTGGGCTGGAGCGTATCCTCTCTGACGAGCGCCCCGACTGGATACTTGTGCAGGGGGACACAACCACGTCCATGGCCGCGTCGCTGGCTGCCTTCTACGGGAAGACGCGCATCGGCCATGTCGAAGCAGGTCTGCGCACCTTCGACAAGTACGCCCCCTATCCAGAGGAGATCAATCGCCGTATCACCGGCGTGCTGGCCGACGTGCACTTTGCTCCTACCGCGTGGGCGCGGAGCAACCTGTTGCGGGAAGCCGTTCCGGCTGACCACGTACATCTCACAGGCAACACGGTGATCGACGCGCTGGAGCACGTCGGGGACCTGGGATTCGATCCAGCGGGCACCCCCCTCGAACATCTGCCGGATGACAAGCGATTGGTACTGATCACGGCACATCGAAACGAAAATCTGGGACCGAGGATGAAGGACATCGCAACGGGTCTCAGGGCGCTTGCGCTGACCCACGACGATGTCCACTTCGTGTACCCCATGCATCTGAATCCGTTGGCGCGAGAGTCGGCGCTTCTGTACCTCGCCGAGATTGCGAATATTTCCCTGGTTGAGCCGTTCGGATACCAGGAGACGGTGTGGCTCCTGGAGCGAGCCCACCTCGTGGTGACCGATTCGGGCGGCCTGCAGGAGGAGGCCGCTGGAGTTGGCACTCCCGTTCTGGTGCTGCGCGAGACCACAGAGCGGCCCGAGGGCATACACGCCGGGATTGCACGGCTCGTTGAGCCGGAGCACGAAGCAATCGTCGCCGGGGTAGGCCGGGTGCTCGATGATTCGGAGGAGTATGAGCAGATGAAAAGCTCCGTCTGCCCGTACGGAGATGGCCAGGCGGCGGTCCGCATCACCGATGTGCTGGCGGGACGGCCCGACCGTCTGCATGCTGTGGACCACATCTACGAGCGGCCGACACCCGAACATCCGCTGGACGCTCTGCTTCGCGAGCGTAGAGTTGCCTCGGGCCGCCGCTCCGTCGATCGGGTACTCACACAGGCTCGAGCCTCGTCGCGGAGCCTCGTGGGCAAGATGCGCGGCTGATCCAGGCTGGGCCGATGACCGATGACGCCGCGAGAGTGGCTGACGAGATCAGCCAGTGGCTCGGATCCGGCCGGGTCCAGAGCCCGGGTGGCGCGTTCTGCGCCTGGCTGGACGCGGCCTCGGGTGAGCTTGCCTTCGAGTATCCCGAGATAACGGGCTACGCGCTGACCTGGCTGGCTCGCTATGGGGGCGAGCAAGGCCCCGAGGTCCGAGCCGGTCATCGAGCGGCTACCTGGCTGGTGAAGCGACTGCGGTCGGGCGACCGCTCGAGCCGCCCGGGATATGACCGCGGAGCCGTCTACACGTTCGACCTGGGGATGATCGCCGCCGGACTGATCTCGTTCGGGCGCTCAACGGGGACGGCCGAGTACGTGGATCAGGGAGCACTGGTGGCGGAGCAGCTGGCGGCGCTGATACGAGAGACCGGACAATTGCCGGCGATCGCACCGGACGGACCGACGTCCGCACGGCCCCTGCAGTGGTCCACGGTCGGTCGGGTTCACCTGGTCAAGTGTGCTCAGGCGCTGCTCCTGGCCGACGAGCAACAGGCTGCGACCCGTCTGTGTGAGCTGGCCCTGGCTGACCAGCACGATGAAGGATGGTTCGCCACTCAGCCTGGAGACACGATCATGCTCCACCCCCTGCTCTATGCGGTCGAAGGGCTATGGATCACCGGAACCGCGACCGGTCAGTCGCGGCTCTTGACGGCCGCGGCCAATGCCGCCCGGTGGGTCTGGCGTCAGCAGCTGCCTTCCGGAGGCTTGCCTCGCTCGGTGAACGGATCGGGGCTTGGTGTCGAGCAGATCGACGTGACCACGCAAGCCATTCGGGCCGCCGTCCTCCTGGAGCTTCGCTGCCCTGGTCTGGTTTCGGCCGTCCGGCGTCTGCTCGCTCTGGCCCGCTCCGATGACGGATACGGCCAGGCTCTGATCTACCAGCCCGGCGGCGAAGGCGACGATCATCTAAACGCTTGGGTAACTATGTTCGGAGAACAGGCCCTGCGAGCCGTAGCGCAGGGACCACAGGCCTTGAGCTGGAACACGATCGTCTGATCTACCAGGTTTGTTGCGATGAGCTCATTACCGGCACCGACAGCTCGGCTCAAGGTTTGCGTCGTAGGGGCGGGACCGAGGTTCTTGAGCGGAATCAGCTACTACACAAACCGGCTGATCAACGTCCTTAATGAGCGGTTCGACGTCTCGGCTGTACTCATCCGCCAGATGATGCCGACCCGCCTGTATCCGGGGAGAACGCGGGTCGGTACACAGCTGGCGTCATTCTCCTATCCGCCCGGTTGCCGTATCTATGACGGCATCGATTGGTTCTGGCTGCCCAGCATGTGGCGGACCATCAGGCTGATCAGGGAGGAGCGTCCCGATGTTCTCGTCCTGCAATGGTGGACGGGCACCGTTCTGCACAGCTACCTGTTTCTGGCCTTCGCCGCGCGCACGATGCGGATCCCGTTCGTAATCGAGTTTCACGAGGTCCAGGACACCGGGGAGCTTCGCATTCCCATTGCCAGCTGGTATGTGAGGCTGCTCGCTCCGGTCCTGATGTGGCTGGCGCGTGGCTTCGTAGTCCACAACGAGTTCGACCGCCAGGCACTGATCGGCCATTATCGAATGGCGCAACGGCCGGTGGCTCTGGTGCCCCACGGCCCGTACGACCAGTACGTGCGCCCCGAGGTTGACGGTACTGCTCCCGACCCGCCAAAGGGCGACGAACCATGTCGGCTGCTGTACTTCGGCGTGATTCGGCCCTTCAAAGGGGTCGAGGACATCGTCAGCGCCCTGGAGCTCATGACCCCGGAAGAAGTGGCTCGCTTTGAGCTCACGGTAGTCGGAGAGACGTGGGAGAACTGGACGCTGCCCGCCGAACGCATCGCTGCCAGCCCCTACCGGGACTTGATCCGCTTCATCAACCGCTACGTCCACGATAAGGAGGTAGGCACGCTGTTCGCCGCCGCTGACGTGGTCGTGCTTCCGTACCACCGCTCGTCGGCCAGCGGTCCCCTGCAGCTGGCCATGGCTCAGGGATTGCCGGTCGTGGTTACAGCCGTGGGCGGCCTGGTGGAGGCCACCGAGGGTTACGAGGGGGCGATCCGGGTGCCGCCGCGGGATCCGGCGGCGCTTCACTCTGCGCTCGACGCGGCATGCGAACTACGGGGCAGGCGCTTTGCTGACGTGGCTTCATGGGATCGCACGCTCGAGGGTTACGGAACCTTGTTCAGGAGGCTCGGGATAGAAGCCAGCCCGGTGGGCGCCAGCCGCAGGTGAACCTCGCGGTAGGTCACTCCCGGAGAGCTGGTCAGGGACAGGGTCACCCGGACGCTGCGCGCGTTCGGGGCGAAGTGCACGGACGTTGACCATCGACTGCTTGGGCGAAGCCGGACGGTCCAGGATGACCAGGCTCGGCCATTGACGTCGACCTTCACCTGATAGCTCTTGCGGCTGTCCTCGTGGTTGAACACCCCGATTGTGGCTGCCCGCTCGTTGTCCGCATGGGGAAGGATCCAGAGCTGGGTGAAGTGATCTGCCCGTGTCTGGGCCCTTACTCCGTTGACGGTAATGAGTGCTGCTCCCACGAGGAGGATCGCCACACCGCCGGCACCCAGCCACACAGGCCCGAGCGCACGCAGTCGGTGCCGGGCAAGCCGCAGCTGGGGGAGCGGCACCGCGCGCAGCGGTCCGGCGGCCGACGCCACTACCGCGATCGCACCGAGGGAGATCGTCCAGGAATGGGTGTCGAGGCGAATGCCGATCAGGTAGAGGATCAGCGAATCGACGACAACCAAGGACAGGCTGAGGGCGGGAATGAGCAGCGTACGTCCGCCAGGGCCATGACGTTCCGGCCAGGAGAGCAGGCGCGAGAGTGCGGCGCCAGGCAGGACGAGCACGAGCAGCAGTGCGCCGATCACGCGCTCGGGTGAGCCTGCCGGAGTCAGCCAGACGAGCGCGCCCGAACCGGCTGAAGCGGCGGCCGACAGCAGAGGAACCGCTGTCCGTCTCCTCATGAGCACCCATTGAGGATCGGCCCGAGGTCAAAGACGAGCACGTGCCCGCTCGAGAAGAGCTGCTGGACGCAGCGGTTATGGCTGAACTTGGTCAGTGACGCGAGGGGAATCGGGTGCCCTGAGGTGCGTGGATTGGGACCCACGAAGTAGTTTCCGTCAGCGGGAAGCGCGGTGCTGTCGCGCTTGTCCACAACCAAAAACCTCAGCTTGTCGTACTTGATGAGGAGGCGCTCGAACGGTCCGATCGCCGGGCTGGTGAACAGCTCCCCGATAGCAGTGTTGCTGAACTCCCCCCGCTGAGGGTGGAGCTGCGTGTAAGCAGTGACTAGCGCCTCGTCGTTCTCATCACCGAGGAAATTTAGGTTTGCTGGGAGCCTTCGCGTCCAACCGGCGGCGTCTGTACCCTCCGAGTCGACCGACAGAGTGGCGGCACTTACCTCAAAGTGGCCGGGCATCAGCTGATAGGAAGGGTTCCCGACCGTGATTCCGCCCACAAAAATGACGCCGAGGTAGAGCATGGCCAGCAGGCGGGCGGGGAGCAGGACGACTCGTCGGCTATCCGCGCGAGATCCGCGCTGGGTCAGGAAGGCGATAGCCAGGATCGTGCCCAGAGCCACGAAAACGAATTCCGAGGTCCGGTTTGAGGTCTCACTGCCCGCTGAGGTCAGCCGAAGGGCCAGCGAAACCGGATAGAGGAGAGCGCAGGCGCTGAGGACCAGGAGTCCTGTATGTCTTGGCCTGCGCCGCCAGAGCGCGTAGAGGCCCCAGGGCAGGGCCAGAATCAGAAGTCCGACCGACGCAAGACCCACGGCCTGCTCCAGAACCGGATTGCCATAGCTGGGCGCAGACGTGAACGGATGCCTGCCTCCCGCCTGGCCAGTCAGGACGTTGATCAGACCATGAATCGAGCCCGTGATCGAACTGCCGATGTCGCTCTCCGTCTCTGGCCACGACCAAACGGCGTAGGCTGCCGTGGCGCCGACCGTCAAGCCTGTCAGTAAGGTGAGGAGGCGTCCCTCACGCAGAGAGCGCCGGCGTATGCCTTCGACCAACGCCCACACCGCAATCGCCAGCGCGACGGCATAGCTCGTCAAATGGTGAGTGACAATCAGGGCGACGTTGAACAGGGTGGCCGCCAGGAGGCCCCGGATTCGGCCCGGCCCACGGTCGAACACCCTTCCGACCGCCCATAGGGTCATCACGCCGAGTCCCAGGGCCAGCGACTCATAGCTGAACTGTGAGTCGAAGAAGACGAAATTCGGGTTGGCCGCGTAGATGAGCACGGCCAATCCGGCGATGCGTGTCGACTCCGAGACGCGCTCGACCAGCAGGAACAGCCCACCGACGAGGAGGACCCGGGCCAGCGCCAGAACTACTACACCGCAGGTGAAGATCCCCAGGCCGCTAACACTCGACAGGGCCGCGGTCACGGTGAGGAGGCCGGGATAGGACGAGTAGGCCGGCACAACGGGATTCGTGGCGTAGAGCCGGCCGGTCCGGAGGATGTCCACGACGCTCCGATACTGCCCCAGCTCGTCGTGATAGGTGAATGCGTTCGGTTCCAGGAGAACCTTGACGGCGTACAGGGCCAGCCCCAGGGCGATCACCAGGCCCAGGCGCTCTCCCCCGGAGGCATGACCGCCCGTGAGCCGGAAAGCGACCGGAAGGAAGAGGACAAGCAGCCCGACCCAGAACAGTGGACCCGACCAGCTTCGGTTTAGGCGAGCGCCGTAATAGGCCACAGCCACCAGCAGCACCCCGAGGCCCACGATGACGAGCAGTGCGCTCAGAACGCGAGCGCTGGGGCCGACGGTGCGCGACCTGGCAGGCGCTGAAACAGGCGAACCCACCGTGGGCGAGTCAGACAGGGCAGAAATCGCGGCCAGCGGCATCCGAGCTGCCGGGGAGCGGCGCCTGAGAACCATCGGCCTTACCTGGCTGCCCGCCGGTAGACCCGGTGAGGTCCGTATCGGCGCCGGCTGCGTGCGTAGGCCAGCGGCCCGTAGAGCATGCCCCGCCGTTCCTCCCGGACGAGCTCGGCCGGATAGTCGTCTTGCTTGTGCTTGTTTACGTGAGCCTCAGGACTCAGCATCCAGCGGATGCCGGCTGGCAGCTTCCTGGCGAAGTCCAGCGCAAAACGAGGCTCGGCCAGGATCGTCTTCAGGTAGTAGGCGACAAGTCCCGCCCCGTATGCGTAGACCTGACGACGAAGGCCCTCATAGTCTGGGCGATGAACGTGGTGGACGATTGCATTGGGCTCATAGACGATCTGATAGCCGCTCAGGATCGTGCGCAGGAGAACCTCGGAATCGACCCCGCCCAAAGCCGGAGTCCCGTTGCCCAGCGCGGGATCAAAACCCCCGATTTCAATCAGCGCCCTGGTCCGGAAGGAGAAGTTGTTGCCGGTCCCGAATAACCCCGCGTTCCAGGGGTACAACGGCTCGTCGGCCGGACGGTTTGTCTTCAGGTCAAAGACCCGCCGGTCAAATCCCCGGCCGAAGCCGCCATATTGCTCGAACCACACCTGGGCCGGCGTCTCAAGCTCGGCCGGCATAAGCAGCCCGGATACGGCACCAGCCGCTGGATATGCGGCGAAGGCCCGCGCGATCTCGGTCAGCCAGTGCCGGTCGACAATCACGTCGTCATCGGTCATGGCCACGAGCTCGGTGTCGACCAGCGTCAAACCATGGTTGCGGGCGCTGGCGCTACCAGCCATGTCCTCCCGGGCGTACCGCACGCGCCCACCGGCCCGGCGCCCCAGCTCCTCAACCAGCGCCTGCGTGCCGCCGGTGTTGGGCGCATTGTCCACCACGATGATCTCGAAGCGATCATCTGGGTAGGCACAGGAGAGGATCGACTCCACGCACCGGCGCAGGCGGTCCGGCCGCTCGCGGGAGGGGATCAGCACCGTCATCTCCGGTGCGCTGACCAGAAACTCATCCCGGAGCCGCTGGCACCGCGGTTGCTCAGTGCCGGTGGGAAAGCCAAGGGCTGATGGCCCGCTCCCCGGTGGAAGGCCGTCGTGCGCCAGATGGGCCGTGATGCGCTCGGCCAGCGCCTCCCAAACGAGCTCTGCCAGCCGCTGAGACCGCAGCCCGCTGGCCGGGATGTGGGCCTCCACCGTGCCCAGTGCCACATCATGCAGACGGACCAGCACCAGTGCTCGCCCCCCGGGGAACCGGCAGGTGGCGCGGCCAGTGAGGGCAGCGGCCGTTCCAGCGCCAGCTCGACTATCTTCACCGGCACGAAGTGCGGCTGGTCCGCTCCAGGTTCTCCCGTCTTGCTCACCGCCACATCAGGTTAGGTGAAAGGAACGTGCGGCTTGCGTTGCTACGTTAGCCGGATGCGCCCTGTGCAATCTCTCGCTGCGTCCGCACAACAGGCTGTCAGCGCGAAGCTTTACCGCAGCGGTTATACCCCAAAGAGCCTGGAGGAAACCCAGCGAGACGTCCTATGGTGGGTGTACGCCCGCGTGCAGGCAGGGCTCAATCTGCGGCCGTTGTTGCTGAGCGGGTGGGGGGTCGCCTGGACGAGTGCAGGCTACGCCGAGTTGGTGCCCATCGAGGTCCCGAAGGCCGGACGAGATCGGGTAACCGTGCGGGTGCTCTTCAGCTCGGTCAGTCCTGGAACCGAGCGAGCCCAGTACCTAAGGCTGCCGAACGCCCAGGTGGGCGTGCTCGGCCGGCCGGGCTACTCGGCCGTCGGCACGGTCATGTCCGTCGGCGGCGCCGCATCCGGTTTCACCCGCGGGGATCTCGTGGCGGTCACCGGAGCAGCCCACGCCTCGGTGGTGAACGTGACGGCCAGTCAGACGTTCAAGGTCCCGCCCACCGTGGCGCCAGAGCCCGCAGCGCTGATCATGCTGGGCACCATCTGCCTGAACGGCGCGGACCTGGCGGCCACCCAGCCTGGTGAGCGGGTGGCGGTAGTCGGCTCAGGGCCGATCGGCATCCTGTCCTTCAGGATGGCCTGTCGCCAGGGCGTGCCAGCAGCCGTGATCGCCAGTTCCCGCCGGGGGGAAGCCGCGGCTCGGAGCTCGGGCGCCCCGCTGCTCACGGTCGACGATGAGAATGAGGAGATCCGCCGTCTAGGCGCGGATGTGGTCATCGAAGCTACGGGGGATCCCCGGGGCATCCACAACGCCATCGCTGCGGCTGGCGAAGAGGGGAGGATCATTCTGCTCGGGTCGGCCCGGGGCATAACCCCTGCTTTCCCGCTGGATGAGGTCCGGCGCAAGCGCCTGCGTCTGATGGGCGCCCACGTGGACACGCTCGATCTCCGTCCCGGCCCGTCGGGAGGGAGCGCCCGCCGGGAGGCGGGGGAGAGGTTCTTAAGCTGCTGGCCTCGGGCGACCTGGCCGTGGCGGACCTGCTGGGTCCTGCGATCGATCCCCGGCGAGCCGCCACCTTCTACCGTGACCTGGCCCAGAATGTCCACACCGGAAGCGCCTACTTCGACTGGCGTCAGCTGCCGGCGGATGCCGTCCGGCGTGGCCATATGCTCCGGCCGCCGAATGTCCTGGGCCTGGGTATGGACAGCACGCGTCCCCTCAGGCCCCGGGGCCACCGCAGGCCGGAGGCCCTCATCCCGCCAGATCCGTTCGCCGGCGCCGCCGGCAGGCTCCGGCTGGGCCTGATTGGCTGCGGTGACATCGCTGTGCACAACGCTGCCGGAGCCGCGGCCGCGCCCAACGTGGAGGTGGTGGCCTGCTTCGACCCAAACCGGCGGCTCGCTGAGGACCTGGCCAGTCGGCACGGAGCAACGGCGATGCGTAGCCAGGAAGAGTTGCTGGCCACACCGGACATTGATGCCGTCGTCCTGAGCGTGCCTCACGACCTACACGCACCACTGGCCATCGAAGCCTGCCGTGCCGGGAAGAACGTGATCGTCGAGAAGCCGCTGGCCCGTGATCTGGACTCGGCGTTGGAGATGTCCCATGCGGCCGCCGACAACGGGGTGTGGCTCTC
Source organism: uncultured Solirubrobacterales bacterium (assembly GCA_963705785.1). Classification (GTDB taxonomy): domain Bacteria; phylum Actinomycetota; class Thermoleophilia; order Solirubrobacterales; family Solirubrobacteraceae; genus Palsa-465. The sequence continues at coordinate 59,471 of CAVPKV010000033.1, read as the reverse complement.
CCCCTGCTTCCCCCAGCGCTACGAGGCAAAGATCCAGGTCGCACGGCGCCTGATAGATGAAGGCGCGCTTGGAGACGTGCAGGGCACGCTGACCCAGCTGTTTCTGGACAAGAGCCCGTCCTACTGGCGGGGAGGGTTCTCCGGCCGCGCCCAATCGGACTGGCGGAGGCTCAAGGAGCGAGCGGGGGGCGGAGTGCTGATCATGAACCTGTCCCATCACCTGGACCTGATGCGCTACCTGTCCGGGCTGGAGGTGGAGACGGTGCTGGCGCTGGCCGAGCCTGCGGGCGGGATCGAGGACATGGTCACGGCCACCCTCCGCTACTCCGGTGGCGCGCTTGGCTCTCTGCTGGGGTCCTCCAGCGCGCGCGGCTCGACCGAGGAGGCGATGAGCCTGTGGGGGACGGAGGGACGACTGGTCCTGGAACCTGGTGCTCGGGTCTACACGCTGCACCCGACTTCGGGGCTGCGCACCACGCGCTGGCACAGCTTCGGGCGACTCCCTTCGGTGAACATCAGGGCGGTCTACTTCAGCCGGCTGGCCACGGCGATCACGCAGGGCCATTGCCCTGAGATCACGGCGGCAGACGGCGTGGCCGTGCAGGCGATCATTGACGCCGTCTACCGCTCGGCGCCCGAGCAGGTGGCGATCAGACCGGGCGGCCTGACCAGCGAGCTCCGGCAGACCGTGCCAGCCAGCGCATGAGCGCCAGGGGAGGGCATCCGGCGGGGCTGATCGCGGAGGCTATGGCGGCTGTCGGACACGTGCCGGCGGACCGGGTCAAGGTCACGGGCGACGGCGCCCTGGCTCGTCAGCTGCGAGGCCGGGGACTGGACCGAGAGTCGGCGCAGCCGCCGCTGGCCGTCGTCGAGACGACAGGCCGCGGGACCGAGCTGACGGCGGCATGTGCGGTGGTAGCCGACGGCGGGTTGGTCGTGCTAGCTGCGGACGCTCCGGGGCCCGTCGAGATCGACCTCTACCGGGACGTGCATCGACGTGGCCTGGTGCTGGTGGGAATCTCGGCTCAGTTCGTGCCCGAGCCATCAGGGGATGACGCTCTTGCTCCGCGCGAATGAGGATCCTGATCCTCAGCGACGCCTACCCCCCGGTGATAGGCGGAGCGACCCGGGCCGCGCAACAGCTGGGCGGGCAGCTCCACCGTAGAGGCCATGCAGTGGCAGTGGCCACGGCCTGGCAGCGTAACCTGCCCAGCTTCGAAGACGACGCCGGGGTCCCGGTGCACCGGTTGCCGGGCCTGATCTCCCGGGTGCCAGCCTTCTCCGCTGACCCGGTGCGGTACACCCCGCCTCCCTTTCCCGATCCGGAGCTGGTCTGGCGCCTGCGCCGCTTGATCAGGTCGTTCCAGCCCGACCTGGTTCACAGCTATGGCTGGCTGACGTACTCGTGCCTGCCCGCCCTGTGGCGCACGCGCATCCCCCTGATCCTGGCCGCGCGCGAATATGCCAACGTGTGCCCCGTGAGGACCCTGGTTAGGCAGGGTCGCCACCAGGGGCAGGCATGCAATGGGCCTGGTTGGGGCAAATGTTTGGAGTGCGCAGGCAGCTTCTACAGTCAGCCCAAGGGTCTGGTAGCCGTTCTCTCGGTCCTGAGCCAGCGAGGCCTCCTGCGCCGCCGAATCGATGCGGTCCACAGCGTGAGCCGGTTCTGCGAGAGGGCCATCCGCCAGTACCTGCTCGCAGGCAGGGTGGTCCCGATCGAGGTCCTTCCGGACTTCCGAGACGATGAGCTGCCTCTCGAGCCTGATCGGGAGATCATGGCCCGTCTACCCGATCGGCCGTTCATCCTGTTCGTCGGTTCATTCCGTCGGATCAAGGGGGATGAGGTGCTCCTCCAGGCCTACCGCCACCTGTCCCAGCCGCCGCCGCTCGTGATGGTTGGAGCCCGGAGCATCGAGGCGCTTCCCGCGTTCCCGGCCGGGGTCATCCCGTTGCTCGACGTCCCGCACCCCACCGTGATGGCCATCTGGGAACGGGCACTCTTCGGCGTCTGTCCATCGGTCGTCCCAGAGGCCCTTGGAAACACCGTCCACGAGGGCATGAGCTGCGGCAAGGCGGTGATCGGCACACGACCCGGGGGCCACGAGGACATGATCGAGGACGGGCGATCTGGCCTGCTGGTCGGCGGTGGTCAGGTCTCCGAGCTGGCTGAGGCCATGGAGCGATTGCTGGCCGACACCGATTTGCGCGAAAGGCTGGGCCACGAGGCAAGGATCAGCGCAGAGCGGTTTAGTGGGGCCGCGGTCGTGCCGCGGATCGAGGCCTTCTGCCGGCAGGTCGCGAGCGCAGCCCGATGAGCACGCCAGGGCCCGTGGCGTCGGTGGCGATTTGATCTCGACCACACCCCACAAGGTTCCTGGGGATTCGAAAGCAGGTAACTCTGGTCATGAAGCGCGTGGCTTAAGTCCTTCGGTGTCACCGCGCGATTACTCTGCTTATTCAGGTGCGGGCTCCCCGCGGCTGAGTCCCCGGCCGTAATCAGCGTGTGTGACGGCACAGGAGCCTGGCGTCGCCACTTCGGGATGTCAACGCCGTTGCACGGCCCAGGGAGTGAATCCACGCAAACAGGCGCTTCTCTGCTGCCATCGGCCTGTCAAGGGGATACGCTGACATCGAGGTAGTCGGCCCGATGAGAGGGATCATCCAGCAACAGGACGCTCCGTTCGAGAATCTAACCTCAGGCGAGCACCGTGCCAATCTGGGCCGAAAGGCGCTCGTCGCGGTGGGATGGAATGCACTCCAGTTATGGGGCTATAACCTTGTCGGCCTAGGCGTCTTCGTCGTCCTCGGACGGCTGCTGAGCCCGGACGACTTCGGGCTAGTCGCGTGCGCGGTAACCATCATCTGGTTCATGCGGATCGTCGTGGACGCCGGCTTTACCCGGCTGCTCGTCCAGAGGTCCGAGCTCGACCGGATCCACGCTGACACTGCGTTCTGGACGGCCGCGCTTCTTGGCGTCTTCTTTACGGTCGTCACGATTGCGGCCGCCCCTGCGTTCGCGGCGCTGTATAGCCAGCCGCGTCTTACGAATCTGGTGCGCGCGCTGAGCCCGGTCTTCATATTCGCAGCCCTGGATAGCACCCCGACCGCACTGCTGCAACGGCAGCTCAGGTACCGGACGCTGGCAATCCGGCGACTGATCGCGTCGGCCATCAGCGCGGTGGTGGCGATCGTAGTGGCGGCTAACGGCGGGGGCGCGTGGGCCCTCGTGGCACAACAGTTGGTCCTAGAGGGCCTTGCGGTAGCGGGGCTGTGGTTTGTCACTTCTTGGCGACCCGCGATGCGCTTCGCGCGCGCTGCGTTTCGAGAGCTGCTGACCTTCGGAGGACAGTGGAGCTTGTTCCGGATTTTCGCCTTTCTAGGCAGCAATGTGGACAACTTTCTCATCGGTGTCGTCCTGGGCCCGGTCGCGCTCGGGTATTACGTGATCGCCTACCGCGTGTTCGTTGTCCTCAACGAGCTATTTGCAGAGACGATCACGAATGTCGCGCTGCCCACGTTCTCTCGGCTCAAGGATGACCACTCTGAGCTCAATGGCGTGTTTTACCGCTCGTCAGCGCTTGCGGCTGCAGTGGCGTTGCCGGCGTATGCGGGCCTCGCCATCGTCGCAACCGACCTGGTGCCCACAATCTTCGGCGCGAAATGGAACCCGAGTGCCGCGGTCCTTGAGCTGCTTACGCTCGCGGGCGTCGCCCAGGCGATGCTGGCTTTCAGCAGCAGCTATGTGGTGGCGATTGGCTTGATCAAGCGTGAGCTGTCCTGGACAATCGTGCTCACCGCGGCCGAGGTAATGGGCTTCGGGATTGCAGTTCACTTTGGTATCACCGCCGTGGCCGGCGCCCTCTCAGTCGTACTTGCTGCCGCGTTGCCGATACGCCTGGTCTTCCTGCGAGCGTGCGGAGGACTCGACATCCAGCTTTACTTCCGCGCCCTGATGCCTCCGGCCGTGGCCACGGCAATTATGTCGGCCGTCATGTTGGTGTTGCATCTGGTCTTAGGATCACTCTCGCACACCACGCTGCTCGTGGTGGAAGTCATCGTCGGAGCCGCGATCTATCCGGCACTGCTAGCGGTCCTAGCGCCGGCCTACGTCCAGGCCATCCGCGCCGGTGTGTCTCGCTTCCGCAGCCGTCCGGCGGCGGAGTCGGTTTGAGCCGATTCGGTCTCCGCAGGCCGTGGCGGGAAGGAGACGTTGAAGCTCAAGCTCGTCCATTATGCGGTCGGCGTTAGATCGCTCCGAATCCTTGCGAACGGTTTGGCCCATGTGCCGAGGAATCGGCCACCAGCTGGCGGCAAAATATGATTGCCGGCTTTGACGATGAGCGGGCATCCGACCGGCCGATCGTAGTCTCGGCAATCAGGGAGGGCTCAGCCCGGAATTGAAACGTGTTGGTAGATTCTCAGTGATGGACAACGAGCAGCACTTCGATGCTGGCGCATACTGGCAGCGCCGGCTTGAGGCGCTGGACGGCCTCGCTGGAGTCGGCGCCATAGGCCTAGGAGAGAAGTACAACCGCTGGCTCTATCGGGTGCGCAAAAGTAATTTTCTTCGTATGGCGCGTCGCATGAACGTTCCGACCAGCCGTGTCCTCGACGTCGGATCCGGCACTGGGTTTTACATCGACTTGTGGCGCAGCCTCGGCGCCCACATAACCGGCTCAGACCTCACCGCCGTTGCGGTTGAGCGGCTGGTGAAGCGGTATCCAGACCAGCAGATCGTGCGGCTCGATGTGGGACAACCGCTTCCGGACATGATCGCGCAGTACCGGTTCGGAGCCGTGTCTGCCATGGATGTTCTCTTCCATATCATCGATGACTCACAGTTTGCACAGGCCATTTGGAATCTCGCGTCTTTGCTTGAAGATGGAGGCTACCTTTTCCTGTCCGATGTCTTCCCGCATCGACCGTACAAGTCACCTTCACACGTATTGCACCGCACCTTACAGACGTACACCGATGCCCTTACATCGGCCGGGCTTGAGGTCGTTGAGCGCCGACCGATCTTTGTACTCATGAACGAGCCGGTGGATTCGACCAATCCGCTCCATCGGCTCTGGTGGCGGCTCTTGTCAGGAACGATCGACCACGCAAACTCAGCGGGTGGCGGTATCGGCGCCGTCCTCTTTCCGGCCGAAGTCGGACTGGCGTCGCTTATGAGGGATGGCCCATCGACGGAGCTAATGGTCTGCCGTCGTGCCTCTAGGACGGACGCTAGCCCAGTAAAGTCAGATCACGGGTAGTCAGCGAACGGCGTTTGCGCCGGACGACTTTGATCCGTCGTGCTTGTGAACGCTGGCATCAACCTCGTCGAGAGCGATGGCTCCTGCCAAGATCATGTAATGGTCGTCGGGACGCGGCGCCTGAAGCGTTTGCGTGAGCCGACCGGTTCCTCGATGTCCAGTCACCGATCTCGCTGCTTTGGCGGTTCACCTTCATGGTGATGCGACGTTGGAGTGTCCAGGCGGTGGAGGTGCGGCCGGAGGTGCCCTCAAATGACCCCTGTCCGTGGAGCGGTGGCGGCCCCACCCGCCCCACGCGCCGTTGGCTTTACCGGACCGCCTGTCGCCCGAGCGTGGAGCCGAATCCAGCGCCCGAAGTGCCGCGCGGCCGCGAACGCGCCGAGGAAGGATTCGAGTGATACTCCGGCAATCCCTCCTCATGCGCAACCGTCTGCGTCGCCGTAGCATCGCAACCGGGCCCCTTCCGGGCCGATGATTCGAGTCACCGGTCCAATCCACCAGCATGGAGCACACCTGCACCGATGGTGTGGTACCCGCTGGCTGCGCCTCGGTCTGATCGTCTCGGCCCTGGTGATCGTGGGTGCGGACGCAGCCTTTCACGGATTCAAGCCGGGGGTGGTGGTTGCCGGAGTGCTCGACGAGCCCGCACATGCCGCGACGACGATCATCATCCTGGGAGCCCTCGGATGGCGAAACACCCGCGCTTTCGGTGTCGCCGCTGTCGTGGCGTCGGTGGCAATCGATCTGGACCACATCCCGCAGTATCTGGGCGCGCATTTCCTTACGGCGGGGACTGCACGTCCCTACCCCCACTCGTTCCTCACGCTGCTGGTCGTCGTCGTGATCGCGGTCTTGAGACGCGGCCGCGCCCGCGCCCTCGCGCTCGGGGCTGAGCTAGGTCTGGTTGGACACCTCTTCCGCGACATGGCCGAACCGAGCTCCAAGGCCGGGGTTCCGCTCTTCTGGCCAGTCTCCGATGTGAACGTGCGCGTCCCGTACGCGCTGTATGCATGTGTCATGGTCGGGCTCCTCCTCGTGGCTCTGTACAAGTATCCTGAGCGTCGAGGCGGTTCCTCACGGCGCTGCCATGAGCCCGGCGCCGACCCGGTCCTTGGTGCCAACCACGATCAGTGCGGCGGCGACTACGTGGGTGATCGTTCCTGCCGACAGACCATTCGCATGGACCTACCAAGGAAACCACTCCGCGAATGAATCCCGACAACCGGACACCCAACTAGCCCCTCCGGCGGCAGCCGAGCGCTAGGCAGGATGCTGACAACCGGAGCCAAACCACGGCGATTGAACGGCGTGGTAGCCATCATTGGGCGACTCTCTCGTCGAAGCTGGCCGGTGATTCTCCTGCCTTTCGTGGCCGGCGGCCTGGCCGGATGCTCCTCACAGCGGCAGCTTGCGCGCGCTCGGCCCTTCCATCCGGAACGTATTACGCCCTCCGCGCCGCTGATCGATCGTCTCGCCCAGGGATCGAAGGTGGCGTTTGGGGTGGAGCTGGATGATCTCAACTCGGCCTCGCTGCGTACTTTCACCGAGTTGGCCGGGGCCCCGCCAAAGGTCGTCATGTGGAGCCAGGAGTGGTCCGAGCCGCTCTACTACCCCAAACAGCTCCAGGCCGTCATAGATACCGGTGCCGTTCCGATGATCTCCTGGGATCCGGCCAAGAACGGCGTGGGAATCCCACTGGACGCGATCGCGAACGGTAGCTATGACCGCTACATCAGAACCGCTGCGGCTGCGGCGGCGGGCGCCGGGACGCCGTTGTTTATCCGCTTCGCCCACGAGATGAACCTACCTGGCTCGGCGTTCGGCCCGGGCAAGGACGGCAACACGCCGGCGGAATTCGTGGCTGCGTGGCGTCATGTCGTGTCCCTGTTCCGGGCGGCCCGTGCCACGAACGTCCGGTGGGTCTGGTCGCCGAACACGTACTGCAGCGGCCGCTGCCCGTTCACCGCCTTCTACCCTGGCGACCGCTGGGTCGATTGGGTTGCGCTGGACGGTTACAACTATGCCGCCGTGGATGGCATCCCCTGGTACACGTTCCAGCAGATCTTCAGCTCCTCGTATAGGATCCTCTCGCACCTCACGGCCAAGCCGATGATGGTCGGCGAGACCGGATCGACGGAATTGGGAGGCAGCAAGGCGGACTGGATCCGGGGCATGGCCAAGTCGTTGGCTACGACGTTCAAGCACGTTCGGGTATTGGTCTGGTTCCAGCGGATCAAGGAGACCGACTGGCGGATCAACTCGTCTCTCAGCTCGCTGGCCGCCTTCCGAGCCATCGCGGCGTCACCCCTGTTCCTGCACTGATCAGCGGCCCACTCCGGCCGCGGCCGGTGCTATCGTCACGCCAGCTTGCTGACCTGGATGGGGCGACCACGAAGGAAGGGGTTAGCCGGGCTGGCCCTCGCGGCCATGCTCGGAGGCGCCGTGCTGCCCACGATGGCCTGCGCGGGCCCTCACAAACCCGCAGCCGCCGCCTTGGTCCTGCCTCGGCGCCGTGGTGTGCACTACCCGGGTACCAGTCAGCTTCGCGCCATGGCTGGGGGACGTCGCGTCGCGCTGGGCGTGGCTCCTGAATATCCCATCTCCCGCTCGCTAGTGGCCTTCAATCGGCTGGTGGGTCGACGAGCGAGGATCGTTGGGCTCTATCAATCCTGGTCAGAGCCACTGATCTATTACGGCCAGCTCAGGACGATCGCCGCCCAGCACGCGTTCCCGTTGATCGCCTGGTTCTCAGCCCTGCGCAAGGCTCCCATCCCCCTGACTCGCATCATCGGCGGTGCCGAGGATGGGCTGCTAAGAGCCGATGCTCTGGTGGCCGCGGCCTGGAAGCACATCGTTCTGGTCCGCCTGGACTCTGAGATGAATCTCCCGGGGTCCACGGCCGGTATCGGACACAAAGGCAATACGCCAGCCGAGTTCATCCGGGCCTGGCGACATGTGGTAACGATCTTCCGCCAGGAGCACGCTACGAACGTCAAGTGGGTGTGGTCGCCGAACGTCGCCTGCGGCGGTAAATGTCCGTTCACGGCCTACTACCCGGGGGATCGGTGGGTGGATTGGGTTGCGCTGGACGGCTACAACTACGCCACCGTCGACGGCGTCAAGTGGTTCTCGTTCGCACGGATCTTCGGTGGCTCGTATCGAACTCTTTCGCGCTTAACTCATAAGCCGATGATCGTGGCCGAGACAGCCTCAGCTGAATCTCCGGGCAACACGGCGGGCAAGGTGATCTGGATCCACGGGATGGGCAAAGCGCTGGCGAGGCGCTTCCATCGTGTCCGAGCGCTCGTGTGGTTTGACCGCGTGAAGGAGACCAACTGGACGGTCAACTCCACCCGAGCCTCGCTGCTTGCCTTCCGCCGAGTTGTGCACTCCTTCCCGTTCGCGCCCCGGTAAGGGGTAGGAGCCGGGCCGCCCGCCACCAGCCTGCCGCGAGCTCAGGCGCTGCGGCTGCTCAGAACGGGCGTCTGAGGAGCGCCACCGTTCCGTCCCATAGCTGCGAGTGCCTCAGCTGGCGCTGCCTGCGGTGGTGCCTGTGATGTCGATGCCGGCGATGGTGCCGGTGGTGCCGGGCTCGACAGGCGCGAAGATGGTGCCGGCGATGCCGGGCGCAGGCGCGGGTGTCGGTCTTGCGGTGGGACCGAACGATCCACCGGACGCCGCGCCGGCCTGAGCCGCCGGAGCCTGTGCTGCCTGTGCCGGTGCTGCCTGTGCCGGTGCTGCCTGTCCCGGTGCTGCCTGTCCCGGCCGCTGCCTGTCCCGGTGCTGCCGGTGCCGGTTGAGCCGGTGCCGGTGCTAGAGGCCGTACCGGTCGTGACGTCGCTCGACAGGGGGGCGATCGATTGCAGCGTGGCGGACGTGCCCTGATATAGCGGCGAAGCAACCACCGCATCCCACGCTGTCTGACTGGCAGCGGACGAGTTGACGCGCCAGTCGGTCTCCTTCTCGCGGTCGAACCAAACGGCGGCGCGGATGCTGGGATAGAGCGAGGGGATCTCCGTGAGGAAGGCCTGCGTGATCCAGGCTGCCATGCTCCCACCGAGGTCGGAGGAGCCCGTCTCAGCCACCATCAGCGGCTTCGATGTCAGGCTCTCCATGCTGGTGATTGAGGGGCCGAAGACCTGGCTGAACGTGTACCAGGGCACGTTGTCCACGCCAGCGTAGTTGTAGCCGTCCAGGCCCACCCAGTCGACCCACTGGTCGCCGGGATAGAAGGCTGTGAAGGGGCAGCTGCCACCGCACTGGACGTTCGGTGACCACACCCATTCCACATTGGTGGCTCCCGCCTGGCGGAAGATCGTGACGACGTGACGCCAGGCCGCCACATACTCAGCTGGCGTATTTCCGTTGTTGCCGGGACCGAACGGAGAGCCGGACAGATTCATCTCGTGGGCGAAGCGAATGTACATCAGGGATCCCCAGGCCGCCGCTGCCTTGGCCTGGGCCAGAATGTAACTGTCGTAGTTCCCGGCGACGATGTCCGACAGCGGGACCCCAACTCCATTGACGATTGGGTCCCAAGTGATCATCGGAACGCCACCGAAGGCCTTCATATTGCTGAGCTGATCGGAGTAGTAGAGGGGCTCTGACCAGGCCTGGTACCACATGACGATGGCGGGGTTGGCACCCGCGACCTGGGCATAGGACTGGAGCGCTGACATCTGGTCCGGGGCGTTATCGATGTTGACCCCCAGAGCGATCGGTGTCGTGGCTGCTTGCGCAGCTGCGGGCAGAGCGACCGTCAGCAGGACAGCTAGGGCGGCGACAAGGGCTCGGAAGCTGGAGGACGCATGTGACATCGCCTCCGTATCGCGCCGAGCCACCTAAATTCGGAGAAACGGGCGCGGTGGTGGCCATTCGTATGACAGGGGGTGGAGGCCCGCCCGCGGAGGCGCGTCGCGCCGTGGCTCTAAAGCTCGGTCCCCACCTCGGTCGCCGCCCGCTCCCCGGAGCGGACCGCGCCATCCATGTAGCCCATGAAGACGTCGGACGTTTCCGTGCCCGCCCAGTGGATGCGGCCCACCGGGGTTCGCAGCGCCTCTCCGTAGTCGCTCCACACTCCTGGGGGCATGTAGCCGGCGTAGCAGCCCCGGGTCCAGGCCTCCTCGGACCAGTTGTGCTCGATCAGTTCGCGGGGCCTGGCCGCGCGGGACCCGAACAGCCGGGCAAAGCCGTCGAGCACGACGCGGCGCCGGGCGGCGGGCGGGCGCAGGCCCAGCCGCCGAGCGTCCTCGCCAAGGACGAACGCGAGAAGTACCCCCGGCCTGCCCTCCGGCGGAGAGTTGTCGTATGTGAGAACCACCGGATGGTGGTCGCTGTTGGCGTAACCGCTCAACCCCTGCTCGCGCCAAAACGGCGTGGGGTAGACCGCCTCGAACTTGATCACCGACCCCTGGGGCACGTGTTGGGTAAGTCCATCCCGGATGGCCGGCATCTCCGGGTCGTAAGCGATCCGGCCGGCCAGCATCGGGGAGACGGCCACGATGGCGCGCTTGGCTCGCCAGGCACCGGCCGCGCTGTGAACGGTGACGCCGCCGCGGTCCTGGCCGATCTGGCGCACCGCGGCGCCGAGGACGACCCGTTTGCCGAGGTGCTCGGCCATCCGGATTGACACGAGCTGGGAGCCGCCGTGGAAGCGCGAGTCCTGGGCGCCCCCGGCCGTGCTGGTCAGGTTGATGATCCCGTTGCCCGAGTGGAAGTAGAACAGCATGTGCAGGAGCGAGAGGTCGCGCGGGTCGGCGGCGAACACGGCGCTGATGGCCAGGTCGAATAGGAAGCGGGCGCCGTACGTGCTCGAGTTGGCAAGCTTGAACGTCTCGGCGGTCTGGCCGTCCAGCGCGCTCGCGTTCTCAGCGGTCCACGGGCTCTGCGTCGGGACCGTCTCCTGGAGCTTGATGATCTTTCCCAGCAGCTGACCGAAGTCCCTGGCATCCGGCTCCGGGAGCGGCGGAATCAGCCCCGTGAAATGGCTCTGGCGGCCGCGATAGTCCAGGATCTGCTCACCCTTGGTGTAGGTCTTGAAGGTGGTAACGCCCAGGGCCTTGGCCCGGGCCATGATCCGGTCCTGGCCCGGGCCGACCCACTGGCCTCCCACCTCCACCACCTCGCCTCGGCCGACGGGATGGTTGAGCGTCCGGCCTCCGACGCGCTGGCGGGCCTCCAGCACCACCACGGAGTGGCCCGCGTGGCCGAGCTCGGCGGCGGCGGTGAGGCCGGCCAGCCCGGCGCCCACGACCACCACGTCGACTCGCCGTGGGCGACGTGGGGTCACTCCGGGGCGCTGGGCCGAAGCAGCAGCAGGACCGCCGAGCACCGCCCCGGCGGCCGTGGCCCCGGCTCCGATTACGACCTCGCGGCGGGACAGATCGCTCATCAAGGCCTCCCCGCGATCACGCAGCCGCGCCGGGAGTGGTCGACGGGGAATGGCAGGTCGGCCACGAGTGCGGCGCGAACGTAGTGATAGGGGCCCTGGCCAGCCGAGAGCTTCTGCCCCACCGCGCGGAGTGCGGAGCGTGAGCGGTCGGACACCACCCACGGGGCCATGGCCAGGAACTGGGGCTTGCTCCCCGAGTATGAGCGGAGCGCCGGGTCGTCCTGGCCGGAGATGAATGAGCCGTCGCCGATGTAATGACAACCCCGGCCGTGACGGCCGCGCTCCAGGATCGCGCTCTGCCCGTCAAACGGCGTGTCGGCCAGATTCCCGACCAGCATCGGGTTGACGGCGTAGGCGAAATGGACCGACGGGTCGCTGACGGCTCGCCAGGCTGACCCCATCCAGGACAGCGGCTGCCAGTGCTCACTGGTATCGCTGCCGTCTGGGCCCGTCCACTGGCCGTCATTGGCCTCGGCCTGGATCAGCACGTTGGCACCCAGGTGGTCAAGGCAGTTCATGTACGTCTTGGTCACGTCGTCGCACTGATGCCCCGGGGCCGAGTCGCCGTACTCAAACGCCGGAAGGCTGGTGGCGAAGCCCAGGCGGACCTTCGTGCCGGAGATCGCGAACGGACGCAGGTTGCGGATCGCCGCGTTGCCGCCCGTGGGCCCCGCCGAGAATCCGAGCGCCTGCTCAAACGAGGTCAACGGGACCTTCTTGTTGTCGGCCAACAGATTGGCCAGCGGGGCGGGCACGCCGTGGTGAGCGACGCGCGGACCCCACAGGAACGCCTGGTTGTACACCCGGGCCTGGGTGGGCACGTACACCTGGTGAACCGACGGCGTGGCCGGATCGCGCAAGGCGGCCACCGCCTTGGGGTCGGTCGTCTCCCTAAACGGGGGTTGCGAGTTCGAGGCCACCAGGTACACGTGATATCGCAGAGCCGCGGTGGCCATCGTGCCCATGAACACGCGGACGAACTCGTCCGTGGCGGCCACGAACGACCGGCCGAGCATCTTGGACAGCCCCGGGAGCCGCGGCTCCAGGTAGCTCAGAGCCCGGCTGTAGCCCCTATCCAGATCGGACAGGCCAGCCAGCGTCTCACACGGGAACGGCTTGGCTCGGCAGGCGGGTGTCCCGTGCCTGAGCAGGTAGCGCGTCTTGGCGCCGCGCGGCCCGATGGCCAGCGTCTCCAGCCCGATGTCCTCATCGAAGACCACCAGGTTGGGCCGGCCCTTGGCCAGGTACGGAGCCACCTCGTGGCGCATCACGCAATCGATCGCGTCCCGATAGCTGCCCGCGCCGGCCATCTCGGCCGGCTGTTGCTCGAACTGGATCGCGAACACGCGCAGCGCCCCCCGACGAGGGTCGGCGGCTATCGCCGGACGGCCGAATTTGGGGCAGTGAGCCGTGGCGCGGTTGGCCGCGGCCGCCAGGTTTCCGAAGACCAGGAGGCTCAGGCCAGCGATCGCCACCGCGACGGCGCCAGACGCTCCTGTGACGAGTCGCCCCCTCATCGCGGAACAGCCTATCGACCTCACCAGGCGCGGTGGTAGTTGTTGGTAGGCTGGCCCGGGGCGGGGCCCAGAGCGAAAGGGGGAAGGAGATGGACGATATGTCTCAAGCCGACCGGGGAGTGACTCGGAGGGACGTACTCCGAGGTGCCGGGATGGCCGGCCTCGGACTGGCCACCGCCGGCGTGGGACTGGATGCCCTGCTGGCGCAGGCGGCCGAGGCCTCCAGCCACGGCTCGCTCAAGGACATCAAGCACGTGGTCATCCTCATGCAGGAGAACCGCTCGTTCGATCATTACTTCGGGACCCTGTCGGTAGTCAACGGCTTCGACGCGCCCGACCGCGGCGTCTTCAACCAGAAGGCAAACGGCAAGACCGTCCACCCCTTCCACCTCCAGACCGACTGCCTGCCCGACCTGACCCATGACTGGGGTCCCCAGCACATGTCCTGGGACGGCGGGAAGATGGACGGGTTCCTGCGGGCGCACGAGGCGGCCGACCCGTCCGGCGTTGGCCCGGAGACGATGGGTTACTACGACCGCGCCGATTTGCCCTTCTACTACGCCCTGGCCGACGCCTACACCGTGTGCGATGCCTACCACTGCTCGGTCCTGGGTCCGACTGATCCCAACCGGCTGATGTCGATGTCGGGGACGCTTGACCCGGCGGGCAAGCACGGCGGGCCGCTGCTGGAGACGCTGGTGGCCACCCGCAGCCAGATGGCGGGCAAGTTCACCTGGCCGACCATGCCTGAGCGGCTCAGCGCCCACAACGTGGGTTGGAAGGTCTACACCGACCCGACCACCGGCAAATTCGACAGTGTGCTCCCCTACTTCAAGGCCTACCAGAACAAGAACGGGACGCCGTACAAGCGGGGCATCGCACCCACCTTCCCGGACGACTTCATGTCCGACCTGGATCACAACGCGCTCCCGGCGGTCTCCTGGCTGCTGCCCGCGGTCACGTCATCGGAGCATCCGGGCTTCTCCGGGGGCAAGCCCGGAGAGGTCGTCGCCCGCCAGATCTTTGAGGCGCTCGTCAATCACCCCTCAATCTGGCAGCACACGGCGCTGTTCTTGACCTACGACGAGAATGGTGGCTTCTTTGACCATGTCAAGCCCCCAACGGCTCCTGCCGGGACGGCCGGTGAATACGTCACTGTGCAGACCCTCCCCGCGGCGGCGGATGGCATCCGCGGGCCGATCGGACTTGGGTTCCGCGTGCCGATGACCGTGGTCTCGCCCTTCTCCCGCGGCGGTCTGCTGTCTTCAGACAGGTTCGACCACACCTCGACGCTTCGTTTCCTGGAGACCAGGTTCGGGGTGCAGGTACCCAACCTGTCCAAGTGGCGGCGCCAGCACACCGGTGACCTGACGAGCGCCTTCAATTTCGCGGCCAGGCCCAGGTACGCGAGTCCGACTTTGCCGGCCACGCCGACACCGGCGAAATGCACCTCCCACACCCCGCCCTCGAGCACCTCAGGGCCGTTCCCCAAGCAGGAGACCAGCCCGAAGCGCAAGCGGCCGAGCGGAGTCGTGTAGCTGGGCGCCGGTGCGCGACTAGTCGGACCGTCGTGGGCACGATCAAGAGCGGCAACCGGGCGCTGAGCACAGCGGAGCTGGCCGTGCGCGGCGCGCAGGTGGCGGCGGGCCTGGAGAGCCTCGGAATCGGACCGGGCGACGGCGTAGCGCTGTATCTGCGCAACGACCTGGCGTTCTTCGAGGCGGCGCTCGGCGCGGGCTCGATCGGCGCCTACCCCGTGGCCGTCAACTGGCATTACACCGAGGAGGAGGCTCGGTATGTCCTGGAGGACTCCGAGGCCAGGGCGGTGATCATCCACGCCGACCTGCTGGAGCGGGTGCGCGGGGCGATCCCCCCGATGTGCCCTTGCTGGCCGTCCGCACTCCGCCGGAGATCGCCGAGGCCTACGGCTTGGACGTAGCGGGCGCGGCTGTGCCCCAGGGACCGCTGGACTGGGACTCCTGGCGGGACGGCTTTGCCCCGCGGCTCCAGGAGCCCGCCGCCACGGCCCTGTCAATCATCTACACCTCGGGCACGACCGGTCACCCCAAGGGGGTCAAGCGACCTCCGTTCACGGACGACGAGATGGGGCGGCTCACGGAGGTCCTGGCGGTGATCTTCGGATTCGGTTACTTCGACGACCCGGGGAAGATCGTTACCGCGATCGTGGGTCCGATCTATCACTCGGCCCCCAACACCCACGCCGTGTTCTGTTTCCGGGTGGGAGCGAACATCCACCTGTGCCCGCGGTTCGATGCGGCGGGCCTGCTCGAGCTGATCGAGCGCGAACGGATCACCCACCTGCACATGGTCCCGATCATGTTCGAGCGGCTGCTCAAGCTTCCCGAGGATGTCCGCCGGCACTACGACGTGTCGTCGCTGCGGTTCGTGGTCCACGCGGCCGCGCCGTGCTCGCCGGTCACCAAGCGGGCCATGATCGACTGGTGGGGCCCGATCATCCACGAGTACTACGGCTCGACGGAGGTCGGTCCGGTCACCTTCCTGACCGCGGAGGAGTGGCTCGAGCACCCAGGATCGGTCGGTAGGACGATGGACGGCGCGAATGTGCGGGTGATCGACGACGACGGGCGCGAGCTGGGGCCTGGCGAGGTGGGGGAGATCGTGGCCGGAAGCGCCTCGGGGAGCAACGAGTTCACCTATCACCGGGATGAGGCCAAGCGCCGGGCCGCGGAGCGGGACGGCCTGTTCTCCCCCGGGGACATTGGCTACTTCGACGAGCAGGGCTTCCTGTACCTGTGCGACCGGAAGATCGACATGATCATCTCCGGCGGGGTCAACATCTATCCGGCCGCCGTCGAGGCCGAGTTGCAGCGCATTGATGCCGTGGCCGACTGTGCGGTGTTCGGGATTCCGGATGACGAATTCGGAGAGTCGGTGCACGCCGTCGTCCAGCTGCGGCCGGGGGAGTCGATCACCGAGGAGGAGATCAGGGCGTTTCTGCGCGGACGGATCGGCTCCTACCAGATCCCCAAGCGCGTGGAGTTCCGCGACGATCTGCCCCGGGAGGACTCGGGCAAGATCTTCAAGCGCAAGCTCCGCGACCCCTACTGGGCCGAGTCGGGGCGGTCGATCTAATGGTCTCGGGGGTCAGGCGGTGATCTGACGCGCTCGGGGGTCACGCGGTCGCGCCACCGTCGACCGTGACCACCGAGCCGCTGGTGTAGCTGGACGCGTCCGAGGCCAGGTACAGCGCCGCGCCGATTATCTCCTCGGGCCGGCCGCCGCGCCCCAGCGGGATTGCCTCATCGGCCCGCTTCTGGAAGGCGTCCATGTCCCAGGCGCGGCTGATGTCGGTCAGGAACGGCCCGGGCATGATCGCGTTGACGCGCACGGTTGGTCCGAAGGCTTTGGACAGCCCGGAGGTGAGCGCGTTCAGCCCGGCCTTGGCGAGCGCGTAGGGCAGCTCGACCGGCGTCGGGGCCACGGCGGCGATGCTGGACACGTTGATGATCACCCCACCGTCTCCCTCGGCCATTCGGGTGCCGACAAGAGTGCTCAGGCGAAACGCACCTTTGAGGTTGACGGCCATCGTCTTGTCAAATAGCTCCTCGCTGACCTCGACCAGGGAGGGATAGAGCGGCGAGGACCCGGCGTTGTTGACCAGCACGTCGACGCGGCCCAGCTCGCCGTACACCCTGTCGACCAGCGCGTCGCACTGCTCCCAGTGACCCACGTGGCAGGCGATTCCCACGGCCTTTCTGCCGGTGGCACTCATGATCTCCCGTGCGGTGGCCGCGCAGGCCTCCTGTTTGCGACTGGCGATCACAACGGTCGCGCCGTGGTGGGCGTAGGCGAAGGCGATCTCGCGACCCAGGCCTCGGCTCCCGCCGGTGACGACCGCGATCTTGTCGCCCAGGTCGAACATCGGACTCAGCTCGGCGCTGAGCCGGGTGCCGACCCGGGCGCCGACCCGGGCGGTCGGCTCCCGAAGCCAAACAGACCCCGAGCGATGTTGCGGATCTGAATCTCCTCCGAGCCCTCTGTGATCCGGTACCGACGGTGGTGGCGGTAGATGTGCTCAAACGGGAGGCCCCGGGTGTAACCGATCCCGCCGTGGACCTGGATCGCCCGGTCGGCCGCTTCGCACACCAGGCGGTTGGCTCGGTAATTGCACATTGAGATCGAGTCTGAGACGGCCGGGCCGCCGCGCTCGTCCATGGCCCGGGCGGTCGAGCCGATCAGTCCGCGGAGCATCGTGCATTCGGTGTGGAGCTCAACCAGCGGCCATTGGATGGCCTGATTGACGGCCAGCGGTTTGCCGAACGTGGTGCGCGTGCGGGCGTACTCGACGCTCCGATCCACACAGAACTGCGCCGCGCCGAGGCTGGACGCCGCCTGGCGGATCCGATTCTCATGGACGAACAGCATCGCCGCCGCCAGCCCGCGCCCCTCCTCTCCGACGATGGCGCTGTGGGGCACGCGGACGTCGCGCAGGACGACCTCGGCGTGGTCGGAGGGCATGTTGAACGTCCAGTGGTGAAACGGGACCTCGAGTCCGCGCGAGTCTGTTGGCACCAGGAACGCCGTGATGCCGCGGGCATCCCCCGGTTCGCCCGATGTGCGCGCGAACACGAGGTCGTAGTGAGCGACATGCATGCCGGTGTTGAAGCGCTTGGCTCCGTTGATCACCCAGTCCTTGCCGTCGCGGGTGGCGCTCGTCTCAAGCCAGGTGGCATCGCTGCCGTGCGCCGGCTCGGTCAGCCCGAACGCACACGCGACCTCGTGACGCAGGAGCGGCTCAATCAGTTCTCGCTGTTCCTCGGAGCCCAACGCGTGCAGGACGAGCACGATCGGGAAGTTGCCCACGCACGAGGTCTCGGTCTGCAGGTCGGAGTGAAGCCCCAGCGGCTTGTTGGCCAGGTGCTCCCGGATCGCCGCCATCTCCGCGTTGGTTCCGTCGGACCCGCCCAGCTCGGCGGGAAGGGCGAACCTGTACAGGCCCGCGGCATCGGCCCGCCGCGTCATCTCCAGGAGCAGCTCCTCCCACTCGCGCGCCGGGACGCCGCCCCTCTCCACGTCGGTCCGGGCGAACTCGCGTCGGTGGTCGAAGAACTGCGGATGGTCCGCTTGAAGCCCAGCCAGCTCGGACTCGATGAACGAGTCGATCCGGGCGAGCTGACCCTGGAGCCCCCGCCCAACCAGGTCGGTGGGGCGCTGGCCAGGCGAGGCCTGGTCGGTCGGACGATCGCCGGCGTCGGTCGCGGAGGCGTGGTCGGTGGGGGCCTGGCCGAGCGGAGAGGCGTCGCTCACCGGCCTAGCCTATAGGGGGGCCGGGGCTTGGCCGCGGGGCGGGGGCTTGGGGCGTGGGCCGGGGGCGGGGGCTTGGGGCGTGGGCCGGGGCGGACTGCTGGCTCTGGCGGTTGACCGGCGAGCGCTCGACCCTGGCGGCCGGGTGGTCTGGGAAGAAACTCGCCTATAGCACGCGGAATCACCCAAGTTGCAGACCGCACAAGCCGACCGGGCCCCGACGACAATAACGTCACGGAGCCCCGAGTCCGCGCCGGGCTGTGTGCCGTTAGGGCGGCTCTGCGACCATAACCCCCCGGAGCTTCGGGCGATGCTTCCGCTATGTGAACGTTGTGGCCAGTCGGGCGTCCGTCGCTCGCCCCGGACCCCAGCTCGCCCCGCGCGCGCCCGCCTCGCTCGCGGCTGCCTCGCCCGCGCGCGCACTCGCGGCGTTTTCTTACGAGGTCTTAGCCCAGGAGTGGTTCGATAGATGTCGAACCGGGAACCCAGGGCTTCAGTAGGACCCCGAACCCGGCGATCAGAGGTTTACCGATATCTAGTAAATCGGAAGGAAAGGTGCTAAATCGAGGAGGGAAGGCCTGGATCGGGGGCGGGAAGATGCCCCGAAGCTCCCGCCAATTCGCCCCGGAACAGCCGTTCGCCAGCTCGCCCCGCCGCCGACTTGTGAAGCCTTGTAAACGCCCGTAACCACTGGGCTGGAGCGGTGTTAATTAGTTCGATAGGTGTCGAACAAAGTGGTATTATTCGGTCGGCATCGAACCATGAGTGCAAGAGAAAATCTGAAGGAGAACAAACTGAGCAGCTTTGATACCGGTCGTGACGCCGGGCCTCGGGCCCGCGGCGACCACGATTCCGGCCCCACTGAGAAGGTCCGCAAGCGCCGGCGCCCCGGCGCGGACTCGAATGCTGGCGCTCGGCAGACGCGCCGGCGGTCGGTGCATGGCCTGGATCACGAAACGGAAACCAGTTCCGCGGTCCCTGATTCGCTGGCGCTTTTCTTCCGCCGGGCGCGGGTTTACCCGCTGCTGACGGCGGCTGAGGAGGTTGAGCTTGCGCAGGCGATCGAGCGCGGCGATCTGGCCGCCAAGGAGCGCATGATCAACTCGAACCTGCGCTTGGTGGTGTCCCAGGCCCGGCGCTATCAGGGCCACGGCCTGTCCATGGAGGACCTCGTCCAGGAGGGCATGCTGGGCCTGATCCGCGCGGTGGAGAAGTTCGACTGGCGCCGCGGATTCAAGTTCTCGACCTACGGGACGCTGTGGATCCGCCAGGCGATCCAGCGCGGGCTTCAAAACCACGGCCGCACGATTCGCCTGCCCGTCCATGTGGCTCAGCAGCAGGTAAAGCTTCGCAAGCTCGAGAGCGACCTGAGCGGGCGGCTGTCTCGTGAGCCCACGGATGAGGAGCTGGCCGAAGTGGCTGAGCTGCCGCTCGACCAGGTGATCGAGCTCCGTGAGCTGAACCGCAGCCTGACCAGCCTCGACCAGCCCGTGGGCGATGAGGACACGGCGTTTGGGGACCTGTTGCCCAGCGACCGCCCCGAGCCCGCCCAGGAGGTTGAGGAGGCTGACAAGAACAGCCGTGTGAACGCCCTGGTGGCCCACCTGCCCGAGGACGAGCGCAACGTGATCCGCCTGCGGTTTGGGTTGGCCGGCGAGGAGCCGCTGACCCTGCGCCAGACGGGGATCGAGCTTGGCATCAGCGCCGAGCGCGCCCGTCAGCTGGAGGAGCGTGGGCTCACCCGGCTCGCCGGGAGCTCCGAGCTCGCCTCCCTGCGCAACGCGGCCTAGTGCCGCAATTTCATCTTGAACTTTCGACGGTCTGCTCGGGCCTCCCGGGCGCTGCCGAACCACCTCAGTGGGTGACGTAGCGCCAGCTGGCCCGAGCGGCCGTGCTCTGAGTGCCCTGTGAGGTCAGGTAGGCGCAAACGACGTGTGTGCCGGCGGTCGAACGGTCGACCGTGAGCACTGCCCTGAAGTGGCCGCTGACCCTGAACTTCGTGGGAGCGTTCAGCTCCGGTCGCGCGCCCTCTGTGCTGGCCGTGGCCGCGCACTTGCGGTTGTCCAGCCACACTCGGAGGCTACGGACGCCGGTCGCCGCGTGGCCGGTGAAACGGAGTTTCACCTTCCCCCCCGCGACGACGCTCCGCGGGCCCGAGATCGAAACCGAGCTGGGTGCGGCGGCCGACGCGCCGGCTACGGCCAGTGCCGCCGTGACGAGCGTGGCGATCGGTCCTGCGGGGCCCCTGATGCGGCGAGCAAGCTGGATCGCGCGAAGGTAACAGATCGCCCTGCACCGGGACTCACCCCGCGGGCGGTCTCGCTGGTGCACGCGTAAGCTCCGCGTCCATGGCCGTCCCGGAGGATTTCCAGCCGCTTGACCCCAGCCCTTTCACCGAGCTGATCGGGCCCGTCTACATGCGGGCCGCCGACTCGGCGCCGGTCCTGGGAGTGCGGGTCACTGGCGAGCACGCCAACCGCCGGGGCCGCGCCCACGGTGGTCTGCTCATGACGCTGGCTGACATCGCGGTCAGTCGAGCCGCCGCGGCTCACGTGCCCCCCGGAGCGACGTTCGCCACGGCCGACCTCCATATCTCGTTCCTGGAGAGCGTGGCCGAGGGCCAGTGGCTGGAGGCGGTGCCGAGCCTGGATCGACTTGGGCGGGCGCTGATCCACGCCAGTTGCGAGCTCCGCGCCGAGGGCCAGCTGGCCGCCCGCGTGCTGGCCATGATCGCGGTTCGACTCCCGGTTCTCGACTGAGCGGGCCCACGAGTCCAGCCATGGAAGCCCGGGCCGAGGAACGATTCTCACAGCGGACCGCTTGGACCCGGAGCCTCGAGGAGCCGCTGCGGTTGTTCCTGCGGACGGAGACGGGGAGCGCCTCCGTCCTTCTGGCCGCGGCGATCGCGGCGCTGATCTGGGCCAACGCGTCCCCGTCGACCTACCAGTCGGTGTGGCACACGGTTCTGAGCATCCGGATTGGTGGATCCGGAGTGTCCCTGACGCTCCGCGACTGGATCGACCAGGGCCTGATGGCGTTCTTCTTCCTGGTGGTGGGTGTCGAGGCCCGGCGGGAGTTCGATCTGGGCGAGCTCCGCGACCGCCGGCGGCTACTTCTCCCCGTGCTGGCCGCGCTCGGGGGAATGGTGATCCCGATCGGGATCTATCTGATCTTCAACGGCGGTAAATCCTCGGCCCACGGCTGGGGCACCGCCATGTCCACCGACACCGCGTTCGCGCTCGGGATGCTGGCGCTGGTCGGCCGCCGCTTCCCGGCCGCCCTGCGCACATTCATCCTGACCGTGGCCGTGGTGGACGATCTGGTGGCGTTCGTGGTGATCGCCACCGCGTACAGCAGCTCTATCCACGCGGTCGGACTCGTCGCGGGGCTGGGTGCGGTGGGCCTCCTGGTCGTGTTTCGGCTCCGGCGGGTGCGCAACGGTCCCGTGTTCGCCACGATCGGGCTGGTGGCCTGGGTGGCGCTGCTGAAATCGGGTGTCGACCCCGTGATCGTGGGCGTGGTCATCGGGCTGCTGGCGATCGCCTATCCGGCCAGCCGAGCCGACCTGGAGCACGCGACCGACCTATTTCGGTTGTTCCGAGAGCAGCCGACCTCCGAGCTGGCGCGATCGGCCCGGGAGGGGGTGCGGACCGCCCTGTCGCCCAACGAGCGCCTCCAGCAGATCTATCACCCTGTGTCCAGCTACGTGATCGTGCCGCTGTTCGCGCTGGCCAACGCCGGAGTCCACGTCAATGGGAGCTTCCTCGGCCACGCGTATGGCTCGGCGATCACGCTGGGGATCCTGTGCGGCTACGTGCTCGGCAAGCCGATCGGCGTGGCCGGCCTGACGTGGCTGGTGACGCGGGTCAGCCGCGGTCGGGTGCGGCCCCCGGTCGGTTGGGCATCGGTGCTCGGCGGCGGGACCATCGCCGGGATCGGCTTCACGGTCTCCCTGCTGATCGCCACGCTGGCCTTTCGGGGAGTGGAGCTGGACGAGGCCAAGGTGGGCGTACTGACCGCCGGCGTGCTGGCGGCGGCGCTGACCTGGCTCGAGCTGCAGGCCATCACGAGGCTCCCCAGAGCAGTCCGCCTCAAAGCCTTCCTCGGCACCTCTCAGCCGATCGAGGATCTGGTCGTGCCGGTGGACCCCGAGCGTGATCACGTCCGCGGTCCGGCGGACGCTCCCGTGACCCTGGTCGAGTACGGAGACTTTGAATGCCCCTACTGCGGCCAGGCCGAGACCGTGATCCGGGAGCTCCTGTCGGACTTCGGGGACCTGCGCTACGTGTGGCGTCACCTGCCGCTGACCGACGTGCACCAGCACGCCGACCTGGCCGCCGAGGCCGCGGAGGCGGCGGCCGCGCAGGGGCGCTTCTGGGAGATGCACGACCTCCTGCTCTCGCGACAGGACGCTCTCACCGTCAGGGACCTCGTGAGCCACGCGCAGAAGCTGGGACTGGACGTCGAGGAGTTCCGGGAGTACCTGCGCAAGCGTAAGGGCGCCGGCAAGGTCTCCGACGATGTCGAGTCGGCCGACCAGAGCAACGTGTCCGGGACGCCGACGTTCTTCATCAACGGCCGCCGGCACTATGGCGTCTATGACCTCCAGACGCTGTCGGCCGAGGTCAAGGCGGCCCGGGCCCGGGCGGTCGTGGAGGCCCTGGGCCGTCCACCGGCGGCGGCGCCGTCCGAGGAGGCCGGCGTGGAGCCGGCCCCCTCCTAGCGCCTAGTGTCGTGGCACTAGCCCGACCGCTTCAACTTGCCGTGGCGCTTGGCGTACCGCTCGCCGGCCCCGAACACGGCCAGGCCCAGCGGGATCGCCACCGCCCCCAGCACGATCAGCGGCCAGATGTCCCCCCAGGACGCGGCCACCCCGCGACCATCCAGGACGGCCCCGCGGATCCCGTGCAGGGCGTACGTGGCCGGTGAGATCTTGGAGATCCACTGCATCCACTGGGGCATGACCGACACCGGGTAGTAGACGCCCGATACGACCAGCAGGAGTCCCTGGGCGATGAAGCCCAGAGAGGCGCCCTTCTCCGGCGAGATTAACGGCAGGACGGCCGTCACCATCCCGATCCCGGCAAACGACACCGAGGCCACCGCCAGCAGCACGAGCGCGGCGCCGAAGTCGGCCTGGTGGAAGTGCAGGCCGAAGAACAGCGCCACCACGGCGAACAGAAGCGCGGTGCGCAGGACTCCGTATAGAACCGCGAACAGTCCCATCCCACCCAGGTGCACCACCCGGGCCAGCGGGGCCATGAACGTGTACTCGATCGTGCCCTCCCAGCGCTCCCAGGCCACGGTCTCGGTCAGGATCTCAAAGATGATCCCCAGGTAGGACCAGATCACGGCCCCGATCAACAGGGTCGTCGTCTCTCGGCCGACGTTCAGATGGCCGCCGCCCGCCTGGACGCCCTTGGCGATGAACACAATCGTCAGCGTGTTGGCCACCGTCCAGACAAAGAAGGCCAGCTCCCACCAGCCGTAGCGCTTGATCAGGTACGCGTTTCGCTCCACCACGCCGGCCAGCCCGATCAGCTGCCGCCGGGCCCGCGCGGACGCACTCATGCCGGTATCTGAGATCACGCCATCACCTCCTCGGCTTCATCCTCCAGGGCCCGTCCCGTGGCCGTCATGAACGCGTCCTCAAGCGTGTCCGCGTGGTAGCGGTCGAGCATTTCGCCGGGCGGCTCCAGCGTCAACAGGCGACCCGCATGGAGGATTCCCACGCGCTCGGCCAGTGACCCCGCCTCGGCCATATCGTGCGTGCACAGGAGGATGGTGGTGTCGTGCTGAGTGCGGATGTCGCGGATGAATGCCTGAACCTCTCGCTTGGACCGGGGGTCAAGTCCGGTCGTCGGCTCGTCCAGCAAAAGCACGACGGGCGTGGTCAGGAGCGCCCGGGCCAGCGCCACCTTCTGCTGCATGCCGCGCGACAGGTCCTCCATCGGCTCCGAGGCGCGCGAGAACGGGAACCCCACGCGCTCGAGGATCTCCGGGATCCGGCGGCGGGTGACCGACGGTGTCTGGCCGTAAAACCTGGCCGCGTAGGACAGGTTCTCCCGAGCGGACATCTTCTTGAAGAACGACGCCTCGACCGACACCCGGTTGACCAGGCGCCGGACGGCGGCCGCCTCGCGTTCCACGTCGTGCCCAAAGACCCGCGCCCGACCTCCGTCGGGAAGCAGGAGCGTGGACAGGGCCCGGATCAGAGTCGACTTGCCGGATCCGTTCTGACCCAAGATCGCCACGCACTCGCCCGGTGCGACCGTGAAGGAAACGTCAGCCAGGGCGCGCACGGTGTCGCGTCGCCGGCCGTGGCGGCGCCGAAAGCGCTTCTCAAGGTTCGTTACTTCTACGGCGAACAACGTTGCTCCTCAAAGGACGACATGACCAGGGACCAGTAACCGAGGCGGTGCTCGGCCAAGGCGGCAAGGGGGTCACGTTCGGAGCAGCATTGCCAGAGCACCTTACCATGGGGTACCCGCATCTTCCGAAGGTTTGTTGGTCCAGTCCGCTGGACGCCCCCTCAAGCCATCGAGCGCGATCTGCCGAATACTGGAGCAATGACAAAGTCGCTTCCCCACGAACACCTGCTGGCGATCCTCGAAACTCAGAACGAGATCGCCGCCAGCTCGCTCGGCCTCGAGGCCGTCATGGCCCTGGTTGTCCGGCGCGGGCGCGTCCTCACGGGCGGTGACGCCGCCATGCTCGAACTGCAGGAGGGGGACGAGATGGTCTATCGCGCCGCCAATGGCTCGGCCGAGGGCTTCCTGGGCTACGCGTCCCGCTGGAGAGCAGCTTGGCCGCCCACTGCGCTCGCACGGGGGAGATCGTCCACTGCCACGACGCCCACGACGACGACCGGATCAACCCAGAGGCGTGCAAGCTGATGGGAGCGGTGTCCGTCCTGTGCGTGCCCCTCGGTCGGGCCGAGGGCAGGCTGGGGGCGCTCACGGTCTACGCGGGACGGCAGCGCGCCTTCCGTTACGCCGACGAACGGACGCTCGACCTGCTGGGCGGAGTGATCGCCGCCCACCTGGCCCACTCCGAGGCGTTCGTCGAGCCGAGCCGGGAGACCATGCTTGACGTGCTCACCGGCCTGCCAGACCGGCAGGCCTTCGAGCACCGGCTGGGCTCCGAGGTCGCGCGGATCCGGAGGCACGGCGGCCATCTGTCGGTGTGCGTGATGGATCTGGACGCGTTTCAGGAGATCAACGACACGCTCGGCCACGCCGTCGGGGACGAGGTCATGCGCGGAGTCGCCAAGCGTCTGAGCCGCGTCCGCGGCGAGGACACGGCCTTCCGTGTCGGAGGCGACGAGTTCGCGATCATCTTCGTCGGGACGGAGGCCGAAGGCGCCCGCGTGGCGGCCGCCCGTCTGGAGAACAATGTCCTGGCCGACCAGGGCTGCGGGGGCGTCGGCGTCTCATGGGGTGTGGCCCAGCTGGACGGTGGCGATCCGGCCGAGCTGATGGCCACGGCCGAGGCTGAGCTGCGCGAGAACAAGCGGGCCCGGCGCCGGACGCGCGAGTCGTTCTGGAACGACTTCTGATCCCCGCCGGCTCGGGCCGGGACCGGACCGAGCAGTAGACTCCGGGGGACCGGCCAGGCGGCAGAGAGCGGCGGGAGGAGTAGAGCCCGACGACCATGGTCTGCTGCAACGCCCGCCCACGGCAGGAGAGATCATGACCACCGAGACTGCTGAGCTCGAAGTTCAAGCCGGACCGCGCGCCGTGTTAGAGGCGCCGACGGTCGAGGTGACCGCCGAGGTCCGACCGGTGACGATGCCGTTCGTCGACCGGCTGGCCAGCGGGGTGATCACGGCCGTTCCGCCGATCCTGCTGGCCGTCGGGATCGGGCTCGGATGGGGTGGAGCCTGGGTCAACTGGCAGGACATCGTCAACCTGATGGTCAGTTACGTGGTGATCGGCAGCGGGATCACGGTCGGCTTTCACCGGCTCCTGACCCACCGCAGCTTCAAGACCAGCCGTGTGCTCCGGGCCGGCTTCGCGGCCCTGGGGTCGGCCGCCGCCGAGGGCCCGGTGATCGACTGGGTGGCCACCCACCGCAAGCACCATCGCTACTCGGACGTCGAGGGAGATCCGCACAGCCCGCATGTCGGCCACGGCTCCGGGTGGCGGGGCGCGCTGGCGGGCTTCTTCCATGCTCACATCGGTTGGGTCTTCTCCGACATGGAGGTGGCCGACGAGCAGATCTACGCCAAGGACCTGCTGGCCGACCCGTGGATCAAGGTCGTGGACCGGACGTTCGTGCTGTGGGTGGTGCTCGGGCTCGGCTTTTCGTTCGGCTTCGGCGTCGCCCTCACCGGCACCGTCAGCGGCGGTCTTCTCGGGCTGCTGTGGGGCGGCGCGGCCCGCATCTTCTTCCTGCACCACTCGACGTTCAGCATCAACTCCGTCTGCCACTTCTTCGGGCGCAAGGACTTTGCCACCCGCGACGAGTCGCGCAACGTGCCGTGGCTGGCGATCCCGACCTGGGGCGAGGCCTGGCATAACAACCACCACGCCTTCCCCACGTCCTACCGCCATGGGCTGCGCCGGTGGCAGATCGATCCGTCGGCCGGGATGATTCGGCTGCTGGAGATGCTCGGACTGGTCTGGGACGTCGTGCGAGTCGATCCGGATCGAATCGCCCGGCGAGCGGCCTCGACCACGATCTAGTTGCCGTTCTCGCGTACGGAACCGCTCAGGCGTGAGCTGGCGGCCGCGCTGCCCCAGCGTCCGTTCGGCGTGCGCTTCTGGGATGGGACCGACCTCGCCGCCACCGAGCCGGACGCGCCGACGTTCAGCTTCCGTTCCCCTCGGGCGCTGGCCCACGTCCTGAGAGCGCCGGGCGAACTCGGGGTCGGACGGGCCTATGTCACCGGCCTGCTGGAGGTGGACGACGTCGACGGCGCGCTGCGGGTGGTGGACACCTTCGAGCCCCCCAAGATCAGCTGGCGCCAGATGGCGCGGCTGGGCGGCGCCGTGGTGGCGGCCTGCGGCGTGACCCGCCCGCCCCGCCGGCCCACGGCCGAGCTGCGGCTGCGGGGCGAGCGCCACACCCTGGCCCGCGATCGGCGGGCGGTGCGCCACCACTACGACGTGGGCAACGAATTCTTCGCGCTGTTCCTGGATCGGTCGATGACCTACAGCTGCGCTTACTGGTCCAAGGGCGCCCAGACGCTGGAGGAGGCCCAGGAAACGAAGCTCGAGCTCGTGTGCACCAAACTGGGCCTGCGCGAGGGTGAGCGCGTTCTGGACGTGGGCTGTGGATGGGGGAGCTTCGCCGTGCACGCGGCCACGCACCACGGCGCCCGGGTCGTCGGCATCACGCTGTCAGAGCCCCAGGCTGAGTTGGCCCGCCGCCGGGCCGCCGAAGCCGGAGTGGGGGACAGGGTCGAGATTCGCGTGGCCGACTACCGCGAGCTCGGAGATGAGCGCTTCGACGCGATCTCAAGCATCGGGATGGTCGAGCACGTGGGAGAGGAGCGGATTGATCTGTACGCCAGCCAGCTGGCCGGCCTGCTCGGTCCCGGGGGTCGGCTCCTGAACCACGGAATTGCCAAGCTCAAGGACTTCCACGAGACCGACGAGGGACCGTTCTCCGAGCGCTTCGTGTTTCCGGACGGGGTCCCCCTGCCGCTGTCCAGGGTCACGCTGGCGCTTGAGCGAGCGGGCTTTGTGGTCCGCCACGTGGAGGGGATGGCCGACGATTACGCCCGGACGCTGAGTCACTGGATCGAGCGCTACGAGTCGCACTACCGCGACGCCGTCAGGATTGCCGGCGAGGAGCGGGCCCGCGTCTGGACGCTGTTCCTGCACGCCGCCCGGCAGGGCTTTCTCACCGGCTGGGCATCGATCTATCAGGTGCTGGCAGACCGTCCGTGAAGGATCGCTCGGGCACCCCGTTCTCCGAGCTGACGACGCTGCGGGTGGGGGGGCCGGCGGACCGTCTCCTGGACGCGGAGAGCGAGGCGGAGGTCGTGGATGCGGTCCGCGAGGCCGACGAAGCCGCGCGGCCGCTCCTGGTGATGGGGTCGGGTTCCAACCTGCTGATGGCCGACCGGGGTTTCGACGGGACGGTCGTCAGGGTGGCCAGTCGGGGGGTGGAGAGCCAGCGAGATGGCGACTCGGCCCGGCTGTGGGTGGCCGCGGGCGAGCCCTGGGACGAGCTCGTGGACCGCTGCGGGTCCGACGGGCTGTCCGGCCTTGAGTGCCTGTCTGGGATTCCCGGCCTGACGGGTGCCACCCCGATCCAGAACGTCGGGGCCTATGGCCAGGAGGTGGCCCAGACGGTGGTCTCGGTCAGGGCCTATGACCGTCGGACGGCCGCCGTGGTGGACCTGAGCGCTCCCCAGTGCGGTTTCGGGTACCGCTCGAGCGCCTTCAAGGGCTCCGACCGCCATGTCGTGCTGGCCGTCGCCTTCGGGCTCGAACGCTCGCCCGACGCCCAGCCGATTCGGTATCCCGAGCTGGCTCGGGCGCTCGGTGTGGAGGTCGGGGAGCGGGCCCCGCTCGAGGCGGTGCGGGAGGCCGTGCTCGGGTTGCGGCGCTCCAAGGGCATGGTCCTGGACCCAGCGGATCCGGACTCGGTCAGCGCCGGGTCGTTCTTCCTCAACCCGCTGCTCTCGGCGGGCGACACTGCCGACCTGCAGCGGCGCGTCCGGGAGCGCCTCGGGGAGGCAGCCTCCGTCCCGGCCTGGCCCGAGGGCACCGGCACGACCAAGGTGTCAGCCGCGTGGCTGATCCAGCAGGCAGGTTTCTCACCCGGATACGGGGCCGGCCGGGCTGGGATCTCGACCAAGCACACGTTGGCGGTGATCAACCGGGGGGGCGCGACGGCGGCAGAGGTCGTGCAGTTGGCCCGGGAGCTCCGCGACGGCGTGCGGCAGGCATTCGGAGTGACGCTGACGCCCGAACCCAGGCTCGTGGGGCTGGAGCTTTAGGGCGCGCGGGTCCCGGCGGGCGGGCCCGCCCGCGCCGGATTCGGGCCCGAATCCCACCGTTTTCAGGTCCGCCACCAACTATCCTGAAATCGCAAGCCCGAAATGAGCCCGTCTCCACCGCGACCCACCATTCCCGAGGCGGCCCCCAAGCTCGCTGACGACGGCCCGGAGCTCAGCGACTCTGGCCAGGAAGCGCCGACCGGGGTGAGGCGAAGCTTCAACGAAGCTGCGCACAAGCTCGGCTACTGGCCGGTGCGGCCGGCGCCCAGGCCGAGGACGACCGCCCGTCTGAGGCCATGCGGGCAGCAAGCGACGATGAGCGCGACGTCGTCGCGCACGCGCCCTGGGCGGTGCTGGCGCTCGGCGCCCTCGGGATCGTCTACGGCGACATCGGCACGAGCCCGCTATACACCGAGCAGACCATCTTTAATGCCACCGCGACGCCGCGCACGCGACGCCGTTGGGGTCTACGGGATCGTGTCGCTGATCTTCTGGGCGCTGATGATCGTCGTGTCGACCAAGTACGCCGGCTTCATCATGCGAGCCCACAATCGCGGCGACGGTGGGATCATGGCGCTGACGGCGGTTATCAAGCGCCGTAAGGTGGTCCAAGGGGCGTTGCTGGTGACGCTGGGCATTTTCGGCGCGGGCCTGTTCTTCGGTGACGGGATGATCACGCCCGCGATCTCGGTCATCTCCGCTGTGGAGGGACTGAATCGTCCACCCCCAGCCTGTCGCACCTCGTGGTGCCGATCGCGCTCGGGATCCTGGTCGCGCTGTTCGCGGTTCAGCGCTACGGCACTGGTGCGGTCGGGTGGCTGTTCGGTCCGGTGATCCTGATCTGGTTCATAGCCATCGGGCTCCTCGGCGGGCCGAGGTGCTCGGGCCATCCGGGAGTGCTCCAGGGGCTGTCGCCGACCTAGGGCTTCCGTTTTATGATCGACCATGGCGGCACGGCGTTTTCACCCTTGGCGGGTCGTCCTGGCCGTGACTGGAGCCGAGGCGCTGTACGCCGACCGGGGCCATTTCGGGGCTGGCCCGATCCGCTTCATTTGGTTCTTGATCGTGTTCCCGGCGGTCTCCTGTCCTATCTGGGTCAGGGCGCGCTCATTCTGCGCCACCCGGGGTAAGATCAACCCGTTCTACTTGTTGGTCCCGAACTCGCTGCGGATCCCGATGGTCGTCCTGGCCACGCTGGCCACGATCATCGCCTCGCAGGCCGCCATCACCGGCTCCTTCTCGGTGGCCAAGCAGGCCGTGCAGCTGGGCTTTCTGCCCGATTGACCATCCGGCACACCTCGACATCCACCGAGGGCCAGATCTACGTGCCGCTGATCAACTGGCTCCTGGCCGCGGGAGTGGTGGCGCTGGTCGTTGGCTTTCAGCACTCCTACAAGCTGGCCGACATCTACGGCGTGGCCGTCACGGGCACGTTCATCCTGAACACGATCCTGTTTATTGCGGTGTCTCGGGCGCTGTGGCGAACCCCGAGGTGGCGGCTGGCCCTGCTGGCCGCGCTGTTCCTCACGGTCGAGATCTCGTTCTTCAGCGCCAACCTGGCCAAGGTCGAGCACGGCGCCTATCTGTCGCTGCTGGTGGGGCTGGCGTTCGCCTTCCTGATGATCACCTGGCGCAAGGGCCGGGAGATCGTGACCCGCAATCGCCTGGCCAAGGAGGGCCCGCTGGCCGACTTCCTCGAGAGCCTCTGTAACGCCGATCCGCCCATCCGCCGCGTGCCCGGAACGGCAATCTTCCTCAACCCGGGCAAGCAGACCACGCCGTTGGCGCTGCGCGCCGAGGTGGAGCGAATCCACGCGCTTCACGAGAAGGTGGTGATCGTCTCCTTGGACGGGGTCAGCATCCCGCACGTCGATCCCGCCGACCGCTTCTCTGTTGAGCACCTGGGCCGGGGTCTGTTCAAGGTCGTCTATCTGACGATCAGGGTGGGCTACCGGGATCGGAGCAACGTGCCCGAGGCGCTCGCGCTGGCCCGTAAGCGGGGCCTGCTGGAGCGCAACCTGGACCTGGAGCATGCGTCCTACCTGCTCTCCCGGATCACGATCACGCCCACCCCGGAACCGGGGATGTCCCAATGGCGCAAGCACATCTTCCTGGCCATGGCCCGCAATGCCGGCAGCCCGATGGAGCTGTTCGGGCTCCCGGCTGACCGGACCGTGTCGATGGGCTCTCAGGTCGCGGTCTGAGCGGGCTGCTCCGGCCGCGGCGCTGACCGGATTGCGGTTTGGCGGCGCCGGGTACTTCCGCCCCAGGTTTAGGAGATGGACGACCCAATCCGAAAAAAGCTCGCGGCCAATGAAGCCCTGTTCAGGGAGGCCAACGAGGCGATCGAGCGGGGGCTCTGGCCCGGGATGATGAGCAGGTTGTGCGGTTCCGGTGCGAGTGCGCCGCGCTGGAGTGCAATCACGCGGTGGCGCTCACCGTCAGGGAATACGAGTCGGTGCGCGCCAACTCCCGGCGCTTCGTACTCCTCCAGGGCCACGAGCGCGGGGAGGCCGAGATCGTCGTCGATCGCCTTCGCGACTACGCGGTGGTGGAGAAGCTGGGAGACAGCGGCGCCGTGGCCGAGGAGCGGGATCCCCGCAGCTAACGGACCGCCATATCCGGAGTTCCGGCGGAGTCCACTAACCGACGTCGAATCGCATCCGGGCCTGGGTTCCGCCTTCGGAGCGCTCGGCCAGGATGAAGTCGTCGCACGCGTGGGCGATCAGCGCCAGGCCCCAGCCCAGTCCAGGATCGGTGGCGGGGGTCTGATGTCCGCACCCCTCGTCCGCCACCAGGACCCAGAGCTCGCCATCCATCGCCGTGGCTGTGACGTGAACCCCGCCTGGGGCGTGACGGTACGCGTGCCGGACGGCGTTCGTCACCGCCTCTGAGACGGCCAGGCGAATCCGGTCCAGCTGATCCTCGGCCACGCCGGCCTGGGACGCGTAGGCGGTCAGGTCGTGGCGGGCCCGGGGAACCGAGGCCGCGGTGGCCGGATAGAGCTGGTCATGAGTCCGCTTCGCTGTGAGCAACACGTTCGTGGCCGCTCCTCGACGGCGCCGGCAAAGGAATGAGCAATACTCGCGTACCAGGGTGTAGTCAAAGGATTACCCGCCTGAAGCGGGCTAAACGCAGGACGAGGTTCACCGAGCATGGACTTTCAGGCGGCCTCGGCCCGTGTATCCCGGCGGCTGGCTCGAATCCGCCGCCGCTCCGCCCGGGTCGGGCGCAGTTCCAGCGGCCGGCGACGGGTGCGGCGGAGGATCAGGAAGGCGATCGTGCCCCACATGGCCGGGATCCACAGGGAGATCGCGTGGTAGACCAGCGTCGCAGCGGTCGCGGTGGTGGCGCTCATGCCGTAGAGCACAAGCATCCCGACCAGGCTCCCGTCCAGGACCCCGATTCCGCCGGGCACGGGGATCGCGTTGGAGAGATAGGCGATCTGATACGCGAGCACGATCGGCGCCAGCGGCGGACTCTCTCCCAGGGCCTGGAAGCACGCGTAGAGCACCGCGATGTCACACCACAAGTAGGCGATCGCCCCGACGATCCGCCAGTCCGGCCGGAACAGCAGCCGCTCAGTGTCCCGGATGCTCTCGGCGGTTCCATGCATGAGCTGTTGCAGGCGCCCGGGCAGCCGGGTCTCGAGTCCTCGGTCCAGCGCCCGGGGCATCAGCAGCACGAGCACCAGCACGGCGGTGCCCACGGCGGCCGGCAGGATGCTCAGGAGCGGATCACTCGGCCCGGAAGCACCGGCGAACAGGGCGAAGCCGGCGACCGCGAAGGTGATCACATTGATCGCGCTGGTGAGCAGGAACAGGACGGCCGATCGCTCAGCCACCCTGCCCAGCGGCGCTCCGCGCTCGACCAGGAGCCAGCCGCCCATCGCCACGCTGCTCACGCCGCCGAGTGAGACCGCGGCGTTGAACGCCAGCTCAGATAGGGCCACCCGCGCCCCGAATCTGATCGGCGCCCGCTCGAACACCTGCAGGAAGGCCAGGACATAGCCCAGGCAGGAGAAGATCTCAAGGCCGACCGCCGCTGCCAC
Organism: uncultured Solirubrobacterales bacterium; assembly: GCA_963705785.1. Taxonomy (GTDB): domain Bacteria; phylum Actinomycetota; class Thermoleophilia; order Solirubrobacterales; family Solirubrobacteraceae; genus Palsa-465. The sequence continues at coordinate 26,014 of CAVPKV010000033.1, read as the reverse complement.
CCAACCGCCGCTCATCCGTGTCACGGTGTGGGCGACGCCGTGCAATCCCGGCACGGCCAGCAGCAGGCCGATGACGATCGCCACCAGGATGGCCACGGCGATCAGCCCATGGGTAAGCCGGCGGCCGGCCTCGCCGCCACCCTGGGGGAGTCGGGGTCGGCCTGGGGGGCGGCCGCGCGCTCGGGGGTGCGGTCGGGCTGAGGGCAGTCCACGATTCATGTGTATCTCAACCACACGATCGGCCAATCCACCGCAACTTCCGTGAACCGGCGCTGTTCTTGGTTGTGGCTGCCCGGGGCTAAGCTCATCGGGGGTGGCAGCACACCCGGACGATCGAGGGGAGCCCCGATTCAGAGGTTGAGAAGCCAGCTTCAGCGCAGCGCGGGCGTGGCCGCGCTCGTTCTGGCGAGCGCCGGTGTGCTGGCCGGGGCAGCGGCTTCGGCCGACACCGGCTCGCAGCTCAGAGTCGTGCGTTACGACGGCCTCCGGCTGACGGTGCCGAGGAGCTGGCCGGTGTACGACCTGTCGCGGAACCCGACCGTGTGCGTGCGCTTCAACCGGCACGCGGTGTATCTGGGCGCACCGGGCCAGGCGGAGCGGTGCCCCGCTCGGGCACTCGGGCGGACCGAGGCGATCGTGGTCCAGCCTGCTCCCGCGCGGGCGACCTCGGCCAGGTCCCGTCCGACTGCGTCCACGGCGATCCCGGCCGCGGTCGGCTCCGGGGCGAGCTCGTCCGGCTGGTGGCTGGACCGGCGGCGCGGAGTCCTAATCACTGCCACCTGGGTCGGGCGCCCAGCGTTGATCAGGCGGGCGCTGGGGCTGCGCTCGCTCCGGCGCTTGCACCATCCCCCTGGCGCGCTCCCACCGGGGGTAGCCGACGCCGCGGCGGCCCAGGCGGCATCGGCCGGAACGCGCTCGGCCTCCCTGCCGGGCGCCGCGTACACGGGGAGGGGGTTCGACGCCTGCTCCACACCCAGCACGTCCACGATGTCGGCCTGGCGGTCGTCCTACGCCGCGATCGGGGTCTACATCGGTGGGGTAAATGAGGCCAGCTGTGCCGGCAAGGGGCTGACTCCGGGATGGGTGAACCGGGAATCGGCCGCGGGCTGGCACCTGATTCCGATCTACGTTGGCCGGCAGGCGCCATCGAACCTCTGCGGCTGTCAGGGCATCTCCTCATCGTCGGCGCGCCGACAGGGGCGCTCCGCGGCCAAGGACGCCGTCACCCAGGCTCGGTCGCTTGGTCTGGGCCAGGGCAACCCCCTGTACTTCGACATGGAGAGCTATCCGCGCGGCGCCAGCAACACGTCGGCTGTGCTCACCTTCTTGGCCGGCTGGACCTCGCAGCTGCATTCCGAGGGCTACCTCTCGGGTGTTTACACCGGCGGTAACTCTGGGGCGGTCGATCTGGTCTCCAAGGTCGGCACCACCTACAACGAGCCCGACGACCTGTGGATCGCCCGCTGGGACGCCGTCCAAAGCACGAGCGATCCGAATGTCCCGGCCGGATACTGGGTCAACCACGAGCGTCTGCACCAGAACATGGGCGACCACAACGAGACCCACGGAGGGGTGACGGTCAACATCGACGGCGACTACCTGGACGGGGCCACGGCGGCTGCCGGTACCGCAGCGGGGACGTCAGCTCCGCCGGCCGGGGTCTTGCCCTCGGTGATCTCAGGGCCGTCCACGCTGGGCCAACAGTTGACCGTGTGGCATGGCAGCTGGCTGGGAGTACCGAGCTCCTACCAAGAGCAGTGGGAGGACTGTGATGCCTTGGGCAACAACTGCACGCCGATCGCCGGGGCCACGCGCCGGCGGTACGTGGTCAGGTCTTCGGACCTCGGATACAAGCTTCGGGTCACGGAGACGGCCACAAATGGCTTCGGCGCAGGTCTCCCGGTGACATCGGACGCCACCGCCCAGGTGCTCAGCTCGGTGCCCCTGTACTGGTTGCGTAACCGGTACGGAAACATTTACGCCAGCCAGGGCACTGCCTTCTACGGCTCGCCCACGGCTCGGGGTTCCGCGCGCCACGATCACCGGGGCGGCGGCGACGCTGGACGGGCTCGGCTACTGGGTGGTGAACCGCGGCGGAGGGTGTTCAACTTTGGCGACGGCGCCGCGCTGCCGGGGATCCGTCATTCCGGCCGGATCATCGGGATCGTGGCCGCGGCCGGAGGCGGATATTGGCTGTACACCCCGGCCGGGAATGTCTACCCCAGCCAGGGCGCCGAGTCGTACGGCTCACCTGCCGCCTCCGGTGATCAGGGCTCCCGCATCACAGGGATGGCGGCCAGCCCGGACGGGCGCGGCTACTGGCTGGTCGATCGTGCCGGGACGGTGTTCAACTTCGGCGATGCGCCGGCGCTGCCGGCGATCCCTCATTTCGACCGGATCATCGGGATTGCGCCCGCTCCCAGCGGCGGGTACTGGTTGTACAACGCGGCCGGAAACATCTACCCCAGCCAGGGCGCCGAATCGTATGGCTCGCCCGCGGCCTCGGGGGTCCACGGCTCCACGATCACCGGGGTCACGGCCACCCAGGACGGCCAGGGGTACTGGGCGGTGGATTCGGCCGGCGACGTATTCCCGTATGGCGACGCCGCCCGCCTCTCCGCGATCAGCCACCGGCACGCGATCACCGGCATCTTCCGGTAGCCGTCGCCGGAATCGGCGACCACCGCCGACCGGAAATCACCCCGGCCGCCGACCGGAAATCACCCGCGCCGCGGGCATACTTGGACAGTGATCGTCTGGCACGGACTTCGTGATGCGTTCCTGATGGCCTGGGAGGTGTGGTGGGCGCTGGTCTTCGGGTTCCTGATCTCGGCCGTCGTGCAGGCCTGGGTGCCGCGCGAGCGGATCGAGCGCGCGCTGTCCGGCAGGGGGATCCGGCCGATTGCTCGGGCGACCGCCCTCGGAGCGGCGTCTTCATCGTGCTCCTACGCCGCTGTGGCCATCGCCAAGAGCCTCTTCCAAAAGGGCGCCTCGGCGGCCTCAGCGCTGGCGTTCCAGTTCGCCTCCACGAACCTCGTGTGGGAGCTCGGGCTCGTGCTCTGGGTCCTGATCGGCTGGCAGTTCACACTGGCCGAGTACGTGGGGGGTCTGGTCATGATCGCCCTGATGGCGGCCCTCCTGCGGCTATTTGTCTCGCCGCGCGCTCGAGGACCGAGCCCGCCGAGCCCGGGGGGCGGCCGCCGGGCACGAGCACCACGTGGCGGGCGAGCGGCTGAGCTGGCGCGAGCGTCTGTCCAGTGCCGGCGGGTGGTCCGACGTGGCCCACAACTTCCGGGCCGATTGGCAGATGCTGTGGAAGGAGATCGCGATCGGCTTTCTGCTGGCCGGGTTCGTGGCCCAGCTGGGAAAGGGGGTCTGGAGCGCGGTGTTCCTGAAGGGCTCGGCGCCGGTCGTCCAGGACATCTGGGGGGCGGTCGTCGGACCGTGATCGCCGTCCTCAGCTTCGTCTGTTCGGTGGGGAACATCCCGCTGGCCGCCGTCCTGTGGAGTGGAGGCATCAGCTTCGCCGGCGTGGTGGCGTTCGTCTTCGCCGACCTGATCGTCCTGCCGATCCTGGCCATCTACCGCAAGTACTACGGCACCGCCTTCGCGCTGCGGATCACCGCCCTGATGTTCGTCACGATGGTGTCGAGCGCGCTGATCGTCGAGGGGCTGTTCGGCGCGGCCGGTCTGATCCCCGGCGGACCGCGCCCGACCCGGAGCACGATCTTCGCCCCGATCTCGGTCGACTACAAGCTGGGCCTCAACGTCGCCGCGCTGTGATCTTTGTCTCGCTCTTGTGGCTCACCGTTCGCCGCGGGGCCACCGACCCGGTCTGCGGGATGCAGGTGGACCGCGCCAACGCGGTCACGAGCCAGGTCGGTGGACGGACCGTGTACTTTCTGCTCGGCCCACTGCCGCCACGCGTTCGAGGGTCAGCCGAGCAGCCATTAACCTGGCTCCGATGCATAAGGACACGGAGGTGGCTCGGGATCGCCTCCCGGCGCTGGACCGGGCCACGATCCAAACCCATACCGGCGACGAGCCCGGCCCGTTCTTTACCAACGTGCCGGCCACCCGGTCGGGGCCCAGGCCGAGCGCCTGCTGGGCGAGCTGGAGGGCGGGCCCGCGCTGCTGTTCCCGTCCGGCATGGGCGCCGCCACCGCGCTCGTGATCGGGCTGCTGGCGCCCGGGGCCCGGGTGGCCGTGGCCCAGGGGGTTACTACGGCACCGTCCGCCTGCTCGAGGATGAGCTGGGCCGCTGGGGGTTGAAGGTGACCGCGTTTGACCAGACGGCTCCGCCGCCCCCGGCTGAGCTGGTGTGGCTGGAACCGTGCGCCAACCCGATGCTGACGTTCCCCGATCTGGACGAGTCGATCGCCGCCGCGCACGACGCCGGCGCGCTGGTCGTCGTGGACAACACCGTGCTCAGCCCGCTGCTACTCCGCCCGCTGGAGCACGGCGCGGATTTCGTGTTGCACAGCGCGAGCAAGATCCTGGCCGGCCACCACGACGCGCTGCTCGGAGTCGTCGAGCTGCGCCCGGCAGGAGGACCATTCACGGCTGGCGGCGTTCCGGACCGCCTCCGGAATCGTGGCCGCACCCGATCCGGCGTGGCTCCTATTGCGAGGTCTGAAGACACTGGCCGTCCGCGTCGAGCGCCAGTCGGCCTCGGCGCTCGAGCTGGCGCGCCGGCTGGCGAGTCACCCGAACGTTGACCGGGTCCGCTACCCCGGCCTGGATGATCCGGTGGCCGCCAGATACGTCCGGGCCTTCGGACCGTTGCTCTCCTTCGACGTGGCCGGCGCCGAGGAAGCCACGCGGGTCGAGACGTCGCTGGAGCTGATCCAGAATGCCACCAGTCTGGGTGGCGTCAGCTCAACGCTTGAGTCGCGGTTCCGGTGGGAGGGCACTCGGGTTCCGCCCGGCCTCCTGCGCCTGAGCGTCGGGCTGGAGGCTGTGGACGATCTGTGGGCGGACCTCGTCCACGCGCTAGAGGGCTGAGCTCGGCCGTCGCGGACCGGCGTACGCTGATGGCTGATGTCACGAGTGCCCCAGCTGCCTGCGTTCGGCCTTCGGCGCCCTCCCGTCTGGCTCGGTCTTCTAGTTGCGGCCGGGGCCGTGGCACTGGCCACGGCCGCCATCTACCCGCTGAAGTCGCTGGCCCCGGTCGTCTCGCTGAGCGTCGTGTATCTGCCGGCCGTGCTGCTGCTCTCCGTCTACTGGGGGCTGGCGCTGGGGCTGCTGACCTCACTCGCCAGCGCGGCGGCGTTCAACTTCTTCCACATCCCGCCGGTGGGCAGGTTCACAATCGCCGACGGCCGCAACTGGGTCGCGCTGACGGCCTTCGTCCTCGTGGCCGCGGTGGTGAGCGCCGTGGCCGAGCTGGCCCGCGTCCGGGCGCTAGAGGCTGAGCGCAGGCGGGGCGAGGCGGATCTGGCCGCGGGACTGGCCCGGGAGCTCCTCTCGGGCTCGGACACCGGGGCCGCGCTATGGGCCACGGCCCGGCATGTCAGTCAGGCGCTGATGATCCCGTCGGCCGCGATTCAGCTCGGCTCCGTGGAGGGCGAAGCCCGGCGGCTCGCCCTCGCGCTGCGTGATGACGATGGCCGGCAGCTGGCCACTTTGCTCGTCCCGGCAAACGTCCCCTCCGACATCCTGGACCGCCTGCGGGCCCACGTCGTGCCGTCGCTGGAGGCGCTGGTCGGGATCGCCCTGCACCGAGACGCGGTCCAGGCCGAGGCGGTCGAGACCGCCGCGCTTCGGCGCAGCGACGAGGTCAAGACCGCGCTTCTGCGGTCCGTTTCCCACGACCTTCGGACTCCGATCACGGCAATCGTGGCCTCCGGGCATGCGTTGGGTGGGAGCTCGCTCCAGGACAGCGAGCGGGTGGAGCTGAGCGCTGCCGTGGTCCAGGAGGGAGAGCGCCTCTCGGCCCTGATCGACAAGCTGCTCGACCTCTCGAGGCTCCAGGCCGGCCGGGCCGATGCCCAGCCGGACTGGATCTCGGTGGAGGAGGTGCTCATGGCCGCTCGGGAGGGCCTGGGTGCCGATCCAAACCAGGTCCAGGTGACGACCGACCCGGACCTTCCGGTCCTGCGGGCGGATGCGGCACAGCTGACGCAGGTCTTCTCAAACCTGCTGGAAAACGCCCTTCGGTACTCGAACGGAGGCTCCGTATCGGTGATCGTCCGCCACTCCGGCACCCGGGTGCTCGTGCGTATCGTCGACCGGGGGCCGGGGATTCCCCGGGCCGAGCAGGAGCGGATCTTCGAGCCGTTCTACCGCGGCCGACAGCGTGGACGGGCGCGGTGGGTGGGATCAGGCCTTGGGCTGGCCATCGCCAAGGGGTTCGTGGAGGCGAACGGCGGCCGGATCTCCGTCGAGTCGCTCCCCGGCCAGGGGACGAGCTTCGTCGTGGAGCTCCCACTTCCCCAGACCCAGGAAGCGCTCGTTTGAACGCTCGCCACCGGGTCCTGGTCTGCGATGACGAGGCCCAGATCCTCCGGGCGCTCCGGGTGATCCTGCGCGACGCGGGCTTCGAGGCGCTGCCGGCCAATGACGGGGAGGAGGCGCTCGACGTAGCAGCGGTCCAGCGCCCCGACGCCGCCATCATCGACCTCGTGCTTCCGGACATCGACGGGGTCGAGGTGTGCCGCCGCCTGCGGGAATGGAGCTCGATGCCGATCATCGTCCTGTCGGCGGTCGGGGAGGAGGACGCCAAGGTCAGAGCGTTGGCTGCCGGGGCGGATGATTACGTGACCAAGCCGTTCGGTCCCCGGGAGCTGATCGCCAGACTTCAGGCGGTCCTGCGCCGGGCGGCCGGGGAGTCTGAGGATGCTGTGATCAGCGCCGACGGGTTGGAGCTGGACCTGGCCGCTCGGATCGTCCGCCGGGATGGGGATGAGGTGCACCTGACGCCGCGGGAATTTGACGTCCTGAGGGTGTTGGCGCGCAACCGCGGCCGACTGATCACGCACCGCGAGCTGCTCAACACCGTGTGGGGGCCCGGCTACGGCGACGACACTCAGGTGCTCCGGGCTCACGTGGCCAACCTGCGCCGAAAGATCGAGCCGCCCGGCGGCCCGCGGTACATCAAGACCGACCCCGGGGTCGGTTACCGCTTCGCCGGCTGATCTTCACAACATCTGCACGCCGCGGGCGCGGATCTGCACGCCGCCTTGACGTCGACGGGGGCACGATCGCCCTATGGATGTCGTGGCCATCGTGTTGGGGATAGCAATGTTCGCGATCCTCTACGCGCTGATCTTCGGGATCGATCGCGTATGACGATCCCGTTCGGGGCATTTATCGCCCACATGAGTGGGGCGGACTTCTTCGGGCTGATCGTCGTGGTCCTGGTCTGCGCCTACCTGCTGTACGCGCTGATCCGGGGAGAACGGTTCTGATGGCCCGCTGCGCAGGGAAGCGCTCATGACGTTCACCGGCTGGCTGACGATCGTCCTGTTCGTCGTTCTGCTGACCCTGCTGGCGATGCCGCTGGGCCGGTACATGGCCGCCGTCTACAGCGGCGAGCGGACGATCCTCGATCCCCTGTTCCGGACCCCTGAGCGCCTCCTTTACAAGATCCTCCGGGTCGATGCCACCAAGGGCCAGGACTGGAAGGCCTACGCCAAGAGCCTGATCGTCTTCTCGCTCGCCGGCTGGCTGCTGCTGTATCTGATCCTGCGCACCCAGACGCTGTGGAACTGGACGGGGCTGAATCCGCAGCACTTCCACTCGGGCACGTGGGACGTCACCTTCAACACGACATCGTCGTTCGTGACCAACACCAACTGGCAGTACTACGGCGGCGAGACGACGATGAGCTACTTCAGTCAGATGCTGGGGCTCACCGTGCAGAACTTCCTCTCCGCCGGGGTCGGTATCGCCGTGGCGGTGGCGCTGATCCGCGGGATCATCGGGCGTTCGGGGAGGGAGATCGGCAACTTCTGGTTTGACCTCACCCGCACGGTGCTGTGGGTGCTCACGCCGATCGCATTCGTGGTGGCGATCGTGCTCGTGTTCCAGGGCTCGATCCAGAACTTCTCGCACTACCTGAGCTTCAGCACGCTCACGCATCTGCCCCAGCAGATCGCCATGGGTCCGGTGGCCTCCCAGGAGGCGATCAAGGAGCTCGGGACCAACGGCGGCGGCTTCTTCAACACCAACTCCGCGCATCCGTTTGAGAACCCAACCGGATTCACGAACTTCGTGGAGATGCTGACGGTTCTCATCATCCCGGCAGCGCTGGTGTTCATGTACGGCCGTATGACCGGGCGCCGTCGGCAGGGTTACGCCATCTACGCCGCGATGATGATCATGTTCCTGGGGGCGGTGGCAGTGGCCTACGTCGCCGAGGCCCACGGCTCGCCGGCTCAACACGCCGCTGGGCTGCACACGCAGGTTCTCGCCGGGACAACCGGAGGGAACCTGGAAGGGAAGGAGCAGCGATTCGGGATCGCCGGCTCGGCGCTGTTCGACGTGGTCACCACCGTGACCTCGTGCGGCGCAGTCAACAGCGCGATCGAGTCGTTCACCGGGATCGGCGGGGCCGTGCCGTTCGCCAACCTGTCGGCCAGTGAGGTCATCTTCGGCGGCGTGGGCACGGGTCTGTACTCGATTCTGCTCTACGTCCTGCTGGCGGTGTTCATCGGCGGGCTGATGGTGGGCCGAACGCCCGAGTACCTGGGCAAGAAGATCGAGGCCCGGGAGATCAAGCTCGTCGCGATCGGGTTGCTGATCACGCCGCTGGCAGCCCTGTTCGCCACCGCGTCGGCCACCGCCAGCAGCGCCGGGAGGGCATCGATCTCGGCCGCCGCCGCGGGTGGCCCGCAGGGATTCTCGGAGACCTTCTACGCATATCTGTCGCAGGCCAACAACAACGGCTCCGCATTCGCCGGGTACGCGGGCTACGTCCAGCCCAACGCCGGGAATCTCGGCGCTCACGGGATCAAGTTCGCCGACATCCTCGGCGGCTTCGAGATGATGTTTGCCCGGTACGCCCCGATCCTGTTTGCCCTGGCCGTGGCCGGTGCGCTCGCGGGCAAGCGGATCAGTCCGCCCGGCCTCGGGACGATGCGGACGGACAACCCCACGTTCGTAATCCTGCTCATCGGGGTCATCGTGCTGGTTGGCGCGCTCACGTTCTTCCCCGCCCTCCTGCTCGGACCAATCGTCCAGGGACTGACCACTCACCTGTATTGACATGAAAAGAGACATCATCACTTCAGCCATCGGCATCGTGGTGTTCACGTTGCTCTGTGGACTCCTGTACCCGCTCGTAATTACCGGGATCAGCCAGGTCGCCTTCCCCGGGAACGCCAACGGGCAGCAGGTGTTCGTTCACGGAAAGCTGGTCGGCTCAAAGATCATCGGCCAGAACTTCGGTTCTGTTGTGGTCGGCAAGAACCGCAAGCCGGAGATGGAGAGTGGCAACCCCGTCACGGCTCCAGACCCGCGCTATTTCCAGAGCCGACCGTCGGCCACGATCCCCGCCGACAACGCAGCCGCCACGACGTTCTCGAACCTCGGCCCGAACAGCAAGACCACCTTGGTGGAGCTCTCCGCCAACATCAAGACCTATATCGCCCTCAATGGGCGCTACTACCCGGGCGGGCTGACCGCGGCCAAGGTCCCGGTCGACGCGGCCGACAGCTCGGCCTCAGGCATCGACCCTGACATCTCAGTGGCCAACGCCGACATTCAGGCGTATCGGATCGCCTCGATACGACATCTCGCCCTGGCCCGCGTGCGAGCCCTGATCGACCAGTACACGTCCGGACGCGGCCTCGGCTTCTCCGGTGAGCCCGGAGTCGACGTGCTCGAGCTGAACCTCGCCCTCGACCGGACGACCTGATCGAGCGATCACGATGACAACCGAACCAGAAATCACCGAGCGCACCAGCACCCCGACCGAGCGTCGAGCGATCTCGCTGTTCCAGCCTGCGATCGTCCGTCGCGCCACGATTGACAGTCTCGTGAAGCTGGACCCGCGGGTTCAGATCCGCAACCCGGTCATGTTCGTGGTCGAGATCGGCGCGCTCATCACGACCGTCACATGGTTGATCCAGGTCTTCGGCGGCAAGGCGCTCGGTGGCAGCGACCCTGCCTGGTACACGCTGGTCATCTCGATCTGGCTGTGGCTGACGGTCGTGTTCGCCAACATGGCCGAGGCGTTCGCCGAGGGCCGCGGGCGAGCCCAGGCCGACACCCTGCGGGCGATGCGCCAGGAGACCGTGGCCCACCTCCAGGACGGGACGACCAAGAGCGCGTCGGATCTCGTCCGGGGCGACGTGGTGGTGGTCGAGGCCGGGGAACTGATCCCCGGTGACGGCACGGTGACCGAAGGGATCGCCTCCGTCGACGAGTCGGCCATCACTGGTGAGTCGGCCCCCGTGATCCGCGAGTCAGGCGGGGACCGCAGCGCTGTCACCGGCGGCACGCGGGTGCTCTCAGACCGGATCGTTGTCGAGATCACCCAGGAGCCCGGGCATTCCTTCCTGGACCGGATGATCGCCCTGGTCGAGGGCGCGGCACGTCGCAAGACTCCCAACGAGATTGCCTTGAACATCCTGCTGGCCGGGCTCACTCTGATCTTCATGATCGTGGTGGCCACGCTGCGTCCGTTTGGACTCTTCGCACACACGCCGATCTCCGAGACGACGCTGATCTCGCTGCTGGTGGCGCTGATTCCCACAACGATTGGGGCGCTGCTGTCGGCGATCGGGATCGCCGGCATGGACCGCCTGGTCCGTCGCAACGTACTGGCGCTGTCCGGCCGAGCGGTCGAGGCCTCGGGCGATGTCGACGTGCTGCTGCTGGACAAGACGGGGACGATTACGATCGGCAACCGCCTGGCCTCCGAGTTCATCCCGATGCCAGGGGTCTCCGAGCCCGAGCTGGCCGAGGTGGCCCAGCTCTCCTCGCTGGCCGACGAGACTCCCGAGGGGCGCTCAATCGTGGTTCTGGCCAAGCAGTACGGAATCCGTGAGCACGACATGTCGCAGCTCAAGGCCGAGTTCGTCCCCTTCACCGCCCAGACCAGGATGAGCGGCGTGAACCTGGACGGCCGTCAGCTGCGCAAGGGCGCCGGCGACGCGATCATCTCGTTCGTCCAGGGAGAGGGCGGCCGGCTGCCCGACGAGCTCCAGCCGGTGCTCGACCGGATCGGGCGTGAGGGCGGGACGCCGCTGGCCGTCGCCCGCGACTCCCAGGTCATGGGCGTCATCTACCTGAAGGACACGATCAAGGAGGGGATGCGCCAGCGCTTTGACCAGCTGCGGGCGATGGGCATCCGCACGATCATGATCACCGGCGACAACCGCCTGACCGCGGCCAAGATCGCAGAGGAGTCCGGCGTGGACGACTTCCTGGCCGAGGCCACGCCTGAGGCCAAGCTGGCTCTGATCAAGGATCAGCAGGCGGATGGAAAGATGGTCGCGATGACCGGCGACGGGACCAACGACGCCCCGGCGCTGGCTCAGGCCGACGTCGGCGTGGCCATGAACACCGGCACCCAGGCCGCCCGTGAGGCCGGGAACATGGTCGACCTGGACTCGAACCCCACGAAGCTGATTGAGATCGTCGAGGTGGGCAAGCAGCTCCTGATCACCCGCGGCGCCCTGACCACGTTCTCGATCGCCAACGACGTGGCCAAGTACTTCGCGATCCTGCCTGCCATCTTCGTCACGACCTGGGCTGCGAGCAAGCACACGCTCAGCCCGCTGCACGTGCTCAACATCATGAGCCTCGGCACCCCCCGGTCCGCCGTGATCTCGGCGATCATCTTCAACGCGATCGTGATCCCGGCGCTGATCCCGATGTCGCTGAAGGGCGTGGCCTACCGGCCGATCGGGGCCAGCGCCCTGCTGCGGCGAAACCTGTGGATCTATGGGCTCGGTGGGATCATTGCCCCGTTCATCGGGATCAAACTGATCGACCTGATTGTGCATAACCTTCTCGGGGCTTAGAGATGGCAGAACTCCCAGTCGCCCCAGGCCGTTCGACCGAGACGGTTCGGCGGGCGATGACCGGGGCCACCTGCGTCGTGTTCCTGGGCATGGCCGCCGGGGTGGGGAAGACGTTCAGGATGCTGATCGAGGGCCACGCGGAGCAGGACGCCGGGCGCGATGTGGTCATCGGCCTGCTGGAGACCCACGGCCGTGAGGAGACGGCGCGGCTGGCCGACGGTCTCCCGATCCTCCCCCGGAGGACCGTCAGCTACCGCGGCTCGGCGCTGGAGGAGATGGACCTTCCAGGGATCCTGGCCCGCGCTCCCGAGCTGTGCCTGATCGACGAGCTGGCCCACACCAACGCCCCGGGCGTCGAGCACCGCAAGCGCTACGAGGACGTCGAGGACGTGCTGGCGGCGGGAATCGACGTGCTTTCCACGCGTCAATGTCCAGCACCTGGAGTCGCTCAATGACCAGGTGGGCGAGCTGACGGGCGTCCGGGTTCGGGAGACGATCCCAGACGCCGTCCTCGCCCGGGCGGACGAGATCGTGATGATCGACCTCACCCCGGAGACCCTGCTCGAGCGGCTGCGCGCGGGCAAGATCTATCCCACCGAACGGATCGACGCGGCGCTGAACAACTTCTTCAAGATCGAGAACCTGGCCGCTCTCCGTGAGGTGGCGCTCAGACAGGTCGCCGAGGAGGTGGGCAACAAGCGCCTGACCACGACCGGGCCGGCCGACCGCGGCGAGACGATCTCCGCCAACCCCACGCAGGCCGTGGGGGAGCGGCTGCTCGCCCTGATCGAGCCCTATCCAGGCGCCCAGCGGCTGGTACGCCGGGCGTGGCGTTCAGCCCAGCGACTGGGCGCGGACCTGGACCTGCTGTGGGTAAAGCCACCGGGGTCACGGCCGACCGATGACCAGGACCGTTCGCTGCGCGCCCTCGGGCAGCTGGCCTCGGTCCTCGGTGCGCAGCTGCTGGTCGAGGAATCCGACGACCTTCCCCTGGCCGCGTCGGAGGTTGCGCGCCGCCAACGCTCCACATACATCCTGGTCGGGCGCAGCCGTCCCGCGCGGGGCCTGGCGCGGCTGCGGACTCCGCTCCCGCAGCGGCTGATGGAGCTCCTCCCCGGGGTCGACGTAAGGATCGTGGCCGACCGAGCCCAGCGCCAGGAGGGCGAGCGACCATGACCATCGGGATCGCGGTCGGGCTGCTGGTCGGCGGCGTAGTCGTCGGGATCGTGGTCGGCTTCTGGCTGCCGCCGCACGGACGGCTGCCGTTCCGCGACCGGCCGCGCACGGTCAGGCGCATCCTCCTGCCGTTCACGAGGGAGGGCATCTCCCGCCGCGCGTTCGAGGCCGCGATCCGCCTGGCCAAGGCTGAGAACGCCACGATCATGCCGGCCTTCCTGGCCCGGGTGCCGCGGACTCTGCCGATCGACTCACCGCTGCCTGTGCAATGCGGCGATGGGATGCTGCTGCTGGAGACGATCGAACAGCGTCTGACCAGCCAGGGTGTCAGCGTGGATTCCCGGATCGCCCGGGGCCGCTCCTATCGCGACGCTCTGCGCCGGCTGCTGGACGAGGAGCAGTTTGACCGGGTGATCGTGTCGGCCACCGACAGCCCCCGCACTGGTTTGAGCGCCCATGACCTGGAGTGGCTGCTGGAGGATGTGCCGGCCGAGGTGCTGATCCTGCGTCCGGCGCCCGCCGACACTCGGCGGATCTCGGCCGCCGCCGTTGCCGGTCACTTCTAGGCCACCCGTCACTTCTAGACTCGGGCGGCACGATGGCCGCCTCTTCGCCTTCTCCGGCCCCCGCCTACCGGGTCAGTACCGACGGGATTCTGGACGCGGCCACGGCCGTCTTCGCCACCGAGGGCTACGTCCGGGCCAATATGGACGCGATCGCCGCTCGGGCCGGGATCACGAAGCCCACGCTCTACGCCCGCTTCGGCTCCAAGGAGGGGTTGTTCGCCGCCGCGGTGCAGCGCGAGTACGAGATCCGCAAGTCGCGGCTGTTCGACGCCTACGCGGACGGCCCCGAGGAGCCCTTCCGCGCCCGTCTTCACCGCTGGAGCAGCGCATACTTCGACCTCGTGCGCGAGCGGCCGGACGGCTTTGCCCTGATCAGCGAGGGCGAGCGCCATCCCGGCGCCGCCGCGCTGGTCAGGCAGGGCAACGACGAGGTCGTGGATCGAATCGCCGGGCTCGTGATGGACGTCTCAGGTCGCCCGGCTCCCCAGGGGGCCCGCCTGGTGGCGGCCATGATCAGCGGCATCTTCACGGCGTGTGCGCGGGAGGCGGTCGTCGACCGGACGGTGGACCTGGCCGACGCGGCGGCGCTGTGCGAATCGTTCGCGCTCGGCGCGCTCCGAGGGGTCGATCCAAAGCTGATCGACGACGTGGGGTAGAGGCCGGCGGATAGCCGCTGGTCGCCTCGGGGGCTGGTGCGGCCTGGCGCGCGGTGCGCTGAAGCCCGGGTGATGTGAAGGCCGGGGACGATCCGAGCTGGCGGCGATCTGAAACCACTCTTGTGAATCTCGTGACCCGGCCGCCGCATCATCTGCAGAAAGTGGTGGGATCCGGACGTTTTTGCCGTTCTTGGCTTCGCCGTGGGATGGACTTCACGAAAGTGGCGCCTGGCCGCCCGTCTTCGCGCCTGGCCGCGCGTCTTGGCGCCTGCGCGCCCGTCTTCGTGTCTGGCCCCCGGCCTTCGTTCAACCCCCGGTTCATACAAGGCGCTTATCTCTGTCTGACGGCGCGCTGACAGGACACCTGGATCGTTGTGGACGTTTCCAACCTCCACTCTTGATCGAGGTGACCATGACCGTGTCCGATTCCCCAGCCCTCATGGCCCGACGCCGGCGGGTGCGGGCCATCCGCGGCTGGGTCGTGGCCCTAGCCGTCAGTCTGTACATCGCGGTGGGGGCGGTGATCGTGGTACACACGCGCGCCTCCACCTCGACGGCCCTCATCTCGAGCGCCCTCCCGGAGCGCGGTCGTGTCCTCGGCGTCCTCGGGCTCATCGAACGCGTCCACTGGCTCCCGCTCGAGCTCAGGTTCCGGCGCCAGCGCGCCCCTGACCACGAGCCAGTCCTGATGGCCGTCGTCTCGCCTCCGAGCTCCGAAGCCGTTGAGCGGTTCCACTGCTACGGCGGGACGTGCACCGTGCGCCTTCAAGGCCATGGTCCCGCAGGCGACGCCCCGCGGGCCGTCCAGCGCATCCGGCGCCGGCTCCTGGACTGGCACGCCCAGTTCTCGCGGTTTGACCCCGCCAGCGAGCTCTCTCGACTGAACAGCGATCCCCGGGTGTGTGTCCCGGTCAGCCCCATGATGACCCGCTTCGCGCAGGCCGCGATCCGTTCGGCTGCGCTCACCGGCGGCCTGGTTGATCCGACCCTCGTCAGCGAGATCGAGGCGGCCGGGCACACCGACGACCTCTCGGAGGCACCCGTCCCGCTGGGAGCTGTGAGGGCGCTGGCGCCGGCGCGCCGGCCCGCGGCTCCCAGCGCTTGCACCCGGTGGCGCCAGGTGGCGGTGGACCGGCGGGCCGGAACCGTCTCCAGACCCGTGGGCGTCCGGCTGGACAGCGGCGGCGTGGCCAAGGGCCTGTTCGGCGACGTCCTCGGGGTGGCGCTGGGCGGACACGAGGCGTTCGCGCTGGACGCCGCCGGCGACATCGTGTTCGGGGGCACCGGCCGCATCGTGCGCGCTCTGCAGGTGGCCAGCCCATCGGGCGCAGACGTCCTGCACACCTTCGAGCTGGCCCGCGGAGCCGTGGCCACGAGCGGGATCACGAAGCGCAGCTGGATCGATGGTCGAGGACGGCCCGCGCATCACGTGCTTGACCCGTCCACCGGACAGCCGGCGTTTACCGGCGTGGTTCAGGCCACCGCTCTGGCACCCTCCGGCGTGGAGGCCGAGGCGCTGGCCAAGGCCGCGCTGCTGGCCGGGCGCCAACGGGCGACGGAATGGCTGCGCCACGGTGGGGTGGTCGTATACGACGACGGCGGATACGCCGTCGTCGAGCCGCGCCGCTGTCAGGGGCTCGAATGACCGGGGCCTCCTCCACATTCTTCTGGATCACCAGCCGGGCGGCCGGCACGACCGCGATGGTCCTGTCCAGCGTGGCCGTGGGAATGGGGCTCACGATGGGGGCCCGGCTGATCAGACGGGCGGCGCCGGAACGGCGAGCGGCGCACGAGATCCTGGCGCTGGCCACGATCGTGGCCATCGCCGTGCATGGCCTGGCGCTGGTGGGCGACACCTGGCTTCACCCCAGCGTTCTGGACGTCACGGTTCCGTTCCTGGCCTCCTACGCGACCCTCGCCACCTCGCTTGGGATCATCGCCGGCTGGGGAATGATCGTCCTGGGTCTGTCGTACTACGCCCGGCGACGGATCGGCCAGGCCCGGTGGAGGTCGATCCACCGGTTCACCGCCATGGCCTGGCTGCTGGGGCTGATCCACACGTTCGCCGAAGGTACGGACGCGGGAAAGCTGTGGTTCATCGGGCTGATCGGGCTCACCGCTGGACCTGCACTCGTGCTGCTCATCGTCCGCCATGCCCGGCCGGCGCCGTCCACCAGGCCGGCCGCCGGCCACCGGCGCGCCGCCTCAGCCCGCGCGGCCTAGCACGTCGCGCAGCGCGGCCTCGAGCTCCGGGTGACCGAACTCAAAGCCCAGACGCAGTAGGGCGGCGGGCACGACTCGCTGGCCCGTTGTGACGATCCCGGCCATCTCCCCATAGAGCAATCGCAGCGCGAATCCGGGGACCGGAAGGACGGCCGGACGGTGTATCGCCCTCCCCAGGGCGTGGGAGAGCTCCGCGTTGGTCACCGGGACCGGCGCGGTCAGATTGACCGGCCCCCGAACCTCGCCGCTGTCCAGGCAGAAGAGCATTCCGGACACAACGTCGTCCAGATGGATCCACGGCACGTATTGGTCGCCGCCGGCAACGGGGCCGCCGATGCCGAGCTTGAAGGGCGGGAGCATCTGCTGGAGCGCACCGCCCGACGGTGAGAGGACGACGCCCGTCCGGGTGACGACCACGCGCAGCAGGTCCGCCGCTCCGGAGGCTTCCGCTTCCCAGTCGCTGACCACCGTGGCCAGAAAATCGTCGCCCGGGGGAGCGTCCTCAGCGAGATTCTGATCGCCCTGGGGCCCGTAGAAGCCCGTGGCCGACTGCGAGATCAGAACCGCTGGGCGGTCGGCGTCCGGCAGTTCGCGCAGGCCCGTGACGAGCATTCGGGTCGACAGCACCCGCGAGTCGCGGATCCTGGCCTTGGCGCTGTCAGTCCAGCGCTGGGCCACCGGCTCGCCGAGCAGGTGGATGACCGCGTCGGCCCCGCTCAGCGCGGAGGAGGGGGGAGGCCCGTGGGTCGGGTCGGGCCAGGCGGTCACGTCGATCTCGCCTCCGAGCGCCTGCCGCGCGCGGTCCGACTCTCGGGACAGCGCCACCACCTGATCGCCGCGGTCGGCCAGCGCCCAGCAGACCGCGCGGCCGATCGTGCCCGTTGCTCCGGTGACCACCACCCGCGTCATGACTCAGTCCTCGCTGAACCTGTCAACACGGGAGGAGTCATACCCATATTGGGGCGCAGACGGCGTCCGGGGTGGGCCGGGGTAATCCCCTAGGCGCCTCAATGGCGAATCGAGTCGCGTATGGCGTACCGGATCGCCATTGAGCTGGCCCCGGGCTCACTGAGGCGAATCGCGTGAGTATTCCTCATGTGATTAGCCATCGACACCGCACGGAGGCACCGTCCGCAGCCAGCCCCCGCGACAACGCTGGCGAACCACCCGCGTCATGGCTCACAGATGCTGGACCCGCGACCGCGCCGTGTCGCGCAGCATGCGCTCGAGGTCGGGCGCCCGGCGGAACACCCCCGCCAGCGCAGCCGGTGCGAGCACGAGCAGTCGGCACGATGAGCGCGCCAGCGCGTCGGCGGTGCGGGCATAGCCGAACCCCGCGCCCCAGTCCAGCGCTGCGAGTTCGCCGAAGAAGCCACCCGGACCGAGCTCGCGCAGCACCTGTCCGTCGGCGCCTTGGATCTCCACCTGGCCGGACACGATCACGTAGAAATGACGCGTCCCGTGCCAGCGATGCACGACCGTCTCTCCGGCGTCGACGTCGAGCCGCTGTGCGGAGCCGAGCACGATTTCCACCGCCTCGTCGTCGAGGTCGGCGAACAGCGGCAGCGCCCGGACTGTCTGCTCGTCGAACTCGGTCTGGTTCGCCCAGCCGGCGCGCACGTCGGGGTGGCGGTCGCGCTGCGGTGCGATCGAGCTCGTGCCGGCCGGATCGGGACGGGGCGCGGTGGCGAACCAGTCGAGCGTCTCGCGCACGTCCGCCGGACCGCTGGTGTGGTTCATTACGCACATCCGGATCGCGTAGGTGCCGCGGAGGCGCGTGGATGACAGGAGGCCGCGCCCGGTCAGCTCGAAGGCAGTCACGAGCTCGGCGTTGAGCGACTCGAGCAGCGCCTCGTCGTCCACTCCATCGAACCTCCGCCTGAACGCGATGATCCCGAGGGAGGCCGGCGACAGCAGCTCGAGCGTCGGCGACTCACGCACCTGCTGCTCGGCCAGCTGCGCGAGCTCGATCGCCCGGTCGACAGCGGTCCGGAACGCGTCGGCGCCAAAGTAGTTGAAGGAAAGCCAAATCTTCAGCGCCCGCGCCGATCGTGTGAGCTGAACACCGAGGTCAGCGAAGTTGACCACGTCGCTCTTGTAATCCGCCAGGTAGTCGGGATTGATCGTGAACGCCTGCGGGAGCAGCTGCCCGTCGCGCACCAGCAGCGCACCACACTCGATCGGCTGGTACAGCCACTTATGCGGGTCAAGGGTCACCGAGTCGGCGAGCTCAATGCCGGCCAACGCCACCCGGCCGCGCTCACTGAGCGACGCGAACCCGCCGTACGCCGCATCGACGTGGAGCCACAGGCCGCGCTCTGCACAGATTGCCGACAGCTCGGTCAGCGGGTCAACGGCACCGGTGTTGGTCGCGCCCGCGTTGGCGGCGACGATCAGCGGCTTGCGGCCGGCCTGGGAGTCGGCATCGATCGCCCCGACGAGGGCGTCGATGCGCAGCCGATGCTCGTCGTCGGTGGGCAGGATTCGAACCTGATCAGGACGGAACCCGAGCAGCCGGGCGGCGCGCGCGATCGAGGAATGGGTCTGGTCGGCCGTGTATAGCGCGACCCGGTCCGACATCGGTCCGATCAGCGACTCGCGCGCGCACGCGAGGGCAGTGATGTTCGCCGCCGATCCGCCGCTGACCAGGATCCCGGCCGCGTCCTCGGGGTAGCCGATCCAGCTCTTGAACCAGTCGAGGACGACGAGCTCGAGCTGGCTCGGGCCCGCGGCCGACATCCACGAGCCGACATCGATGTCGAGTGCGCTCGCGATCAGGTCACCGAGCGCCCCCGGAAATGTGCTCGACGCCGGGATGAACGCGAAGTACCCGGGATGCGCCAGGCGGCTCGTGGGCCCGAGCACGTCGCGCGCCGTCTGCTCCAGCAACTCGCTCCACTCCCGCGGCGCGTCTGGCGGGGGACCGCCGAGGCGGGCTCGCAGATCGGCGGGGTCCCCGCGTCGCATGGCCGGGATCGAGCGGTCGGTCAGCTGCTCGGCGAGTAGGTCGACGGCGCGGTAGCCGAGCGCTCGTATCTCCTCGCTCGTCAGCGCCAGCGGATCACGATCGAGGTCCACCTCCGGCTAGGCCGGGCCCTGGACGAGGAAGGTGGAGAACTGCCACACGTCCTCTTCGGCGGGCTTCGGGCGCCCGTAGCCGGCGAAGGCGTCGTTCCAGTTGTCGAGCGGCGTCCAGTCGACGGCCTGCGAGACGAACGGACCCAGGTAGGGCTTTGCCGTCTCGAGCACCGGCTCGTGGGGCAGGTCGTCGGGGAGCAGGACCCCCGCGTGTGGGTTCTCGAGCATCCACTTGCTCGCACCGAGCAGCGAGGCGGCAACCTGGAGCGTGGTCGCGTTCTGGCCAGGAGCGAGCCGCCGCGTCTCCTCGATATCGAGCAGTGACCCGACCCACCAGCTCTTGTGTGGATGACCCATCAGCAGACACCCGAGCTCGTCGCGACCCTCGACGATGTCGTCGTACATGATCCGCTGGCGATCCTGCAGGCGATCGCCGCGCATGTGCAACTCGTGCAGGCTGGCGATCGCGGCGTCGGCCGGGCAGTAGGCGTAGTGGACGGTCGGCCGGTAGACGGGTACCCCGTCCTGGGTCACGGTCAGCCGATCCGAGATCGAGAACGCCTCACCGTGGCGGATCACCATCCCGACGATCTCCCCGCACGGAACCCATGAGCGGACCCACGTTCGGCAGCCCGGGTGCGAGATGCAGATCTGATTCAACGGGCCGGACAGATGGGTCTGCGCTCCCGGCGGCAGCGTCCTCTCGTGCGTGCCCCAGCCGAGCTCGGCGGGTGCGATCCCCTCCTCGTGGAACCCCTCCACCGACCAGGTGTTGACGAACTCGTTTTCACGCTTCGGCTGACTGCTGACCTGGGTGTCCCGCTCGGAGATGTGAATCGTGGCCACCTCCAGTGCCTGCGCCAGCTTCGCGAAGTCGCGCTCGGCGACGGCGCCCGTGAGCGCGTCGCGGCGTTGGCCTCCGACCGCGTCGGCGCTCAGACAGGCGTCGGCGATGTCGAGCAGGGCCTGCTTGGTGAAGTGCGACACCAGGCCGGGGTTTGCCCCGTGGTCGAGGACCGCGGTCGGACCGGTGTTGTCGCCCCAGCGGTCGATCAGCTTTCGCAGCTCCATGTGACGGGCGTACAGCGTTCGCGTGCGCGGGTGGCTCGAGCCGATTCCCTCGTACGGATCCCAGACCTCGAGCGAGGCGTTGATGAACCGAACGTCGCTCGTGCGGCACCAGTCGAGCAGGGCGAGCGTGTCGATGTTCCAGGCGAGATCGATGATCAGATCGCCGGGCCCGACGCGCTCGCCCAGAACCGTTCGGTAGTTCTCCGGCGTCACCCGCTCGGTTTCGAACGTGGCGCCCCGCTCGCGGACGAAGCGGACGTCCTCAGGTGCCGGATCGGAGAAGTCGATGACCGAATAGCGAGACGGCTCGATCGGCAGCTCATCGAATAGCAGCGGCAACGTGCACCGCGAAACGCCCCCGAGGCCGATCACCAGGACCTTGCCCTCGTAAGTCACCCTTTTGAGAGCATACAGCCGTGGGTCGCGACGTGGTACCTCGCGAGGACGTGCGCTCCCGCGTACCGGGCCTCGCAGAGGCCATGTCGTCGGTGCGGGTGGCCGAGCTGGAGCATGAGCGCGAGGCGGTCTTCCGCTTCCGCTACTCGGTGTACGTCGAGGAGCTCAGACGCGGCATCGCCCCGATCGACGAGCGCCGGCGTTGGGTCCGCGACGCAGAGGACGACGATCCGCGCACGCTGCTGCTGTACACGGCCGGCGGCGACGAAGACGTCACCGGCACGGCGCGCCTGCGCGGCTGGCCACCGGGTGGTGTGCCCGACGACGTGGCCCAGCGGTTCGCCCTTGGTTCGTTTGCCGGGATCGACGCACTCGGAACCGCGGAGCTCGGCCGGGTGATGCTGCGGTCCGATCAGCGCGGGCACGACGGCTTGGTCGCCCTGCTGAGCGCCTCCTACCAGCTCGCGCGAGCCGAGCTGGATGCCGACGTCGTTTTCCTCACGTGCCTGAGCGGCCTCGTCCACCACTACCGGCACGCCGGCTTCAGGACGTACGCCGCACGCCTCGTCCCGACCGCTGACGGTGTCACGGTCCCGATGATGCTCGTGCTGTTCGACCGTTCACACCTGGATCGTGTCGGTTCGTTTCTGGCGCCAGTGGTCGGTGCTTTCTACGGTCCGGGAACGGATTCGCCGGTCGACATCCAGCGGTGGTCGGGGCCGCTCGATGCCGACTCGGGCCCCGTCAAGCTCGACCCGGCCGCCGTCTGGGACGGCGTCCGGAAGCGACGTGGCGCACCGGCATTGCCGAACAGCTTCCTGCGCTCGTTCTCCACCGAAACCGTGCGCAAGCTCTCGGACAGCGGTTTCCTGATGACCGTCGATGCCGAGCAGCTGGTGACCAAGAAGGGCCTCATCCAAGGGGAGCTGTTCGTCGTGCTCGACGGCACGTTCAAGATCCACGACAGTGACCGATCGATCAGGGTCGTCGGGCCCGGCGAGGTGATCGGTGAGGTCGGCTTCTTCGGCACGGCCAGTCAGAGAAGCGCGTCGATCACGGCGGTCAGCAGCGGTCAACTGCTGGTGATCCGGCGTCACTGGCTCGACGAGCTCCGCCAATCCGATCCGGGATCCGCGGCCGACATCCTGTTCGAGCTGGCCCGGGCTCTCGCCGACCGGGTGTCTGCCCCGGGGTCGTAAACGGCGAGGCCGCGGATCAGATCCCGGCCTTATCAGTGCGCCCGAGAGGACTCGAACCTCCACGGACCATTCAGTCCACGAGGCCCTCAACCAAGTTCTCGTCGTGTGGATGCTCCGAGCAGCGTCCAGATCGTCCAAATCGTGGGGTTTGCTGCGTCTGCGACGACCAAGAGAACGATGAGCCCGTGCCCACGACGCGCCGAAGCCGCTGAGCCCAAGCCGGGCCGTGCCCCGTAACCCCGCCTCGCCGAGCACCCGTACTCCCGGGTCGGGCGCAGCGGCAGGCTGGGCGGCAACCACGAGGCGCACGCCACGCTGCGGTTGCTGGTCGCCCTCGATCCGCTGGACGATCCCCGTTGGCTCGGACTGCGCTCCCTCACGCTCGGAGACCTTCCAAGGCGCGTTCACCGGGCCGACTGGCTGAGCGTCGAGCGGCTGGCTACCGCTTGATGGCGAAGCTCACGGTGGACGTGTTCCCCGTGAGCTTCGCCGCTGTGGGCACGGCGACCAGCGTGTAGGTCGCTCCGCCCGGAAGTTTGTGGCCGCCCACACGGCCGGTGAAGTGGACGTGATTGAGCCCTGAGGCGCCGGTGACCGAGAATGCACCGAGAGTGACTGTTCTCGTGCAGTGGTGGGCGTTGCGATTCTGGTGCGTGGGAGCCACGCAACGTTTGTGCGTGCCGATGCGCTGCCGGCGCCCGGTGAGCGTCTCGCGAATCGTGAACGTCACCGTGGCCGCGATGTCGAGCTGGAAGGAGATCGTCGCATGGCCGCCCTTCGCGACAGACCCGCCCGTCGCGGCCGCGCGAAAGCGATGCGGGGAGATCGTCAGTTTGCTCAGCGACGGCGCGGGCGTTCCGCTAGTGGTCTGGCGGAAGAAGTGGACGACGTCGTTTGAAAGCTCGGCGGCCGCGTAGACCGAGGTGCCGTCCGGGCTCACCGCCACCCCGATGGCGCGCGTGAGCGGTGTGCCCGGCACGTCGGCGCACAGGCCGCCGGAGCCGTCATCACTGAGGCAGTCACTGAAGGTGATCTGGCCCTGCGGAGCGGCGGAGAAATGTGTGACCGATTTCGCGTCGAAACCGGTCACATACACAGACTTGCCGTCCGGGCTGACCGCGACCCCGGCGGCGCCTGCGAGCGGCGCCCCCGCGTCGGCGCACAGCCCCCCGGAGCCATCGCTGCTGACGCAACCGTCGTAGCTGATCTGGCCCTGTGGAGCGGCAAAGAAGTGCGTGATCGTGCTCGCGCCGACGCTGGCGACGTAGACGGACTTGCCGTCCGGGCTGACCGCGACCCCGATGGGGTTCGTGAGGGGCGAGCCGGGCGCGTCGGCGCACAGCCCCCCGGAGCCATCGTTGCTGATGCAACCGTCGTAGCTGATCTGGCCCTGTGGAGCGGCAAAGAAGTGCGTGACCGTGCTCGCGTTATCGCTGGTGACGTAGACGGACTTGCCGTCTGGGCTGACCGCGACCCCGAAGGCGCCCGTGAGCGGTGTGCCGGGCGCGTCGGCGCACAGCCCCCCGGAGCCATCGTTGCTGATGCAACCGTCGTAGCTGATCTGGCCCTGTGGAGCGGCGAAGAAGTGCGTGACCGTGCTCGCGTTCTCGCTGGCGACATAGACGGACTTGCCGTCCGGGCTGACCGCGACCCCTTCGGCTCCGGTCAGCGGTGTGCCTGGCGCGTCGGCGCACAGCCCCCCGGAGCCATCGTTGCTGATGCAACCGTCGTAGCTGAGCTGGCCCTGCGGAGCGGCAAAGAAGTGCGTGATCGTGCTCGCGCCGCGGCTGGCGACGTAGACGGACTTGCCGTCCGGGCTGACCGCGACCCCTTCGGCTCCGGTCAGCGGTGTGCCTGGCGCGTCGGCGCACAGCCCCCCGGAGCCATCGTTGCTGATGCAACCGTCGTAGGTGAGCTGGCCCTGCGGAGCGGCAAAGAAGTGCGTGATCGTGCTCGCGGTGGAGCTGACGACGTAGACGGACTTGCCGTCCGGGCTGACCGCGACCCCGTAGGCGCCCGTCAGCGGTGTGCCAGGCGCGTCGGCGCACAGCCCCCCGGAGCCATCGTTGCTGACGCAGCCGTCATATCCGAGCTGACCGACGGTGACCGCCCCCGCACCCGTGACCAATGCCGCCGTGGCCACCCCGGCCACGACGACCGCAAGCCCATGCTTCGTACCAGCACGCACCCCGCGTCCCCGCATAGCGTGTCTGCCTCCACTGTCGCCACCCTGCCCTCAGGCCGTCTCACGACCCCGTCCCACGACCCTATTCACTCTGACACCCGTTTGCAAGTGCTGCCGGCGATCAAACCCGCGTTGCCCGACCCATGACCCGCAACTTTGCCTCGCAGAGCACCCGTACACTCGGTCGCGAGCAGCGGCTGGCTGGGCGCTGGCGATCCTCGCGGCGCCGTCACGCCTGACCACCGCGAAGGCCGCGCAACGCAGGGGTTTTCCAGTGCGCCCGAGAGGACTCGAACCTCCACGGACCATTCAGTCCACAAAGCCCTCAACCACGTACGGAGGGTTGTAGATACTTCCAGTAGCGTCCAGATCGTCCAAATCGTACGGTTCGCTGGACGCATTGGACTCAATGGACGGGGTGGATGTTGTCACGGACAGCGCGATCGACACGTTCTCCGGCGTGCTCGCTTTCCGCGCGCGTAGCGGGTCCGGGCTCCGGCGCGAGCAGAGTCTCGTGCCGTGTCGAAAGGAGGTGCGTGGAGAACGCGGGCGATGGGTGCCTCGCTCGAACGGCATAAGCTTGGGAAATGGCGTGCGCTCATGATCGAGCTGCGCTGCGTTGAGACTCTGTCGGCGGTGCGCGCTCGACCACGCCTGGCTCTCGTCACGCGGCCGATTTGACCGGGCTTGGACCTCCCGATCTGCCGACCGCCGCCGCACCCAGCGACTCGCCGTCTCGCTGCTTGACACCAATCCAGATTGGCGATCGGGCCTCGCCTCGGTCCAGCTCCCGGATTCGTGGCCAGGAACTTTTGCGATTGGCTCACGCAGTGCCCCGCGATAGGAGTACTGTCGAAGGACAGCTGGCCCTGCGGCCAGAATTCTCAGCCCAAGTCCGAATGCCACCAACGGCGCGATCCGCGCCACGAGGCGAGAGGCGAGGGTTACTGGTTTTGACTGCGGGGCCGGTGGGGGCACTTCCGCGGGGGAACCCAGCCAGCGCGCTTGTTTCATCGCCACCTGATCACGCCCGGGGGTTCTCGCCCTCTTTCTTCCGTGCGGCCCCGATAGAGGGATGGGAAGGCAGAAACACCATGACGCCGACGGAGCGGAACTTGGCGCCGCGCAGAGCAGGCGAGCAAGATCGCCAGCGTGGATCGCGGCAGGTCTCACACGCGGTCGATGTTCAACGACGCCTGAACACGCGGCGAGCCGATAACACCCGGACCAAAGGACACCCACCCGGTCCGCGCGACCCCCGCTATGCCTACCTAACACAGTCGCACGACTAGGAACAGGCGCGGGAGGTGCTATCCGGGCAGAGCGCGTGTCTCACCCGATACAGCAAGAGACCTGAGTTGCCGGCGAACCGGGGCGCGCGCCGAAGCGTCGGCGCGAGGCCGTTCTTGTCGTCGCTCGATCCGTTGACACACTTTGGCCCGCGAGTGCGATTTATCAGCAGTGGGACCCAAGTACGCCAACGCACCAGACG
>CAVPKV010000032.1:0-3520 GCA_963705785.1 uncultured Solirubrobacterales bacterium | reverse complement strand
TATGTCGTACGCGTTCAGTTGGTCTTGCTAGGTGATCCATCCCCAGGCCTGGATGTCGCTCAGCGGCCTGCCCCAGCGCCGGCCTGACCGGGACACCCGGGGCTATTTCAGCTCCACGGGTCAGCGGGTCTGGCTGGACGTGTTCCCGGCCGCCAAGCAGCGGCGGGTCCCGTCGGGAGGTGCCTTCCGGGCCGTCGGTGGGGCGCGTCTATACTCACCCGCCAACCCTTCAGCCGGATGTGTCGATTCCCGCGCCCCCGCGGGTTTTTTCTCCTCCTGAGGGCAAGCACCCGACCCGAATCCGATGCCCAAAGACGTCATCCTCACCTCCGAAGGCCTGGCCAATCTGAAGGCCGAACTCGACGAGCTGACCACGCGCCGGCGCCGCGAGGTGGCCGGGCGGATCAAGGAGGCGCGCGAATTCGGCGACATCTCAGAGAACGCCGAGTACGACGACGCCAAGAACGAGCAGGCCATGCTGGAGGCCCGGATCGCCTCGCTGGAGGACAAGCTGCGCTCGGCCACGGTGATCGACGCCTCGGCGATCACCAACGAGGTCGTGGGCGTGGGCTCGGTGGTCCACGTCAAGGACGAGGCCGGCAAGTCGGTCAAGTACACGATCGTGGGCTCGGCCGAGGCCAGCCCCGGGGAGATGAAGCTGTCCAACGAGTCCCCGGTGGGCAAGGCCCTGCTGGGCCGCAAGCGGGGTGAGGAGGTCACGATCACCACCCCCCGCGGCAAGCGCAAGCTGAAGATCACCAAGATCGACGTAGCGAAGTGACCGCTTCGGAGGGCGAGCCCTCCGACGTCTTCGCCTCCCGCAGGCGCAAGCTGGAAGCGCTGCGGGCCGCCGGGGTGGAGCCATTCCCGTACGACTTCGCCGGGGTGGAGCCGATCGCCCAGGTCCGGGCCCGGCACGAATCGCTCCGGGCCGGAGAGGAGACGGCGGCGGAGCACCGGGTGGCGGGGCGGATCACCGCCCGCCGGGGCCAGGGCGGGATGGCGTTCCTGGACCTGGTCGACCGCTCGGGCCGGATCCAGCTCCAGGCCCGGGTGGACGAGCTCGGCCCGGAGGGGATGGCGCAGCTGCTGGAGCTGGACCTGGGGGACATCATCGGCGTGGACGGGACGGCCTTCAGCACGCGGCGCGGCGAGCTGTCGTTGCGGGTCGACCGATACGAGCTGCTGGCCAAGTCGCTGCGCCCGCCCCCGGACAAGCGCCACGGGCTCAAGGACGTCGAGACCCGCTTTCGCCACCGCGAGATCGACCTGGTCTCCAACGAGGAGGTCCGGGAGCTGTTCATGACCCGGGCCCGGGCCATCGGCGCGATCAGGCGATTCCTGGACGAGGCCGGCTTCGTGGAGGTGGAGACGCCGGTGCTCCAGCCCCTGTACGGCGGCGCGCTGGCCCGGCCGTTCACCACCCATCACAACGCGCTGGACCGCACGCTGTACCTGCGGATCGCCACCGAGCTGTACCTCAAGCGCCTGATCGTGGGCGGCCTGGAGCGGGTGTACGAGCTGGGCAAGGACTTCCGCAACGAGGGGGTCGACTCGACCCACAACCCGGAGTTCACGATGCTCGAGTTCTACGAGGCCTACGCCGACTACCGCGCGATCGCCGACCGCTGCGAGCAGCTGATGGCGTTCGTGGCCCGGGAGGTCGGGTTATCAGGGCCCGATCGATTTCACCCTCCCTGGCGCCGGGAGAGCGTGGCCGGCGCGATCCTGGACCGGACCCGTATCGACATCCGCCACCACCGGGACACGGATGCCCTGCGCGAGCAGATGAAGGCCAACGGTCTCCCCGCCCCGGAGGACGACGACTGGCCCAGCTCGTGGACGAGCTGATCGGCAAGCACGTGGAGCCGACGCTGGTCGAGCCCACCTTCCTGATCGACTACCCGTCGAGCTGTCGCCGTTCGCCAAGCGCCACCGGACGGAGGACGGCCTGGTCGAGCGCTTCGAGGCGTTCGTGGCCGGGATGGAGCTCGCCAACGCGTTCACGGAGCTCAACGACCCCGACGAGCAGCGCCGGCGCTTCGAGGAGCAGGAGGCTGGCCCAGCAGGGCGATGAGGAGACCCAGCCCTTCGACGAGGCCTTCCTGGAGGCGCTCGAGCTCGGGATGCCCCCGATGGGCGGATCGGGATCGGGATCGACCGTCTGGTCATGGTCCTGACCGGACGCCGTCGATCCGGGAGGTCGTTTTGTTCCCGGCGATGCGGGATTAGGGATGTTCGGGCGCGCGCATGCGCGCCCCGGGGGTCTGCACATGTGCCGACCCCGCCGGCGGCGCATGCGCCGACCCGGGGCCAGGCTGCATGCAGCCTCGCCGTTAACCGCAGGTAGGCGGGCCGATCCGGCGAACTTTGTCCCTTGATGTGGCATATGGCCACACTCAGAGCCGAAGTTCGTGCCAAGCGGCCGGTGCGCGGACGCTCACAGCGGGAAAGACTGCCGCTGTCCCCCGTCAAGCCCCGCGACCCCCGTTGCTAGACTGAGCTATGGCCCCAGACAGAGCCCGTCGCCACTCATCTCGCGCTCCCCAACGGCCGATACGTGAGTGCAACGGGTTCTTGCCAACCCCGAGCAGAAGGTCTGACTACTCTGGCACCGTAGGGAGTCTAGCCCGGAAAAACCCTCGACCGACCCACCGCCCGAGTACCGCCATAAGAGAAGGACCCATGTTTGAGCGATTCACAGAGCGAGCACGTCAAGTAGTCGTACTGGCCCAAGAAGAGGCCCGCACGCTCAAGCACAACTACATCGGGACCGAGCACATCCTGCTGGGGCTGCTGCGGGAGGAGGAGGGTCTGGCGGCCCGGGTGCTGGAATCGCTGGACATCACCGTCGAGCGCGTGCGGGCGCAGGTCGTCCGGATCGTCGGCTCCGGTGAGGAGGTCACCTCGGGTCAGATCCCGTTCATGCCCGGGCCAAGAAGGTTCTCGAGCTGGCGCTGCGCGAGGCCCTGAGCCTGGGCCACAACTACATCGGCACCGAGCACATCCTGCTCGGCCTGGTGCGCGAGAACGAGGGCGTGGCCGCCCGGATCCTGCTCGACTTCGACGCCGACTCCGAGAAGATCCGCAACGAGGTCATCCGGATGCTGTCCGGTCCCGGCGGGCGCCAGCGCTCCGGCGGTGCGGCGGTGGCACCGGAGCCACCCCCGAGGGCGGCAAGAAGTCATCCAAGCTGCTGGACCAGTTCGGTCGCAACCTGACCAAGCTGGCCGCCGAGTCAAAGCTCGACCCCGTGGTGGGTCGGGAGACCGAGATCGAGCGGATCATGCAGATCCTCTCGCGCCGGACCAAGAACAACCCCGTCCTGGTCGGCGAGCCCGGCGTGGGCAAGACCGCGGTGGTCGAGGGCCTGGCCCAGCGGATCACCAACGGCGACGTCCCGGAGCTGCTGAAGAACAAGCAGATCTACACGCTGGATCTGGCCGCGCTGGTGGCCGGCTCCAAGTACCGGGGCGAGTTTGAGGAGCGCCTCAAGAAGGTCATGAAGGAGATCACCCAG
>CAVPKV010000031.1:0-65823 GCA_963705785.1 uncultured Solirubrobacterales bacterium | reverse complement strand
GCTGTTATGTGGGCGCCTGGTTCGAGTACGTATTGCTGCTGCGGGCGGCCAGCAGCTCGTGGGCGACGCGCTTGATCTCCTTCTGTTCGTCGTTCAGATCGAAGTGCATGCTCTTCTCCTAACGTGCCTTGGGCAGGCCGAGCACGCGCTCGGCGACGATGTTCTTGAGGACCTCGGTGGTGCCGCCCTCGATCGTGTTGCCGCGGGCGCGCAGCAGCTCGTAAGCCCATGGCGTCCCGGCCTGGAGGGCCTCCGGGCCGAGCAGGTCGGCGGCGAGCTGGGTGAGCTGCTGGTTGGTCTCCGACCACATCCACTTGGTCAGCGACCCCTCCGGACCCGGCTCGCCGTAGCGCTCGACCTGCGTCAGCCCGCGGTAGGCGGTCAGCCGCAGCACCTCGGCCTTGAGATGGAGCTCGCCGAGCTTCTCGGCGACGACGGGTCCTCCATCAGCCCCCGCTCGGCCGCGGCAACCACCACCTGGTCGAGCACCTGGCGGAGGCGGACCTGGAGGAAGAAGGCCAGCCCGGCCCGCTCGTTCATGAGCGTCGTCAGCGCGACCTTCCAGCCGTTGCCCACACCTCCCAGGACGTACTCGTCAGGCACCTTGGCGTCCTCTATGAACAGCTCGTTGAACTCGGCCTCGCCGGTGATCTGTCTCAGCGGCCGGACCTGGATTTCCCCTGCTCCATGTCCATCAGGAAGTACGTCAGGCCCTTGTGCTTGGCCACCTCGGTGTCGGTCCGGGCCACCAGCATGCACCACTTGGAGTACTGGGCGCCGCTCGTCCACACCTTCTGACCGGTGATCCGCCAATGGCCGTTCTCCTTGACCGCGCGTGTCTTCAGCGAGGCCAGATCCGATCCCGCCTCGGGCTCGGAGAAGCCCTGGCACCAAATCTCCTCGGCCGTGACGATCGGGGCCAGGAGGCGGTCCTTCTGCTCGGGGGTGCCCCAGATCATGATCGTCGGCCCAGCCAGCAGCAGACCTAGCACGTTGGCCGGAAGCGGGGCCTTGGCCCGGGCCAACTCCTCGAAGAAGATCGCCGACTGGGTCAGCGTGGCCCCGCGCCCGCCATATTCAACCGGCCAGTGCACGGCCGCCCAGCCGCCTTCGGCCAGCCGGCGCTGGAAGTCCCGTCGCCACTCGTACGAACCGTCCTCGCCCTCGGCGGGCGGCTCACCCGGCTCGTTGTCGGCCAGCCAGGCTCGGAGCTCGTCCCGGAATTTGGTCTCGGCGTCGGTGAAGGTCAGGTCCACGGTTCCTCCTTTGTCGCGAGCCGCACGGCGCAGCCCACAAGGACATCTTCCAGTTCGGTGGCTTTGCCGCCCGCGCGCACGTGGGCGCAGGCCAGCTCGTTCACCCCGGCCGCCAGCACGAATAGCGCCGGCTCGGGCACATCAATCCCGCCCCGGGCAAAACTGGTCCCGTAGCGCTTGGCAAATCGTCTGATGGCGGCGTCCCGCTCGACCGCCACCGGCGCCCACTCGAGCAGGTAGACGCGGGCGAAGAGCGGCTCGGCGTCGAATGTCTCCAGGTACGCGCGGAGACCCAGACGGATTTCCGCCCGCCAGTCGGGTGCGTCCTCGACGGCCTCGCCCACCCGGCCGGCCAGCACGTCCAGTCCCAGGCGATAGGCCGCCGCCAGACAGGCCTCCTTGGACTCGAACAGCTCATAGAACGTGCCTCTGGACACCCGGGCCAGCCGAACGGCATCGGCCACGGTGGCCGACGCGTAGCCCTTCTCGGCCACCACGCGGACCATCGCGTCCAGCAGCTTGGCCCGCTGCGGACGCTCGGAGAGCAGCGGTTCGAGTTCGGGATGGGCAGTGACGAGCGACCCGGCCATTCGTGCCGGATCGTACCTCAGAGGTCTTGCTTGTGTACCCGAGGGTTCAGGGCGCGCGGCGGGCCGGGGCGCTGCTTCGCGGGCGGCCGCTGGACAGCACCCTTTTCGTCACAATCAATCTGGCCGCCGGGTTTCCAGTGACCTCCGGGGCGCTATTCGCCCCTCATGTCACTGGCTTCGGCGTCGTGGGGTTACGTGTGACGAAAAGGGCGCCCCGCGGGGCGCGACCCGGGTTCCGCTCCTCCACGCGGGCGACCCCTACCCCCCGCCGCGCCTCCTCCCCCCTACCCCGGGCCCGTGCCCCCCACCCCCTACCCAGGGACCGTGCCCGCCCGGGCCTCGCCGGCCCGAAGCAGTCGCTCGCGGAGCTGTCCGGACACCTCTGGGGAGGGGTCGAAATGGGACGCATCGGGCAGGCCCTCCAGCGACTCCAACCCGAACAGGCGGAGGAATAGGTCGGTCGTCCGGTACAGGACCGCGCCGAACTGCGACCGGCCGGTCTCTTCGATCATCCCGCGCTCCAGGAGCGTGGCCACGGCCGACTCGGCCCCCACGCCGCGGATGCGGGCGATCTCCGGCCTCGACACCGGCTGCAGGTAGGCCACGATGGCCAGCGTCTCGGCCTGGGCCGGGGTGAGCGGCGGGGTCCTGGGACGGGCCAGCAGGGCCCGGGCCGCGGACTCGGCCTCAGGATGGCTGGACAGGATCCAACCTCCGCCCAACTCCCGGAGCACCAGGCCGCGGCGCTCGAATTCGTACTGCTCGCGCAGACGCTCCAGCGCTGTCACAACCTCGTGTAGGGGCGCTCCCGTGGCCTGGGCCAGCGCCTCCGAGCGGACAGGCTCAGAACTCAGGAACAGCAACGCTTCAAGCGTCGGCTCGAGCTGCAGGGTCATGCCGCTCCCTCCGCGGGGGCCGCCGCTCCCTCCGCGGGGGCCGCCTCACCGAGCGCCGACCGGGGCTCGGCCCGGCAGGCCTGGATGACGATCTCGCCGAACGGCTGATCCTGCTTCCAGGTCAGCTCACCCTGCTTGTAGAGCTCGAGCACCCCGAACAACGTCACGGCCACCGTCACCCGGTCGGCCTGACTGACCGCTGCCTCAAAGTTGAAGCTCCCCTGGCGCAGGAGCCTGCGCAGCAGCGACAGACGTTCGCTCAGCGAGACTCGGGGGGCGGCCATATGCCGGGTGTCCACCGGGGCGGGGAGGCGGGAGCAACCGACCGACGGCCTCGCCCAGCCGGAGCGGGTCGTACACGGCGTGGGCATCCCGGAGTGAGGCCCGGCGCAGCCACGGTGGGAGCGGCGCCGAGCGGAAGCGGTACCCCTGCTCGGAGGCCAGCCGCTGCTCCAGGTGAGCGGCGGCGGCCCGGTACCGGTGGGCGTCAAGGAGGCGGGCCAGCAGCTCCTCGGCAGCCTCGCCGGGGTCGAGGTCGATCAGCTCCTCCTCCTGCCCGGGCAGGAGCAACCGGGACTTGATCTCAAGCAGCGCGGCGATCAGGACCAGGAACTCGGTCGCCGCCTCCAGATCCAGCTGCCCCCTGCTCTCCAGGTGGTCGATGTAGCTGATAACCACGTCGGCCAGGTCAACCTCCAGCAGATCGACCTCCTCCCGGAGGATCAGAGTGAGCAGGAGGTCAAAAGGCCCGGCGAAGACGTCGAGGTCGAGCTCCAGGTCCGCGACAGCCATGGCCCGGCCAGGCTACTGGCTGGCCCGGACCGGTCCGACGCCCATCGCCGAGCGGACCTCGGCCAGCGTGTCCGCGGCGATCGCCCGCGCCTTCTCGGCCCCGTCCGCCAGGATCCGCTCCAGCGCCGGTTCGTCAGCGCGGAGCTCCTGGAAGCGCTCCCGAACGGGGGCCAGATACTCCACGACCGCGTCGGCCACGGCCTGCTTGAGCGGTCCATAGCCGCCACCGTCGAACTCGGCCTCGACCTCCTCCAGCGCCGTCCCCCGCACGGCGGCCAGGATCTCAATCAGATTTGACACACCAGGCTTGTCGGGGGCTCGCCTCACCTCGATGCCCGAGTCCGTCACGGCCGAGCGGAACTTCTTGGTCACCGCGGAGGGCTCATCGAGCACGTACACCGTGCCCTGCTCGGTTCCCCCGGTGGTCGACATCTTGCGGTCCGGGTGCTGGAGGTCCATGATCCGGGCTCCCACGGGCGGGACTCGAACCTCGGGGACGACCAGGGTGCCTCCGAAGCGGGCGTTGAAGCGCTCGGCGACATCGCGCATCAGCTCGACGTGCTGGCGCTGGTCCTCGCCCACCGGTACCTCGTCCGCCCGGTAGGCCAGGACGTCGGCCGCCTGCAGGACGGGATAGAAGAACAGCCCGGCTGACACCAGGTCGCGCTGGGCCCCGGACTTGTCCTTGAACTGGGTCAT
This sequence comes from uncultured Solirubrobacterales bacterium, assembly GCA_963705785.1. Lineage (GTDB taxonomy): Bacteria > Actinomycetota > Thermoleophilia > Solirubrobacterales > Solirubrobacteraceae > Palsa-465. The sequence continues at coordinate 61,590 of CAVPKV010000031.1, read as the reverse complement.
GCGGTTGAGGTCTCCGAATGCGGTCACGCTCGAGAGCAGCCAGCACAGCTCGGTGTGCTCCTGGACGTCGCCCTGGCGGAAGAAAATGCACCGGGCGGGGTCGAGCCCAGCCGCCAGCAGCGTGGCTGCGGTGTCGTACACGGACTCGCGCAGCGCCGCAGGCTCGTAGGCGACGGTGATCGCGTGGAGGTCCACGACGCAGTAGATCGCCTCGCCGCGGTCCTGCCCGGCCACGTACTGGGTGATCGCGCCGATGTAGTTGCCCAGGTGCTTTCGCCCCGTGGGCTGAATCCCCGAGAAGATCCGCACGCGGTTACTTTGCCAGGGCTTTGGCCGGGCGCGCGGTCCCGACCGACCGCCGGCTGGGCCGACGATCCCGACGAGCCAGCACAGAGGCCGCCACCACCCCGGCCAGGCCGCCGGACAGGTGGCCCTGCCACGACACCCCGGTGTGGGGGACGAGGCTCGAGAGGAGCGCGCCTCCCCAGAACACACCTACCAGCCCACCGGTCAGGAGCTCCAGCAGGCTGCGGTTGAACAGCCCCCGGGTCAGAAGGTAGGTGGCGTAGCCGAACACGACCCCGCTGGCCCCGATCGTTGACACGTGGGCCGGCCCGATCAGCCAGGTCCCCAGCCCGCCCAACACGATCACGATCGCCGTGACGATCGCCACCTGGCGCGCGCCCCGGAACGCGATGATCACGCCCATGAACACGAACGGGATCGTGTTGTCCAGCAGGTGAGGGGCGAAGTTGGCGTGGATGAAGGGGGAGGTGAAGATGCCCCACAGGTGGGAGACGCTGCGGGAGTAGATGCCGTCGCTGTCCAGCCCGTAGCCGTCGATCCAGTTGACGATCTCCACGACCCACATCAGGGCCACGATCCCGAACAGGAGCTCGAGCCCGCCTCGCTGAATCTGCCAACGGGCGGAGCGGCCCCGGAGGCCTCGCGAACCGCTGGTGGTCGGTTTGTGAGGGGTGCCGGTGACCGTGCTCATGACTTAAGCATGGCAGGCCCGAACCCCGGGCCCGCTCAACCGGCCAGAACGGCCCGGGCCAGGGCCAGGCCCACCTCCGCGCGCTGGCCCAGCGAGGCGGCCAGCACGAACTCCTGTGGCGTATGCGCCCCCCCGCCCCGGGGACCCAGACCGTCCACGGTCAGCGGGATCTCCAGGGCGAAGTGGCTCGCGTCGCTGGCCCCGCCCCGGGCCACTCCGACCACGGGCCGGCCCAGCCGCGCCGAGGCGTCGCGGAGCAGCTCCTCCGTGCTCTGCCGGGTGTCCATCCCCGGCCACACCCGCTCCATGCGGGCCTCGGTCCTGACCTCGCCGACGGCCTCCGGAATCGCCGCCAGCACGTCGTCGAAGGCACTCGCTCGGTCGGCCCGGAGGTCGAAGATCAGCTCGCCCTGGGCGGGCACCACGTTGAAGGCGTCCCCGGAGCGGAACACCGTGGGCACGACGCTCAGACGATCGGGGCCTGCGGGAGCGTGGTGCTCGGCCACCTCGATGGCCACCCGAGCCAGGGCCAGGAGCGCATTGGCTCCCTGGTCGGGCGCGCTGCCGGAGTGCGCCGAGCGACCGGCGGCCGCGGCCCGGAGCGTGCCCGCCGCCTTGCGCTTGACCACGACGCCCTCCTGGCCCTCCGGCCCCCGCTCTCCGGCCTCAAAGCACAGGCAGGCGTCGAACGAGCGCAGCTCCCGAGCATGGCGAAAGGGCTGGGTCCGCCACTCTTCATCGGTGACCAGCAGGACGGCAAGCTCGGCAAAGCCGCCGGGGTCCTCGGCCAGGGCGCGCATGATGCCCAGGGCCAGAACGACCCCGCCCTTCATGTCGGCTGTGCCGGGGCCGTAGAGGCGATCCCCGGCGCGGCGCAGGGGCAGGTGGGCCTGGTGGGTCACGACGGTGTCGACGTGCCCGAGCAACAACAGCCGTCGCGTCCCCGTGCCGGCCACGCGGGCCAGCAGGTCAGCCGCGCTGCCCGGCGTGGAGCAGGGCGGCCGGCTCACGTCGGCCCGGTCGGGTAGCAGCGCCGCGCACACCGCCAGCGCCTCCTCGGCCGCGTGCACGTCCCCGGACGGCGAGGAGACGGCCACGAGCGCCTCGAGCTCCCGCTCGGCGCGCCCGGCGATGCGCGCCGCCGCCTGCGCTATGAAGTCATCTAGCGGGGTCGGGGGATCCTGGCCAGGCACTCGGGTCGGTGGATCCTGACAGCAGCCGGGCGGCGTCGTCATCCAGGTCCCCGACGGCATGCAGGCGCATCAGCGCGCCCACGGCGGTCCGAGTGAACTGGACGCCGATCAGCCCCGCGCACTCGGCCAGGGCGGCGTCCGCGCTCTTGGCGGGTCGGTAGGAACGGCCGGTTCGCATGGCCTCCCAGGCGTCGGCCACGGCGAGCAGGGCCGCCCCCTCCGGGATCTCTCTGGCCTTCAGGCCGCGGGGGTAGCCCTGGCCGTCCGGGCGCTCGTGGTGGGAGCGGATCCAATCCACCTGGTCCGGGGCGAGCACATCCTCGACGATCCGCACGGCCAGTGCGACGTGCTCGGCCACCAGCTCGCGCTCGGCCGCCGTCAGCTCGCGCCCGCCGGCCAGCAGCCGCTCGGGAACCCCGACCTTGCCCACGTCGTGCACCAACGCGGCTTCGCGGAGCAGCAGGCTCCGCTCCGGCGCCCACCCGGCGGCGTGGGCCAGCTTGGCCGCCAGCATGGCCACGCGCTCGGAATGCCCGCGCATCGCCGGATCCTTGGCGTCGATCGCCCGCGACAGCGCCCGAAGCCCGAGCAGCGCCTGCGACCGTTCGGCGCTATCCAACGGCCCCGATGAGGAGAGCTCGCTGGTCACCTGGGGGTCGTAGATCCAGGCTCGATTGCGCCCGTGGACCTTGCTCCAATAGAGGGCACCATCGGCGTGGTTGATGAGCTCCGCGGAATGGGCGGTGACGTTGGTGTCGCAGATTCCGGCCGAGACCGTGATCCGCTGCGGACGGGAGATCGTCATCGCGATCAGACGGCGGGCCCGCTCCACCGCCACGAGCGCCTGCTCGCGCGTCGTTTCAGGCATCACCCAGGCGAACTCGTCTCCGCCGAATCGGCCCAGGATGTCCTCCGCCCGGGCCTGGCTCTCCAGGCAGCCGGCCACCTGGACGAGCACGGTGTCTCCGGACTCGTGGCCACCGAAGTCGTTGACCTCCTTGAAATGGTCGATGTCCAGGACGGCCACCGACAGGATCCCGCCGTGGCGCTGACTGCGCGCCACCTCGGCGGCCAGCCGCTCGTGGAGCGAGCGCCGGTTGGCCAGCCCGGTCAGGGGGTCGGTCGAGGCCTGAGCGGCCAACGTGGCCCGCTCGTCGATGCTGGCGATCGCGGTGGCCAGCAGATCGCCGAACTCCATCAGCCGGCGCTCGTCGCGGTGGGTCAGCCGGGCCGGATCGGCCGCCGCCACGGCCACCGCACCCCAGACCCGACCGCCGACGAACACGGGTGCCACGATGCTCGCGCTGTAGCCCAGCCGCTGCACGGGACTGCCCGGAGCGTGGTCGCCGATCCGGACCGGGAGCCCGGTCTCCCGAGCCCGGGCCACGTCGCTGCCGGGCCGGATCGGAATCACGGTGCCGCGCTCGTAGCGGCCCCCCTCGTGGTCGGCCCAGGCGCCCATGACCGTGGCCTGGGGCTCGGACTCGAAGCGCAGGATCCCCGCCGCGCCGGCGTCCAGGAGCGACGCGGCCTCCCGGGCCACGAGCTCGAAGACGGCCTCGGGCGACTGGCCCTCGATCACCGCCGTGGCCACGCGACGCAGCGACCCCTGCTCAGAGGCCAGCAGCTCGGCCCGGGACCGGACACGGCGCATCAGCTCCTTGCCGGAGGCGATCGTCGCCCCGAGGACGAGATACGCCGGCCCTCCGACGACCAGCTTGGACAGGAACGCCGTGTGATGCCAGCTCGGGTCGTAGAGCAGGGGCAGGGCCTGGACGGCGACCGACCCGACCGTGTACAGCAGCGCGATCGCGGGCCGGTGGAAGTACGCGGCGAACACCACGACGAAGAACAGGTAGATCCAGCCCGGCGACTCGGCGCCGCCCGACGAGGCGACCTCGCCCGCGATGACCGCGAAGCCGGCCGCGTTGGAGACGTGGATCAGCCAGGGTCCACGGCGACTCCAGTCGATCACCAGAAGTGAGCACAGCCCCCACACGAGCGCCCCGGCCGAAAGGCCGATGATCCACGCCGTGTGGGAGTGGTCGACCCCGGGAAGCACAGCGAACGTCCACAGGGTGAGACCGCCCATGCCGTACAGGGCGCCGCTCACCCGTCCCGCCAGAACGCGCTCCACGGGGTCCAGCGCCAGCACGCCGTTCAGCTTCGTGAGCAGGGTCCTCACGTTCGGTCGATCCCGGTCCTGGGGCGGCACACGGCCATCAATTGATTTTCGGCATCCCCGGGCCCAGGATTTAGTCCCGCAGCCAGGGTCAACCCCTAGAAGTAGCCGCGATTTCCGCTCATCTGACCGCTATTTCAGTCGATTTTGCGGGTTCTTCAGTCCAGCTGCTGGCGGAGCACGGGGTGGCGGGCGGCCATCGCCTCGTCCAGGCGGCGCACAGGGGTGCTGTAGGGGGCCTGGCGAGCCACCTCGGGATCCTCGGCAGCCTCCTTGAGAATCGCCGAGACGACCTCGGCGAATTCGTCCAGCGTCTCCTTGGTCTCGGTCTCCGTGGGCTCCACCAACAGCGCCTCGTCCACGATCAGCGGGAAGTACACGGTGGGCGGGTGGACGCCGAAGTCGAGCAGGCGCTTGGCCAGATCGAGCGTGCGGATGCCCAACTCCCGCTTCATCGGGCCACCGGAGAGCACGAACTCGTGCATACACAACCGGTCATGGGCGACGGGCAGGTACTGCAGCACGCCCCGCTCGCGCAGCCGGGCCAGCAGGTAGTTGGCGTTCAGGACGGCGTTCTCGGACACGTCCCGCAGCCCGGGCGCGCCGAGCGAGCGGATATAGGCGTAGGAGCGGACGAACACGCCGTAGTTGCCCTGGAAGCCGCGGAGCCGGCCGATCGACTTGGGTCGCTCGAAATCCAGGTCGTAGTGGACCCCACCCGCCCCGGCCCCGTTGCCCTCCGGACCCCGGCGGACGACCTGAGGGACCGGCAGATAGGGCTCGAGGCGCTCTGACACCGCCACCGGGCCGGCCCCCGGGCCCCCACCCCCGTGGGGCTGGGTGAACGACTTGTGGAGGTTGAAGTGAACGATGTCGAACCCCATGTCGCCGGGCCGGCAGATGCCCATGATCGCGTTCAGGTTCGCCCCGTCGTAGTACAGGGTGGCCCCCACACCATGGACGATTCGCTGGACCTCCTCGATACCGGTCTCAAACAACCCCAGCGTGGAAGGATTGGTCAGCATCAGGCAGGCCACGTCGTGATCGGCCTTGGACCTCAGGTCATCCAGGTCCACGTTGCCCAGGTCGTCGGTCCCCACCTTGACGACCTCGTACCCAGCCATCGTGACCGTGGCCGGGTTGGTGCCGTGGGAGGTGTCGGGCGTCAGCACCTTGGTCCGGTGCTCGCCCCGGTCCTCGTGGTAGGCCCGAGTGAGCAGGACCCCGGTCAGCTCGCCGTGGGACCCGGCCGAGGGCTGAAGCGTCACGTGAGGAAGCCCGGCGATCTCGGCCAGCGCGTCCTGGAGGCGCCACATCAGCTCGAGTGCGCCCTGGGCCCGCGAGGGGTGTTGAAGCGGGTGCAGCCGGGCGTGCCCGGGCAGCGCGGCGATCCGCTCGTGGAGCTTGGGGTTGTGCTTCATCGTGCACGAGCCCAGCGGGTAGAAGCCGGTGTCCAGGTCGAAGTTCCGCTTGGACAGGCGGTTGTAGTGGCGGACGATCTCCGGCTCTGAGACCTCGGGCAGGCGCGCCGGCGCCGAGCGCCGCAGCGCGCCGGGGAGCAGTTCCTCCAGGTCCCGTTCCGGGACGTCCAGCGCCGGGGCCACGAATGCTCGCCGCCCGGGCTTGGAACGTTCGTAGATCGTGAGCTGGTCGTCGGTCAATTGGTGGCTCCGGCGGTGGCTTTGCTGGCTGACGCGACAGCTGCCCCGAGGGTCTCCGCCAGCCGGTCGATGTCGTCCCGGCTCCGGCGCTCGGTGATCGCCACGAGCAGCGCCTCCCCCAGCTCGGGATAGTCGCGTCCGAGCGGGTAGCCGGCGCCGAGGCCCGCCCGGCGACAGGCGGCCAGGACGTCCTCAACGGGCGCGTCCAGCGCGACGGCGAACTCCCTGACGACGGGTCGCTGATGGAGCACCGTGACCCCCTGGACGGCGGCCAGCCGCTCGCGGGCATAGGCCGTGCGCCGGAGCATGAGCTCGACCAGCTCAACGATTCCCCGCCGGCCCAGCCAGCTCAGGTAGATCACGCCGGCCAGCGCGTTCAGCGCCTGGGCCGTACAGATGTTGGAGGTGGCCCGTTCCCGGCGGATGTGCTGCTCGCGCGTCTGGAGCGTCAGCACGAACCCCCGCTTGCCGTCGACGTCCCGGGTCTCCCCGGCGATCCGTCCGGGAACCCGGCGCACCAATGCGTCGGTCGTGGCGAAGAACCCGAACGACGGCCCTCCGAAATCCAGCCGGTTGCCCAGGCTCTGCCCCTCCCCCACGGCGATGTCCATCCCGCACTCCCCCGGCGAGCGCAGCAGCGCCAGGGGCAACGGGTCGCAGGCCGAGATCGCCAGGGCGCCCACCCCGTGGGCCTGCGCGGCGATCGACTCGAGGTCCTCCACGACGCCCAGGAAGTTCGGCTGCTGGACGATCACCGCACCGACACTCTGATCGAGCGGTGGGAGCTCGGTGACTCCATCGGCCAGCGGGGCCTCGACCACCTCGACGCCCCAGGCGTGGGCCATCGTGGCCAGCGTCAGCCGCGAATGGGGATGGACCCCGCGGGAGACCACGAACTTCGGTCGGTCGCTGGTCAACTTGGCCACATAGCCGGCGGCGCCGACCGCGCTGGGACCCTCGTACACCGACGCGTTGGACACGGGCAGCCCGGTGAGCTCGGAGATCGCGGTCTGATACTCGAACATCGCCTGGAGGCCACCCTGGGAGATCTCCGGCTGGTACGGGGTGTAGGGGGTCAGGAACTCTGAACGCTGGGTGATCGCATCGACCAGCGCGGGGACATAGTGGTCATACATGCCCGCCCCCAGGAACGACACCTCCTCCTCACACGAGACGTTGCGCGCGGCCAGCGCCCGGAACTCGTCGAAGACCTCCTGCTCGGAGAGCCCCTCGCCCAGAGCCAGCGGACGGCCCAGCCGCAGCGAGGCCGGGATCTCGCTGAACAGGTCCTCTATCGACGACACGCCGATCGCGCCCAGCATCTCGGCCCGGTCGGCGTCGGTGGCGGAGGTGTAGCGCGTCAATCGAGCGAGGCCTCGTATTGGGAGGCGTCCATCAGGGCCTCGGTTTCCGAGCTGTCGGTCAGGCGAACCCTGATCAGCCAGCCGTCCCCGTAGGGATCCTCGTTCACGGTCTCAGGCTGGTCGGACAGCTTCGGGTTCACGGCCACGATCTCACCCGACAGCGGCGCCACCACGTCCGAGACGGCCTTGACGGACTCGATTTCGGCGTATGGCTCGTCCTTGGTCACGGTCTTGCCCGGCTCGGGAGCGTCGAAGAACACCACCTCACCCAGGGAGTCCTGGGCGTACCAGGTGATCCCGAACGTGGCCTCCTGGCCATCCAGTCGAGCCCAATCGTGCTCGGCGTGATACAGCAGGTCGTCGGGATAGCTGGCGTCGGCCATCCTCACTGCTCCTTTCGGTAGAGGGGCTTGCGCTTCACTTCGGCGAGGCGGATTGTCCCCCGCACGTCGATCTCGAGCTTCGTCCCGGGCTCGGCCGACCCGGCCGGCACGTAGGCCAGGCCGATCCCGCGCTCCAGGCAGGGGGAGAACGTTCCGCTGGTCACCTCACCGCCTCCCACGACAGGATTACCCGCCCGGGCGATCCCCTGGCCTTCAATCGTGAACGGCACCAGCTTCTGATCCGGGCCGGCGGCTCGAGCGGCGGCCACGGCCTCCGAGCCGATGAACCCGGTGTGCTCCTTGCAGCACCAGCCCAGTCCGGCCTCGATCGGGTTGCGTTCCTCGGTCATGTCGTTGCCGTACAGGTGCAGGCACGCCTCCATTCGGAGCGTGTCTCGGGCCCCGAGCCCGACGGGCTCCGCGCCTCCCAAACGCAGGGCCTCCCACACGGCGGGGGCGCGCTCGGGGTCGAGCAGCAGCTCCACCCCGTCCTCGCCCGTGTAGCCGGTGCCGCACACCATCATCGCGGCGCCCGCCACCTCCCGCTGGCAGCAGTGCATGCGGGCCGGAAGCTCCCCATCGGCCAGGGACCGGACGAGCGCCCTGGACCGTGGCCCCTGTACCGCGAGCATTGCGAAGCGATCGGCCACGTCGACGACGTCGACGTCGAACTCGGCGGACTGGGCCCCGAGCCAGGCCAGGTCCTTCTCGTGGTTGGCCGCGTTGGTCACGGTCAGGAACTCGCAGTCGGCCAGCCGGTAGGTGATCAGATCATCCAGGATCCCCCCGTCCTCCCGGCATATCACGCCGTACTGGGCCCCGCCCTCGGGGATCTGGCGCACGTCGCCGGAGAGCACCCGCTGGAGGAACGCGAGCGCCTGGGGACCGCGGCTGTGCACCTGCCCCATGTGCGATACGTCAAAGACGCCCACATTCCGCCGCACGGCCACGTGCTCCGGCCGGATGCCGACGTACTGAACGGGCATCTCCCAGCCCGCGAACGGGACCAAGCGCGCGCCAGCCTGGCGATGCTGTTCGTACAGCGAGGTGCGGCGAAGCGAAGTTTCCGGGGGCGAGGTGCTCAGGCCAATGAGGCTATTACACGCGAGATGTGTCTCTGAGAGGCGGACCGCCCGCCGGCGCTACCGGTCCTTGAGGAACGACGGGATGTCGATCTCGTCGTCGCGGATCTCGAGCGACGAGCGGTGGACGTCGTCGATCGTGACCTCGCGCTCCCGGCGCGGCGCGGCGCCGGTCCGGGACCGGCGGCGCGGACCGCCGTGGTCAAAGCCGGTGGCGATCACGGTCACCCGAACGTCGTCACCCATGGTGTCGTCGATCACCGCGCCGAAAATGATGTTGGAGTCCGAGTCGGCCGCGCTCTGGACGATCTCGGCCGCCTCGTTGACCTCGAACAGCCCCAGGTCGTGGCCACCGGTGATGTTGAGCAGGATCCCCATCGCGCCCTCCACCGACTCCTCGAGCAGTGGCGAGGAGATCGCGATCTTGGCCGCCTCGGCCGCGCGGTTCTCACCGGCGGCCGAGCCGATCCCCATCAGGGCCGTCCCGGCGTCGCGCATGATCGTGCGCACGTCCGCGAAGTCCAGGTTGATGAGCCCAGGGATCGTGATCAGGTCGGTGATGCCCTGGACGCCCTGGCGCAGGACGTTGTCGGCCTCGCGGAAGGCATCCAGGATCGTCGTCCGACGCTCCACGATTGACAGAAGCTTCTCGTTGGGGATGACAATCAGCGTGTCCACGTTCTCGCGCAGGCGCTGGATCCCAGCGTCGGCCTGGCGGGCCCGCTGCGTGCCCTCAAACGAAAACGGACGAGTGACACAGCCCACGGTCAGGGCGCCGATCTCGTTCTTGGCGATCTCGGCGATCACCGGCGCCGCGCCCGTCCCGGTGCCGCCGCCCTCGCCGGCGGTGACGAAGACCATGTCCGCGCCCTTGAGCGCCTCCTTGATCTCATCGCGCGACTCGGCCGCCGCGCCCTGCCCGATCTCCGGGCTGGCGCCCGCACCGAGTCCCTTGGTCAGCTCGTGGCCGATGTTCAACTTGATGTCGGCGTCGCACATGGCCAGCGCCTGTGCGTCGGTGTTGGCGGCGATGAACTCGACGCCACGAAGGCCGGCATCGACCATTCGGTTCACCGCGTTGGTGCCGCCGCCTCCCACGCCGACGACCTTGATCACTGCCAGGTAGCTGCCGCTTTCCATGTCTCCCCGTCCGAGTCTCTAGTTATGGTTGATAGTTTCGGACTCTGTTCGCTCTTTGCTGAGTTTTGCACGTTAGGCGCTGAGGATACGACGCGTCAACGCGAGCGCGATCTCGCAACTTTCGTTGCAGATCGGCCAACCCTCCAGTAGTCACCCGAGTGTTGGACTCGGCTGGGGGTAACCCTAAACCTGAGGTTTATACTATTGGCCAGTGACCGAATTGGCCGTGCCGTTCGGTGTTTCGGCGACTGCTCCTGCGGCCGGACGACCGGGATCGGTCACGTCGACATAGGACGCTCCGGCCGACCCTGAATCGCCCAGGACGGCGACGGCGGCCGACCATTTGGCCCGCAGCGCGCGATCGTCGCCCAGGTACACCGCCGGTCCGTCGTGCAGGCGCACCACCAACCCCGGCCCTCGGATAATGGAGATCAGAGTGATTCTGGAAAGGAGCATCCGGGGCGCCGTTCGGGCCGCGTGGAGCTCCTGGAGGGGCCCCTGCGCCACCAGGCGCGGCCCGCCCGGCGGCGCCGCCAGTTGAATCGTCGGCAGGGCCGGTACCGAGGCCAGGTCGCGGAGGAGCGTGCCGTCGGAGGCGACCGCGATCCGGCGGCCGCCCACCTCGACCTGCGCCACGGGGAGCTCCTCGAGCACCCGAATGCGCATCCCGTGGGGGAACTGGGTGCTCACCCGCAGCGACCTCACCACGGGATATGCCGAGACCGCGGCGTACAGCCGACCCGTCTGGACGTCGAGCGTGGTCATGCTGCGCGCCGAGGCTACGAGCGCCGAGCGGATCGCCGCGGCATCCGGGCCGTTCTCCCCGGTCACCGTCACCCTCTGCACGGCCACCAGCGGCGAGTCCCGGAGCCACAACCAGCCGCCGCCCAGCACCAGGACCGCTCCCAGCGTTGCCAGCACAGCCAACCTTCTGCGCCGCGTGGCCGTGAGCCATCCGGCGGCGGCACCGAATCGGCTGGCCGACCGCCGGCGCGACCCGGTCGTGTAGCCCCGGGTTCCGGGGCGCCAGGCCAGAGGCCCGGCCCGCCAGCTCCTGGTCGCTTGTGAGCTTCGCTTCAAGGGTTCCGTTTCATCGGCGGCATGCCTAGGGTCAAGTTCGACCCGGACCGGGCGACCCCTACTTCGCGCGTTCTGTTGTCAAACGCTACGCGGTGGGCCGGTCGTCGTCTCCCGGACGGTCGACCAGGGACCGAGCCAGCTCGTCCACGTTCCCGGCCCCCATGAGCAAACACAGATCGCCGTCGCGGAGCGCTCCCTCCAGGTATCGCCGGGCCTCCTGGAAGCCGGGGAGCCAGGCCACCGGCCGTCCGGCGGCGGCGTCGGCGGCCGCCCGGGCGACGAGCGCTCCGTCGACGCCGGCGAAATCCTCGGCCCGTTCCCGGGCCGGATAGACGTCGAGCACCACGATCACGTCCGCGCCGGCCAGCGCGAGGCCGAACCGCCCGGCCAGGGCCCGGGTCCGGGAGTAGAGGTGGGGTTGAAATACCGCGACCAGCCTGTCTGGGGCCAGCGTTCGAGCCCCGGCGATGGCGGCGGCGACCTCGGTCGGATGGTGGGCATAGTCGTCGTACACCGGTACACCGGCCGCGGTCGTCCCCAGCCCCTCCAGCCGGCGCTTGGCGCCCTGGAAGCTCCGCAGCGCCCCGGCGGCCTGCGCCGGGGACGCCCCGGCCAGCACGGCTGCGGTGAGGGCCCCGGCCGCGTTGACCGCGTTGTGGACGCCGGGCACGGCCAGCTCGACCTCCACTCCCCGCCACGAAAAACGCGAGCCGCCGGGCACGAGCTCCGGCTCGGGCACGTCGTATGGAACCGCTCCCGCCGGACACAGCGCGCGCAGCTCCGGCCGGTCCCAGACCACCGCCCGCTCGCCCGCTCTGGCCATGAAGGTCCTGAACGTCTCCTCGAGCGCCAGCCGGGAGCCGTACGTGTCGTGGTGGTCCAGCTCGGCGTTGGTCAGGACGGCGATCTGGGGCCAGAGCTTGAGCAACGAGCGGTCCGACTCATCGGCCTCGACCACGATCCACTCCCCCGTCCCCCACCCGGCGTTGGAGCCGGTGCTGCGCAGCTCGCCCCCCAACACATAGGACGGATCGAGCCCCGCGCCCTGGAGCGCGTGGACCACCATCGCGGCGGTGGTCGTCTTGCCGTGGGTGCCGGTCACGGCCAGGCACGACCGCAGCCCGGCGATCTGGGCCAGGAGGTCCGCCCGGTGGAGCTCTCGGCCGGCCGCGGCGACCCGCTCAGGGTTGTCGGCCGGGACGGCGGTCGAGTACACGACCTCGGCCCCGGCCGGGACGTTGTCCGCCGAGTGGCCGATCACAGGGGTGATCCCCCGCTCGCGCAGTCGCTCTGTGTAGCTCGACTCGGCCCGGTCTGACCCGGTCACCGACACACCCAGGTCATGGGCCACGAGGGCCAGCCCGCTCATGCCCGCGCCGCCGATGCCGACGAAGTGAAGCCGACGGCCCGACCAGTCCTCGCCGCCCGGCCCGCTGGCGCTCACCGGGCCCCCGGGGCACGGAGAACGCCCAGCACCTCACCGGCGATCACCCGCGCGGCGTCCGGCCGGGCCAGTCCTTCGGACGCGCGGGCCATCGCACTCAGGCGGGACGGATCGGCCAGGAGCCGGGCCACCTCCTGGGCCAGCCGGGCGCTGGTCAGCTCACGGTCGGGGATCACGACGGCGGCCCCGGCCCTCTCCATGAACCTGGCGTTGGCCGTCTGGTGATCGCCGGTCGCGTGGGGGTACGGGATCAGGATCGCCGGCTTGCCGTGAGCGGTGATCTCAAAGATCGACCCGCCGGCCCGGGCGACGACGAGGTCGCTGGCCGCGATGGCCTGGCCGAAATCGCCGATGAACCCGCGCAGGTCGTAATGGGGACCCGGGGACTCGAGCGTGGGCAGGTCCCGCTCGCCCGCGGCGTGGAGAACGTGGAACCGGGCCCCGGCGAACGCCTCGACGGCGGCGTGGTTGATCGACCGCGCCCCCTGCGACCCACCGAATACGAGCACGCTCGTCTCGTCGGGGCCGATGCCGAACCGGGCGCGGGCCGCCGCCCGGTCGGTGGCCGGGGCCGGTACGGGTCGGCCCGTGACCAGGTAGCGGCCTCCGTCACGGCCCGCCACGGGAAAGGCCAGGCACACCCGTCGGGCGAGCGGCGCCAGCAGCCGGGTGGTCAGGCCGGGATGGCCGTCGGCCTCCATCAGGACCAGCGGGATCCGCCGCAGCGCGGCGGCCAGGCCGGTGGGACCGGCCACGTACCCCCCGGCGCCCAGCACCGCGGCGGGCCGGATCTCGGCCAGCAGGCGGAGCGCCTGCGGCAGGGCCGCCGCGTCCGCGAGCGCCGCTCGGGCGGCTGCGACGGGCCTGCCCCGGGGCAACGGCACCACCCGGAGGGCTCGCAGGTCATATCCGGCCTCCGGCACGAGCTGGCGCTCGGCCCGCTCCCCGCCGACGAACAGGACCTCGGCGCCCTCAGCCCGCAGCGCGTCGGCTACGGCCAGCGCCGGCACCACGTGGCCGGCGGTCCCCCCCGCGCCGATCACGATTCGGGGTCCGCTCATCGCCGTCCCGGACCACCCGCAGGCCTCTGGATCCGCTGCCCACATTGAGCAGCAGCCCCACGGCGGCCAGCATCACGCAGAGGTTGCTCGGCGCGTAGGAGATGAAGGGCAATGGCACCCCGGTCAACGGCGCCAGGCCCAGCACGACGAAGATGTTGAGGATTCCCTGGCACAGAATCAGCGATGTCAGCCCAGTGGCCAGCAGCTTGGCATAACGCCCCACCGCCCGGCGAGCCGTGCGCAGGCCGGCGTAGGCGACCATGCCGTACAGGAAGACCACGCCGAAGATGCCGAGCACTCCCAGCTCCTCGCCGATCACGGCCAGGATGAAGTCCGTCTGCGCCTCGGGGAGGTAGAAGATCTTCTGGACCGAGTGGCCGAGCCCGACGCCCCACAGGCCGCCTGAACCGAGCGCGATCTGGCCCTGGACGGCCTGGTAGCCGGCGCCGGATTTCGTCGCCGCCGCCCACGGATGGAGAAATGAGGTCAGCCGGGCCCGCTCGTAGGGCTGAGCGAGCGCCAGCACGACCACCGCCCCCACGGCCACCGCTCCGAGGACGGCCAGGTAGCGGCCGGGCATCCCCGCGGCGACGAGCAGGCCGGCGATGGCAAAGGCGATCACCAGCGTCGTGCCGAGGTCGGGCTCGACGACGACCAGCAACAGCGCGGGGCCGGCGATCAGGGCGACCGGCGCGACCGACTGCCTGAATCCGCGCATCCGCTTGGGGTGGTCGGCCAGGTACCGGGCCACGTATAGAACCAGGGCGAGCTTGAGGAGCTCCGAGGGCTGGAACTGGATCGGCCCGGCGGCGAACCAGCGTCGCGCCCCGTTGACCCGCACACCGAACCCGGGGACGAGCACCAGCAGGACAAGGCCGAAGGAGACGAACAGGAGCAGCTTGACCAGCTTGGGTGAGAGCAGCGACAGCCCGTTCCGCGCCAGCACCTGCATGGCGGCCAGCCCGAGGGCAGCAAACAGCAGGTAGCGCACGAACTCGCTCGTCCCCGTGCCCCCATGGCCACCGAGCACGCCCTGCGGCGATGAGGCGCTGTACACCATCACCGCGCCGAAGGCCAGCAGGCAGAGCGTGGCCGTGAGCAGGATCCGATGCTCCAGCGGCGGCGCCTTGTGGGTGGCGCTCCGTCCCGACCGAGCTCGACGGGAGGGCGCGCGGACAGCCGCTGCCGACGCGCCACCGGTGGACCCGCGGCTCACAGAGCCTCCACCAGGGAGCGGAAATGGTCTCCGCGCTGCTCGAAGTCCCGGTACTGGTCGAAGCTGGCGCAGGCCGGAGAGAGCAGGACGGTGTCGCCTGGGTGGGCGGACTCACGGGCCAGCGCCACCGCCGAAGCGAGGTTGCCGGCCGAGTGCAGGGGCACATCCGCGTCGGTCAGGGCCGCCCCGATCTCACCGCCCGCGGCACCGATCAGGTAGACGGCTCGGCAGCGCTCGCGGACGACCGGCGCCAATGGCCTGAAGTCCTGTTCCTTGCCGGTGCCGCCGGCGATCAGGTGGACCCCTCCGGCGAATGCCCGCAGCGCCATCAGCGTGCTCGGCACGTTGGTCGCCTTGGAGTCGTTCACGTAGGCCACCCCGTCCACGGTGGCCACCAGCTCCAGGCGGTGGGGGACACCGGGGAAGCTGGTCAGTCCCGCGGCCACGGCGCGAGTGTCGATCCCGCGGGCCAGGCAAACCGCGGCGGCGGCCAATCCGTTCTGGCGGTTGTGCTCTCCGGGTAGCGTGATCGTCCCGGCCAGCGCGGCCTCGGGACCCGATCCGTACCGGACCTGGCGGGCGCGGCCGGGGATGGCGACGTCCAGGCCGTCGGGCAGCACGGCCAGATCGTCAGGAAGCTGATGGGCGAAGATCCGGAGCTTGGCGGCCACGTAGGCCTCGTAGCTGGGGTGCCGGTCCAGGTGGTCCGGGGCCAGGTTGAGCAGCACCGCCCCCTCGGGGGCGAACTCGAGCGTGTCCTCGAGTTGGAACGACGATGCCTCGCACACCACCGTGACCCGAGGATCGATGGCCTCCGTGCTCAGCGTGGAGGCGGCGGTGCCCACGTTGCCCACCACTCGCACCGGGACACCCGCCTCCCGGTGGATGTGTCCGATCCACTCGCTGGTCGTGGTCTTGCCGTTCGTCCCCGTCACAGCGATGAACTCGTTGCCCAGCAGCCTCCAGGCCAGCTCGAGCTCACCCAGGACCGGGATCCCGCGCCGGCGGGCGCCCGCCACGGCGGGCTCTGACTGGGGTACGCCTGGGCTCTTGATGAGCGTCCCGGCGCGGGCGGCAAAGACATCGCCTGACGCATCCAGATGGACTTCGACGCCGGCCGCAGAAAGCCTCTGCGATGCCTCCGCCAGGGCACGATCTTGGCCGGACCCGGAATCGCATCCGATCACCTCCTCTCCCCGGGCCCGCAGGGCCAGGGCGGCGGCCACCCCGGACCGGGCCAGGCCGACGACCACGTACGGCCCCCCGGGGATTGGAGGCCGTCCGCCCCGGACCTACCCACGTATGGAGAGCTGGTAGACGACGAACCCCACCGCCGAGAAGGCCGCCGCCACGATCCAGAAGCGCAGGATGATCTTGGTATCGGACCAGGCCTTGAGCTCGAAGTGGTGGTGGATCGGAGCCATCAGGAACACCCGTTTGCGGAACGTCCTGAACGAGAACACCTGGATCAGGACGGACAGCGCCTCGATCACAAAGATCCCACCCAGCAGAATCAGCAGGACCTCGGTCTTGGTCATGACGGCCAACCCGGCGATGGCTCCGCCGAGGCACAGGGAGCCCGTGTCCCCCATGAAGATGCTGGCCGGGAAGCTGTTGAACCACAGAAAGCCGATGCAGGCCCCGACCAGGCAGCCGGCGAGCAGCGTCAGGTCGTGCTCACCGCTGGTGATGAACGTGATCCCGATGTACGCCAGCAGGACGATCGCCGCGCACCCGGCGGCCAGGCCATCCAGGCCGTCGGTCAGGTTGACCGCGCTCGTCGTTCCGGCCACGACGAGATAGATGAAGATCGGATAGGCCGCTCCCAGGTCGATCTCCCCGTCGATGAACCGGAGGCGGACGGTGGACGGAAGATGGGCTCCGTATCGGGCCGCAGCCCACAACCCGACCGAGATGGCGACCGTGGCGATCAGCTTCCACCGGCCCCGCAACCCGAGCGACCGCTGGCGGACGATCTTCATGTAGTCGTCGGTGAAGCCCACCAGCGCGCAGGCCACAGCGGCTCCGAATACGCCCATCGACTCCCAGTCGTGGTCGGACAGGATCAGGAACGGGACGGCGAAGGCGAGCAGGATCACGATCCCACCCAGGGTCGGCGTCCCCGCCCTGGCCTGATGTCCCGCCGGCAATTCCTCGCGGATGTTCTGCCCGAACTCTCGGCGCCGGACGAAGGCGATGAACCTCGGGCTCAGGAACAGGCACATGAACAGCGAGGCCGTACCCGCGATCAGCACGCGCCCGGAGAACGTGCCCGTCGGGTCGGCCTGTGGGATGAGGCCTTCCAGCATCAGGCGAGCGTCCCGCTGCGCGCCGGCACCGGGGCCGCCTCCTCCCCGGCCCCCAGCGCGCGGCACACGAGCTCCAGGCCCACGGCCCGCGAGCCCTTGACGAGCACCAGGTCCCCGGCGCGCACCAGGCCCGGGAGCAGTTCGGCCGCTTCGGCGGCGTCTGGAACCGACCGGACCTCTCCCCGAATCGCTCGCCGATCGCCCGGGCCCGCGGGCCCACCGTGACCAGTAGGTCAACGCCGCTGTCCTGGGCCTGTACGCCGACCTCGACGTGGAGCTCGCGCTCGGTGGGACCGAGCTCGAGCATGTCGCCAAGCACGGCCACCCGGCGCGAGTGGTGCTCGCGCTGCGCCGTCGCCGCCAGATCTTCCAGCGCGGCTCTGACCGACATCGGATTGGCGTTGTAGCAGTCGTCGATCACGGTCACTCCGCCGGCCAGGGCCCAGCGCTGGCCGCGCCCGGCGGACAGAGCCAGCTCCACGTGGCCGGCGGGCGTGACGCCCACCGCCTGGGCGGCGGCCACGGCAGCCAGCAGATTGCGATGCAGATGGGCCTGGTCGAAGGAGACCTCGAGCGTGATCAGCTCGCCGCGGGCGTCGATCTCCAGGCGCCGGCCGGTGGCCGCCCTGAGCCGCACATCCCCCCGCTCGCCGAACGTGATCGTGTCCAGGTCACCGCGCAGATGGGGTGTCAGCAGGTCCTCCCCGGCGGGGACGATGGCCACGCTTCCCGGGGCCAGCTCGGCGATCAGCTCGGCCTTCGCCGCCGCGATCGCCTCGATGCTCCCCAGAAGCTCCAGGTGAACCGGGCCGACGCTCACGATCACCCCCACGTCGGGCTGGGCGATGCGAGCCAGCTCGGCGATCTGCCCGCCCCCGCGCATCGCCATCTCCAGGATCAGCACCTCGGTGCCCTGAGGTGTGGCCAGGATCTCCAGCGGGACCCCGATCTCCGTGTTGAAGTTGGCCCGCGAGGCGACGGTCTGGCGGTGCGGGGCCAGCACGGCCAGCAGCAGGTCCTTGGTCGACGTCTTGCCGGTCGACCCGGTCACGCCGATGACCTGGGCCCCCAGCTCGCTCCGCCACGCCGCGGCCAGGCGGTGGAGGGCGTGGAGCGGATCCGCTCCGACGAGGATCACCGCATCGGGCTGTCCGGCCTGTGCGGCCTCGGCGTGCTCGGGTGTGGTCAGGACACCCCACGCGCCGGCGGCCAGGGCGGCCCCGGCAAAGCTTCCTCCATCCACGTTCTCCCCCGGCAGCCCAACGAACAGCGCCCCCGGTCCCGCGTCCCGGGAGTCGATCGTCACCCGTTCAGGGCCGCCTTCGGGCGAACCGCCGCCGCCCCCCAGCGCGGCTCCGGCGGCCCGGGCAACGCGTCGCGCGCTCCAGCTTCTCATCTGGACAGGGCCACGCTTCTGAGCACTTCCCTGGCCACGGTGACGTCGTCGAATGGCACCTTGCGCCCGGCCTCGAACTCCTGGCCCTGCTCGTGACCCTTGCCGGCGATGAGGACCACATCGCCGGTCTCCGCACCCGCGATCGCCTGGCCGATGGCCTCGCGCCGGTCGGCGTTGTGCTCCACCCCCGGGCCGGTGCCGATAAGAATCTCCTGGATGATCGCCTCGGGAGACTCCGAGCGTGGATTGTCGGAGGTCACGATCACCCGGTCGGCCAGGCGCACGGCCACCGCTCCCATCAGGGGCCGCTTGGCCCGATCGCGGTCTCCGCCACAACCGAACACCACGTGTAGCCGGTTTGTGGTCAGGCCCCGGGCCGCCTCGAGCACGTTCTGGAGGGAGTCCGGTGTGTGGGCGTAATCGACGAGCACGCCAAATCCCTGGCCCTCGTCCACCGGCTCGAGCCGGCCGGGTACCTGGTCGGCCGTCTGGAGGGCGGCAACCGCCCCTCGCTCCGGACCCCGAGTGCGCGCGCCGCGGCCAGCGCGCCGAGCACGTTGTAGACGTTGAAGCGTCCCCGGAGGGGCGTGCGCATGTCGATCAACTCACCGCTCGGGGTCCGCACGGTGAAGCTCGAGCCGTCGATCCCGGTCTGGACGTCCTGCGCCCGATAGGAGGCCTCGCGGTCCAGTGCGAACGTGATCGGGGCCTCCAGCTCGTCGGCCAGCCGCCGGCCGTAGGGATCATCGACGTTGATCACCGACCGGGCTGGCCGCCGCTCTGAGAACAGCCGTCGCTTGGCGGCGAAGTAGTCCTCCATGGTGGGATGGAAGTCCAGGTGATCCTGGGTCAGGTTCGTGAACAGAGCGACCGCGAAGTGGATCGCATCCGCCCGGTGGAGCTCGAGCGCGTGCGAGGAGACCTCCATCGAGCAGGCCACGTCCCCGGCGTCGAGCATCGCCCGGAAGGTCCGCTGAAGGTCGATCGCCTCGGGCGTGGTCCGCTGCACCTCGTGCTCGACCCCGCCGATCACACTTTTGACGGTGCCGAGCAACCCACTGGATCGCCCGGCGGCCTCCAGCAGGGTCCGTATCAGGAAGGCGGTCGTGGTCTTCCCGTTCGTCCCGGTCACCCCGGCCACCTCCAGCCGCGCTGTCGGGTCGCCGTAGAACCGAGCGGCGGCCGGAGCCATGGCCGCTCTGACACTGTCCACCCGGATCTCCGGCACACCCAGGTTCAGGGGGCGCTCCACGACCAGCGCCACGGCCCCGTCGGCGATCGCCTGGGGGGCGAACTCGTGGCCGTCCCGGGTGAAGCCGGGGACACAGAAGAACAGCGTGCCGGCGCGGACGTCGCGGTTGTCGTAGGCGAGGTGGCTGACCTCTAGGTCGCCTGCGGGCGCGGGTACGCCCGTCATCACCGCCTGGAGGCGCATCGGCGCCGAGTGTAGGAGTTCACCCGGAGGCTACGCCCGGCGGCGAGGTCGAGCCTGGGGCTGGGGCGCAACTCGTTGACCCGCCCCGACTCGGCGCTCAGCGGCCGTTGCCCGTGAACCCGCGGGCCCGCGCCGGCAGCTCGCGGGACTCGATCACCCGGTCCACCAGCCCGTAGGCCACCGCCTCCTCTCCGCTGAAGAAGCGGTCGCGCTCCATGTCCGTGTGGACGCGCTCCACCGACTGACCGGTGTGCTGCGCGTAGAGCTGATCCACGCGCTCGCGCAGGGCCAGCACCTCCCGGGCATGGATCTCAATGTCGCTCGAGGCGCCCTCGAACCCGCCCGAGGGCTGGTGGATCAGGATCCGGCTGTTGGGCAGGGCCATCCGCTTGCCGGGCGTCCCTCCGGCCAGCAGGAGCGACCCCATCGACATGGCGATCCCGTAACAGATCGTCTGCACATCGGGCCGGATGAACTGCATCGTGTCGTAGATGGCCAGCCCGGCGTAGATCGACCCGCCCGGGGAGTTGATGTACAGGTGGATGTCCTTGTCGGGGTCGTCTGACTCCAGATGCACCAGCTGGGCGACGATCAGGTTGGCCGTCTCCTCGTCAACCTGGCCGCCCAGGAAGACGACTCGATCGTTCAGGAGACGGGAATAGATGTCGAACGAACGCTCGCCGCGAGCCGTTTGCTCGACCACGATCGGGACCAGAGGCATGGATGCTCCTTCGCTATAGTGCAACTGGACGGTTGCACTGAAAATAGCAGATGTGCAACTTTTGGGTTGCACATCACGTGGCGCAGCGAGCGGAGGTGGAGCGCATGGCTCATGACGACGGGCACCAGGGCATAGCTCATGACGACGGACACCCGGAGACCGTGGAGGTGCAGCGGATCGATCGCGATGTGCTGATCCCCGCCTCCCCCAACGATGTGTGGACCGTGATCACCGGTGACGGATGGCTGGCCGAGGACGTTGAGCTGGAGCTGACGCCTGGCGGCGATGCTCGCTTCAGCGATCCGGGGTCGGAGCGGACAGGGTGGGTCGAGGAGGCGCGGGCGCCCGGCGGAGACGGCGAGGGCCGGCTGGTCTTCTGGTGGGGTCCCGAGGGCGAGCCGGCAACGCGCGTCGAGCTGGCGCTGGCGCCCGACGGCCAGACGAGGACCCGGCTGCGGGTGGTCGAGTCACGCCCGCTCGAGGCCCTGGAGCTCGTCGGCCTGCCGCTTCCGGGCCAGGGCGGGATGACCCACGGGCCGGCCATGCTGGCCGTGGCCTGATCGACTGGCGCAGCTTGGCCAGACCCGGCCCCGAACCGACGGATCGCGTGTTTGCCGCCCTGGCCGACCCGAATCGCCGCAGGCTGCTCGCGGCCGTGGCCGCTCTCCAGCCACGGCGACGGAGCTGGCCGACGATCTGCCGATCTCCCGCCAGGCCGTGGTCAAGCACCTGTCCGCGCTGGCCGAGGCCGGCCTGCTGGAACGGGAGCGGCGCGGCCGCGAGGTCCGCTACCACATGACGCCGGAGCCGCTGTCCGGTCGCGGTCACCTGGATGGCCGAGGTCGGCGGCCAATGGGACGAGCGGCTGGCTGGACTGGCCAGGACGTTTGGCTCGGGCGGAGCGCGGCTCAGCGCGGCGGGATGCCCAGGTAGGGCACCGCCCAACCCACGATCTTCTGGAACGCCGGGGCGGCGACCGAGCCTCCGAAGATCGACCCGTGCGGCTGGTCGACAACCACCAGCCCAAGCAGCTGGGGATGGCGAGCCGGGACCATGCCCACGAACGACGCCACGTAGGCACTGTCCGAGTAGTGGCCATTGACCGCGATGTTGGCCGTCCCGGTCTTGCCGGCCATCTGGTACCCGGGGATGCCGGCGCCGGAGGCCGTGCCGCCCTCGCCGTACACGCCGATCAGCATCGTGCGCAACTCTGAGGCGGTCTGCGCCGAGATGATCCTGTGCCCCTGGGGAAGCTTGACCGGCTTGCCTCCCACTGAGGCCACGATGTGCGGAGTTCTGAGGATGCCTCCGTTAGCGATCGCCGCGTAGGCCGTGGCGATCTGCATCGGCGTCACCGACTCTCCCTGTCCGAACGGGAGGTTGGCCATCGACGAGCCCGAGTACTGCCACCAGTGCAGGACGATGCCCTGCTGCTCGCCGGGCAGGTCGACGCCGGTGGGCTGGCCGAAGCCGAAGCGATGGACCCAGGAGTCGAACCGCCGGGCGCCGAGCCTGGCACCGATCTCATCGGCGCCGATGTTGCTGGACACCTTGAGGATCTGGGCCACGCTCAGGCTCTCGTCGCCGTGGGGCTCGGCGTCGTGGATCGTGCGGTCGGCCAGGTGGTACTCGGAGGGGACGTTGAACACGGTGCTCGGGGTGACAAGCCCGTCCTGGATCGCGCCGGAGACGGTGAACGCCTTAAAAGTGGACCCGGGCTCGTAGCTGTAGCCGACGGCCATGTCCTCCCAGGCCGCGGGCGGAGAGGACAGCGGCGAGTTGGAGTCGACCCGGGGCCAGTTGGCCAGGGCCAGGATCGCGCCGGTCTGGGGATTCATGACGATCGCGGTCGCCGCCTTCGGGGAGTACTGCGCCCCGACCCCGGCCAGGACCTGCTCGACCTCGTCCTGGAGAGCCGAGTCGAGCGTCAGCCGGAGCGTCGAGCCAGGGACGACCGGGCGAACATCCTCGATCGAGATCGGCTGACCGATGGCGTCGTTCACGACCCGGCGGGTGCCATCGTGGCCCCGCAGCTCGCTGTTGTACAGGTACTCCAGGCCGTCCAGACCCTGGTTCTGGTCGCCCACGTACCCCAGCACCTGCCCGGCCTCCCAGGGACGCGGGTAGTAGCGCCGGACAGTCGGGATGAAGTTCAGGCCGTTGATCCTCATCTGAGCGACCTGGTTGCCGGCGCTGACCGGCACCTGATGAGCCAGGTACACGAACCCGGTGTGAGGCTTGGTCAGGTCGCGGTAGAGGGCCGACACGGGACGTCCCAGAAGCGGCGCCAGGCGCTGCGCCAGGCTGCTCGGGTGCTTGATCAGGTACGGATCCGCGACGACGTCCTCGGCGGACTCGCTGATCGCCAGCTGCATCCCGTGGTCGTCGGTGATCGTGCCCCGGGGCGCCGGCACCGGCTCCTGGACCACCTGCTGGATCGCTGCGGCCCTCTGCAGTGATCCAGCCTGGAACGCCCCCAGCCACGTCGCCCGGGCCACCGCGACTGCGAGCAGGGCCACGAAGACCAGGAACAGAATCCCGATCCGGCGATCCAGGGTGGCCACGCCAGCTAGCCCCCGGTGGTCGACGATGTCGTGCCGGACGATGCCGGTCAGGCCCGCAGACGCGCCCGCCGACGTCGTACCGGTCGAGCTCGCGGCAGCTGAGCTCGAGCCGGTCGTGCCGGCGGGCGCGAGGCCGGGACCGGAGGAAGTCAAGGTCGTGCTCGAAAGGACCCCGTCAGCCTGGAGCGTGGCCAGGAACTGCGTGGGGTCAGGGGCCTGGATCCGCCTCACGGCCGCGCTCGCCCCTCCGGCCGGATGGCGGGAGAGGAACTTGATCGCCGTCGGCGCGGGCATTGCCATCCCCATTTGAGCGGCCAGGCGCTCGATTCGCTGGTCATCCGAAAGCGCCGCCACGCTGGCCTGGAGGGCCTGGTTGCGACTGGTCAGCGCTGCGCTGCGCTCGATCCACCGGCCGGTGCTCGCTCCGAGCTTGAGCACCTCCACCTGGGTCGCCACGATCCCGGACAGAAGCACGCCCAGCACGGGGATCCAGGCCCGTCCGCGGACCAGACGGTCAAGGAGGCGGTGGTCGGGCAGCGTCCGGACGAACTCGACTGCACCCAGGGCCAGCCGGCGCGGCAGCGGCTGCTGGGCGTCGGCGCGCCGCGGCCTGATCGGGCCGCTGACCCGCCGCGGGGCTCGGGTCGGCGTGCTCCGGGTGGGCCGGGGCGCGTGAGCCCCCGAGCCCCGGGATGGCCGGGCGACCGCGGGCCGTGAGACGGCGGTCCCGCCCGTCGGTGCTCTCACCGGTCGTGGTGCGGCGGCCCCAGCCCTAACGGTTGCGGTGGCGGCGCTGGTCCTGGCCGCGACGACCTTCCGGCCCGCGGAGGTCATGGCCGACGGGGTCATGCTGAGCTCACCTCCAGCTTCCGGGCCACACGCAGATGGGCCGACCTTGATCTGGGATTGGCCGCCACCTCGCCCGCCGTCGGGGCGACCGCTCGACGGGTGATCAGCTCCGCCTCGGGCTCGTGGCCGCAAACACACACCGGGAACTCAGGCGGACACACGCAGCCGCGCGAGAGCGCGGCCAGGAAACGCTTCACGGCTCGGTCCTCCAGCGAATGGAACGAGATCGCCGCGAGCCGGCCCCGAGAGCCGAGCAGATCCCAGGCCAGTGGGAGGGCAGCGTCGAGCTGAGCCAGCTCGTCGTTGACGACGATCCGGAGAGCCTGGAACGTCCGCCGAGCCGGATGGCCGCTGGCAAAGGGCGCATGCACGGGGACCGATGACTTGATCACCTCGACCAGCTCGTGGGTCGAGGTGAGGTCGTGGCGCCTGCGGGCGCGGCCGATCGCCCGCGCGATCTGGGAGGCGTACCGCTCCTCGCCGTACTCCCGCAGGAGGCGGGCCAGCTGGTTCTCATCCCAGGTGTTGAGGATCTCCTGGGCTGTGAGCTCCTGGTCGGGATCCATCCGCATGTCCAGCGGCGCGTCGTAGGCGTACGAGAACCCGCGTTCCCAGGTATCGACCTGCATGGAGGACATCCCCAGGTCCAGGTAGACCACGTCGGCGCGGAGCCCTTCGTCGTGCAGCCGGCTCAGCCCGGTGACGAAGTCAGCCCGGATGAAGCGAACGTCGCACGAGACCTCTTCCGAGAGCTCGACAAAGCGGTCCTCGGCGGCCGGGTCGCGATCGATGCAGATCAGCGTTCCGGCGCGGCCCAGGCGCTCGGCCACGAGCCGGGCGTGCCCTCCGGCTCCGAAGGTGCAATCCACGGCGATCTCGCCCGGGTGAGGATCGAGGGCCTCGATCAGCTCCCCGGCCAGGACCGGGGTGTGGGTCGTGGTCATGTCAAGCAGTGTGGCCAAGGTTCGCTGCGATCTGGGGAACACGGGTCAGAACGCCCTCGTTGTAGGCGTCGTACGCGGCACGATCAAAGATCTCCAGGCAATCCCCCGACCCCGTGACCACGACGTCCTTGGCCAGTCCCGCGTATTGCATGAGGGAGGGCGGGATCATCACTCGGTTGGCTCCGTCGAGTTCGGTGTCATTGGAGAGGTTGAAGAAAAAGCGCCTGAGGTCCCGAGCGTCCGGGCTCATCGGGTTGTGGCCGGCCAGAGCGGCGCTCGTGTAGGCCTCGTACTCGGCCGTGGGCCAGATGCCGATCGCGCGCGGCGTTCCGGCGTCCGTCTCCGGTGAGGCGGCCAGCACCACCCCGCCGGCCAGGGCGGCCCTGAACTTGGACGGGATCGTGAGCCGATGCTTGGCATCGAGCGCGTGAATGAAGGTGCCGCGAAATCCGCTCAAGGAGGTTCATCCGAGGTTGCTGCGAGAGGAGTGGCGGCGGCTCATCCGGAGCGGGCTTGCAAGGAGTCGGTCGAGGCCAGGTTTCTGATCAGACGGGGCGAATTTCGAACCCGGGTGGCTGGGTGGGAGGAGCCCTGCCACCCGGGTTTGATCTTGCATGCATTTCCCACTTATAACCCACTGTCTCCCACAATGCAACCCCATTTGCACTTTTTCTCCCACGGACGCCCCCAGCGCGACACGAAACGGTCAGATCCGCCCCACCGGCGGGCGATCGCGAGGCGGTCGCGGTCCTCGGGCGCGGCGCCCTGAGGGTGCAATTTCCGCTGCAGTCGGCGGCGGTGCAGGTGTGGTTGCAGGGTTTGGTTGCGGGCGGCGTCGAGGCTCCGGGGCGCATGCGGGTGCAGGGCGGGTGCGCGGGTGCAGGCGGGGGTTCTTTCACCACCGAGTGGGGATGAAAGGCTGCATATGCATGCCAAATCACCCAAACCCCCGGCAGCCGCCCAATGCCGGCTGGCGCCCAGCGGTGGCGCCTCAACCGCGGGCGCGCGATGGCAGCGCCGCCCCCTGCTGGGCGTGAAACCGGCCCCTACCCCCCGGCGAGCGGAAGCGTGAGCGCGAGTCGGGTGCCCTGCTCTGCGTCTCGCTCCGCCGCGGTGAGCCGGCCGCCATGGGCCTCGGCGACTGCCCGGGCGATTCTCAGGCCGTGACCGCGGCCGTTGGCGCGGGCCCTCCCCCACTCTCTCCCACGCCACCCGCGCCGACTCGGGTCCGCTCTCCCACCCCACCCGGGCCGACTCGGGTGCGCTCTCCCACCCCACCCGGGCCGGCTTCTGCGCGCCAGCCAGTCCGCGACGCCTCGCGGAAGCCCGGGACCGCCGTCGGCGACCTCCACCAGGACCACGTTTCCGTCGACCCAGCCACGCACGTCGACGAAACCCTGACCGTGGTCGATTGCGTTGGCGATCAGGTTTCCGGTGACCTGGGCCAGCCTGGACTGCTGACCGCGCACGGCACCGTCCGGCCCGCGCCAGTCGAGCCGGATCTCCATGTCGCAGGCCGCGGCCACCGGCCGCCACGCCTCCACCGAGTCGGTCAGCCAGCCCCGCACGCCGACCAGTTCCGGGTCGCCTTCGCCAAACCGAATCCGCTCGACAGCCTGGAGGTCGTCCAGCGCCACGGTGGCCCGGGCCAACTCGACCTGGATCGCCCGCAAGCGACCCAGCGGGGCGCCCGGGCCCGACTCTAGCCCCAGCCTGGCAGCGGCCAGGGGTCCCCGAACCTCGTGGCAGGCTCGGGCCACGGCCTGACCCCGGACCGCGGCGGCGTGCAGGGACCGCAGCGCGACCGCGGCCGCGAGGACGAAGCCTGCCCAGCCGGCCGCCGCCAGGCCGACCCCCGTCACTCCAACCTCCCGTCCACGAGCCTGTAGCCAACGCCCCAGACGTTCACGATGTACCTGTCGCCGGCCGCATTGACCTTCTGCCGGAGACGATGGGCATGTGAGTCGAGCGTCCTGGTGACCCCCATGGTCCGAAATCCCCACACCCCGCGGAGCAGTTCCTCCCGCGTGAACACCCGGGTCGGCTCCGAGGCCAGCGCCCTCAGCAGGGCAAACTCCTTCTTTGAAAGGGAGATCGGTTCGCCGCGCAGCCAGACCTGCCGGGACAGGGAATCGATCTCCAACGAGCCGACCCGCAGCCTTCCCTGTTTGGGCCGCAGCCGGGTCCGCCTCAGCAGGGCCCGCACCCGCGCCCTCAGCTCCTGGTAGCTGAACGGCTTGATCACGTAGTCGTCACAGCCACGGTCGAAGCCCCGCAGCCGGTCAAGCTCCGATACGCGGCCGGACAGAGCCAGCATCGGGAGGTCGGGATCGATCTGCCCGGCCGTCCGATCGGTACTCCGGACCCGGTGCATCAGGTCCAGGCCGTCACCGTCGGGCAGACCCAGATCGACGATCGCCAGGTCGGGAAAGCCGGTCCGCAGCAGCCCCTCGGCGGCGGCCAGCGAGCCGCAGTCGAGCACCTCATAGCCGTCGGCGGTCAGGTTGTCGGCCAGGAAGGCCAGGGTGGCGCTGTTGTCCTCCACCACCAGGATCGTCGCCTCACTGACCTCCATGTTGTTAAAGGGCCCGACGGGACGTTTTTGCCCCCCCTCCCGTGGAAATTTCCGCCCGTACTGAGATGGAGGAGCGCGGCGACGAGGGAAGGCTGGTCGACTAGCTAGACAGATAGTCCACTCAGTCGACCAGCCCCCGGTGCCTCGCCCCCCGGTGCCCCCGGAGACCTCGCCCCCGCTGCCCCCGGTGCCTCGCCCCCCAGTGCCCCCGGAGACCTCGCCCCCGCTGCCCCCGGTGCCTCGCCCCCCGGTGCCTCGCCCCCGGTGCCCCCGGAGACCTCGGCCCCGCGCCCCCGGATGCCTCGGCCCTCCGTGACGGGGATACCGGCGGATACCCCCGGATCCATGCAACATCACTTTCAGGCGGTGCGGCCGGGGAGGATTCCCTCATATGATGGCGACGCTGCCGATGTACAGACGTGGGAACTACAGCTCCGGGGACGACTTCGTGCTCGAGTACGGAGAACTCCGCTTCACCTTCAACGAGCGCGACTTCCGCGAGCGCTGCGAGCAGGCGGCCCGGAAGCTGGGCTTCATCGAGGGCGTGGTGGCCCCCGATGAGGCCGAGGACCTGATCAACCTGGTGGTCAACGGCGAGGTGACCGATCCGGCGTCGGCCCTGGGCGAGCATGTGAACGAGTGCTGGCCGGAGCTCGTGGGACCGTCGGAGCGCTCATTGGTCCACTGGCTCCGGCGGCTGATCTTCCGCAGCGCCTGGCTGGACCAGCGGGTCAAGGAGGGCGAGCTCGACGTCTTCTTCGACGAGGACACGAGCGCCTTCCTGTACGTGCAGCCTGACCGGGACGGGGAGCCGATCCGCCTGGCCCCGGAACCCAGCTGGAACCGCGTGGCGTACGTGCGGCGGTAGGCCGTCGCCCCGGCCGACGAGGCCGACCGGGCGCCGGCGCCCGCTATCCCCCGGCGGCGCCCACCACGGACGAGATCTGCTGATCGGCAGGAGCCGGGTTGTCGGCCAGCAACTGGGGAACCGTGACCAACCGGTAGCCGCGTCGGCGGAGAGCGGAGATGATTTTCGGTAGCGCGGTCACGGTCTGGGATCGATCGCCGCCGGCGTCGTGAAGCAGGATGATCGCACCGGGCCTGGCTCCGTTGACCGCTGCGTTGACGATCGCCCTGACCCCCGGCCGGGTGTAGTCGTTCGTGTCCACCGACCACAGCACCATCAGCATCCGGTCCTGGTGAAGCAGCGAGAGCGTGGTCGAGTTCCACATGCCATATGGGGGCCTGAACAGCCGGGGATAGGGCGCGCCGTACGCCTTGATCGCCCTGATCTGGCCCAGCAGCTGGGTCTGCTGCTGGCGCTTGCTGAGCGTCGACATCGGCGCGTGGGAGAAGGTGTGATCCCCGATCGGATAGCCGTCGGCCACGACCTCGCTCGTCCCAGCGTGGAAGAAGCGCTCCTCGACCCCAACCTCAAAGAACGTGCCCGGGACATCTTCCTGTCTGAGGATCGCCAGGACCTGGGGCGTGTACGGCCCGGGGCCGTCGTCGAACGTCAGCGCCAGCTCCCTGTGCTGGGGCCCGGCGATGCGCACATACGGGGTGTACTGGAGCGTCCGGTTGATGGCCGCGTCCTGGATCGTCAACTCGCCGACGGCCAGCGAGCGGCTCCCGGTCCCGGCCAGGATCTGGATCGAGCGCAGGAAACCGGCCTGGCCTTCACCGGCCACGGCGACTCGCGGGTGGCCGCCGCCGGCGGCGACGACAATCCCGACCACGATCGCCAGGACGGCCGCGCCCAGCAGAGCCGCGGCCCGCCGGCGGCGGTAGCGGTGGCGAGGCTCGCGGCTCCAGCCGCCGCGTGGAGACCATCGCCCGGACCGGCGCGGGCAACAGAGATCGGGCCCGGGATGACGTCGTGCGCTCCATCGTTGTCCCCGAAAGGCATGATGCCGCCTGGGACGGCGGAGTGTGATCCACCGGGCCCGACCGGTCCGCAAGATCGCGGTCTCCCGGCGGAGCGGTCGGGACTCGGCGCCTCTACTCTCACGGCATGCACGAGCGGGTGTGGGTTGTGATGCCCACGTACAACGAGGCGGCGAACATCGACGGCATCATCCGGGCCACGGTGGCCGAGCTGGAACGCGTGGCGCCCGACCGTCACGCGGTCCTGATCGTGGATGACTCCTCGCCCGACGGCACCGGACAGATGGCCGACGCACTGTCCCGCGAGTTGCCCGCGGTCCAGGTGCTGCACCGGACGGCCAAGACCGGCCTGGGCCACGCCTACATGGCAGGGTTCGCCCGAGCGCTCGAAGGTGGCGCGGAGATCGTGATCGAGATGGATGCCGACTTCTCACACGATCCTCGCTACCTGGGGGACCTGCTGGAGGCGGCCCAGAACGCGGATCTGGTCCTGGGCTCGCGCTACGTGCAGGGTGGAGGCGTCGAGAACTGGGGCCTGCTGCGCAAGATCATCAGCCGGGGCGGTGGGACGTACGCGCGCCTGATTCTCGGCGTCGGCATCCACGACCTGACCGGGGGCTTCAAGTGCATCCGCCGCGAGGTGCTCGAGGGCATCGACCTGCCGAGCATTCGGGCCGAGGGCTACGTCTTCCAGATCGAGGTGACGTACCGGGCGCTGCTGGCCGGCTTTCGCGTGGCCGAGGTCCCGATCGTGTTCCGCGACCGCGTCCGGGGAGCCAGCAAGATGTCCACCCGCATAGCGCTGGAGGCGATGTGGGCGGTGCCCACGCTGCGCCGGGATGCCGCCGCCGCCATCTCGCGGGCTCAGGCTGGAAAATCTGATCCAGCAGCCTCAGATCAGCCGCTAAAGCGCCCCGGTGCCCTAAGGTAAAGGCCATGTGTGCCAAGGGATTGGTGCGCGGATGACCCCGCAGTGGCCGCTTGGCGCAACCCAGCAGGGTGGGTTCGGCGTCACGGCCGAAGGACTGGGCCTGCGAGCGCCAGCGGCGGTCGAAGCACCAGCCGGGCCGGCATCGCTCGCGCTGACCGGGATCGTGGCCAGCACGCTCCTCCTGGTGGTGGCGGCGGCCGACACCGGAATTCTGTTGCCGGAGACTGCGCACTTCCCGACCGTATTGGGGCTCGGAGGTGCCTTCAGCGGAGCGTCGTTCAACATCCGCAGCGGCGGCCTGATCGCGATCATGCTGATGCTGTTCCTGTCCTACGTGGTCGCCGTGATGACCGCAGATCGCCTCTCGCCGCGTGCCGTCTTGGGCTGCATCCTGGCCATCAACGCGCTCGTCCTGCTCGCCCCGCCGCTGCTCTCCACGGACATCTTCAGCTACCAGTTCTACGGGAAGATGGGGGCGCAGTTCGGGTTCAACCCGTACACGGCCGGACCGCACGCCCTGGCGCTCGACCCCTTGTACGGGTACATCGGCGAGAAGTGGTCCTACATACCCACGGTGTACGGCCCGCTGTTCACCGCCATCAGCTACATCGTCGCGCCCCTGTCGATCGCGGCCAGCGCGATGTTCTACAAATCGATCGCCGTCGCGGCCAGCCTGGGCACCGTGGCCCTGGTCTGGAAGTCCGCCCAGCTCCGGGGCATCAACCCGGTCAAGGCAGCGGCCCTGGTCGGCCTCAATCCTCTGACCGTCATCTTTGGCGTCGGGGGCGGCCACAACGACCTGCTGATGCTCGTGGCTCTGATGGGCGGCGTGTATCTGCTGTTGCGTAGCCGAGAACGACTGTCAGGTGCGATGGTCGTCGTCGCGACCGCGATCAAGGTGAGCGCGGTGCTGCCGCTGCTGTTCGCCCTGGTCAGCGGGCAGGGCAGATGGTCGGGCAAGTTCCGCAAGGGCGTGCTGCTCGGCGCGCTGACGGCGGGTATCGCGATGGCCGTCCTGTCCTTCGGCCTGTTCGGGACCGGCGTGCTGCATCTTCCCGGCACCCTGAAGACGGTCCAGAGCGAGGGTGACTGGCACAGCGTGCCCGGGCTCGCGCTGGCCCTGGGCTTTCCCACCGCCAGCGCCGTCCTGAGCCTGGCCCTGGGGGCGATCTTCGTGGCGATCCTGGCCTGGCTGCTATTCGAGGTGTGGCGGGACCGGCTCGACTGGATCGCGGGCACCGCCTGGATGACCGCCGCGCTGCTGGTGACCACGAGCTCGCTGCTGCCCTGGTACGTGGCCTGGCTGACGCCGTTCGTCGCCCTGGTCGCCGACCGTCGCCTGTGGCGCTTCGCGCTCTGGGCCACCGGGTTCATCCTCGTGCTCCAGCTCTGCAACTACATCCCGGCGGCCAAGCAGGTGCTGGGCGTATGAGCGACGACACCCTCTGGACGTCCGAGGGCGAGACCGTGCCCACGGGCGGGCGGCGGCTCGAGCTCCTGAGCGTCGTGGCTCCCGTATACAACGAGGAGGACACGCTCCTTGAGTTCTACGACCGAGTCATCCGGGCGCTGGAGGGCCTCAACTTCGAGCTGGTGCTGGTGGATGACGGCTCGACCGACGAGTCTCCGGCGATCCTGTCCCGGCTGGCCTCGGAGGATCCCCGCGTCCGGGTGGTCTGCCTCTCGCGAAACTTCGGCCACCAGACGGCGCTGACCGCGGGCCTGGACCACGCCAGCGGTGGAGCCGTGGTGATGTTGGACGCCGATCTTCAGGACCCGCCCGAGCTGATCCCCCGGATGCTCGACCACTGGAGAGCGGGCTGTGACGTCGTCTATGCCGTGCGCCAGCACCGTGAGGGCGAGTCGCGCTTCAAGCTCACCACGGCCCGGTGGTTCTACAGGCTGTTCGCCAAGCTGGCCCAGGTCGACCTGGAGCAGAACGCCGGTGACTTCCGCCTGCTGGACCGCCGACCCCTGGACGCCCTGCGCTCCATGCGGGAGCGCAACAGGTTCCTGCGCGGGATGACCGTGTGGGTGGGCTATCGCCAGGCGGCGGTGCCATACACCCGCGATCGGCGGTACGCCGGGAAGACCAAGTACACGATCCCCAAGATGCTGCGGTTCTCGCTGGACGCGGTGTCGTCGTTCTCCCACCGCCCGCTCCAGCTGGCGACGTTGCTCGGCTTCGCCATCTCCACGCTGGCCTTCGTGGCCATCCCCGTGGTCATCATCCTCAGGCTGCTCGGGTCCTACCTCCAGGGGTTCAGCACCCTGACGATCGTCGTTCTGCTTCTGGGAGGCATCCAGCTGATCGCGATCGGGATCATCGGCGAGTACGTCGGCCGGATCTACGACGAGGTCAAGGGCCGCCCGCTGTACCTGGTCCGGGCCAGGCTGAACATCAGCGAGGACGAACTCGCCGATCCCTCTCAGCCCCCGGCACCGTCGCCGCGAGGCAAGATCAGGCTCTAGCGGGCTCCGCCGCGGCCGGTTCGCCGGTGTCGCGGCGGGTCGCCGCGTCCGCTAACCGCCGGCCGGATCGGGCCCGATCGACCGCGCCGACTGTCGCTCGTAGTCGTCCTCGGTTGCGGTGGCCGGCTGGCCGCCGTTCGCCTGTTCGAGCGCGCTGATCCGGCCGGCGAGTGCCTTGATGGCGTCGGCGATCGGATCGGGCAGGTGGACCCAGTCGTTGTCGGGACCCTCGGGGCGACGCCCCTCCACCCGGACGGGATGCCCCGGATTGCCCACCACCGTGCTCAGCGGCGGCACGTCGTGAATCACGACGCTCCCGGCGCCGATCTTGGAGCCGTGGCCGACCGTGATCGGACCGAGCAGCGTGGCTCCGGCGCCAATCGTCACGTTGTCCTGCACCGTCGGATGGCGCTTGCCGGTGGCAAAGCCAGTCCCGCCGAGCGTGACGCTCTGGTAGATCGTCACGTCCTGGCCGAGCCGGGCCGTCTCACCGATGACGACGCCCATTCCGTGGTCGATGAACAGCCCCGGGCCGATCTGGGCCGCCGGGTGGATCTCAATTCCGGTCAGCGCCCGGGCGATCGAGGCGATCAGCCGCGGCATCAGCGGGACCCCGGACCTGTGCAGGACGTGGGCCACCCGGTGGGCCAGGAGGGCGTGGAGGCCCGGCCACGTGGCCACGAGCTCGAGCGTGCTGACGCCACAGGCCGCGGGATCGCGCGTGCGCACGGCTTCAATGTCGCGACGCAGCTCCGAGACGATGCCGGAGGTCACTCCCAGCCCTGGCATTGACACAGCGTAGCCGCCGGCTGGGCTCGCCCGGCCCATGTTGCGAGTCAGAGGCTCAGGGAGCGAAGAACGGCGTTGAGACGTACCGCTCGCCCGAGTCCGGAAGGATCGTCACGATCCTCGCCCCTCGGGATTCGGGTCGCCTGGCCACCTCCAGCGCGGCCCAGACGGCCGCCCCGCAGGAGATCCCGGCCAGCACGCCCTCGGTGCGGGCCAGCTCGCGGGCGGTCTGAATCGCGGCCTCATCCTGGACGGCGAGCACCTCATCCAGCAGCTCGGTGTTGAGGACCTCGGGAATGAAGCCCGCGCCGATGCCCTGAATCTTGTGGACTCCGGGTGGACCCCCCGAGAGCACAGCCGATCCGGCCGGCTCCACCGCGATCACACGGCAATCGGGATTGCGGTCCTTGAGTACCTCACCCACGCCCGTGATCGTGCCCCCCGTGCCCACGCCGGCCACGAACACGTCCACCTGGCCGTCGAGCGCCTTCAAGATCTCGGGCCCCGTGGTCCGCCGATGAATCTCCGGGTTGGCCGGATTGGAGAACTGGTCGGGCAGGAAGAAGTCATCGCTCTGGGCCAGCATCCGGGCGGCCTGGACCGCCTCGGCCATCCCTCCCATCGACTCCGTCACGTGGACCTCGGCTCCGTACAGGCGGAGCAGGCCCTCGCGCTCGCGGCTCATGCCCTGGGGCAGCGTGAGGATCAGCCGGTAGCCCTTGGCGGCGCACACGAAGGCGAGCGCGATGCCCGTGTTGCCGCTCGTCGCCTCCACGACCGTTGTCCGGCTCGGGCTGATGCGGCCCTCACGCTCGGCCCGCTCGATCATCGCCACCCCGATCCGGTCCTTGACGCTCCCGCCCGGATTGAAGGCCTCAAGCTTGGCGTACAGCTCCACCCCCTCGGGGACCATCCGGGTCAGCCGGAGCATCGGCGTGCCCCCGACGTAGTCGGCGATGTTGGTGGGAATCCGAGCCATCTGAGAGACGAACCCTACGAGAACGCGGCCTCGCCGGAGGCCCAGCTATGGGACCAGAGCTGGCTGAGCGGCCGGCTGCGCGAAGGCTCAGCGCGTGGCCGTGAACGCGGCGGCCTGCCCCATCGTGCAGGTCATACCGGACGTGGAGAAGGCCTGGAAGAACGTCCCGTGCGCCTTGTTCCCGGTGATCCTGCCGCCGAGCCGGATGACCCGGCCGGCGACGGTGCCGTTGTACGAGAACGCTCCGGTGGGCTTTACCTTCACCGGGAACTCGGGCAGCGCGTGGTCCTTGTCGACCGCCCACATCGTGCCGCACATCGTCCCGGCCGTGAACCGCAGCCCGGTGATCTTGCCGCGGCTCACGACGAAGTGGATGTGGCCCGTGTAGGGCCGGGGCAGGAGTTGGGTGATCTGACCGTTGTACGTGCCCGAGCGGTTGACCTGGTTGCTCGAGGTTCCGGGCTGGCCAGTGGCCGCCTGAGCGGAGCCAGCCCCGAGCACCGTGGCCGCGAGCGCCGTGGCTGAGAGCGCCATCAATCTGCGCCTCGTCGCTCCCTTGGCGATGAGCCGATCCGTCCTCATGGATGAATTATCGGCAACTCCGAGGCGGTTCGCGATAGGGAATCACCCCAGAATTTTGGCCGGTCATCGGGCCAGTCGTGCCTTGAGCGTCTGAATCCGGCGGTTGGCCGCCGCCAGACGCGCCTGCGAGATCACGCCCGCCCGCGCCTCCGCCAGGAGCTTGGAGTACGCGAACGCCGATGCGTGCTCGGTTTGGGCGTAGAGCAGGAGGTCAAGCCCGGCTTCGATCGCCTGCCGGGCCGGAGCCGTCTGCGACTCGAACGCCGGCGACTGAAGATCGTCGCTGATCGTCAGCGGCGTGCGGCCCTGGACGGCCCGCGGAAGCTCCCGCTGGTAGATGGCCGGTGACATCACCGCGGGCAGGGTCGCTCCCAGGTCGGGATAGGCGGCGCTGCTCACCATCACCAGCGCCAACGGAGCGCCGCCACAGAGCTCGTACGCCCGGTACCCGGAGCGCAGCGTGTCGGCCGAGGCGGGAATTGACACCGAGCCCAGGTCCGTGTTTCCGCTCGCCAGCCCGAGCCCGGGGAAGTGCTTCAGCGTGTACGCCACGTGCTCCGAGGCCAGTCCCTCGGCAAAGGCGCAGGCCCGGGGGCCGACGATCTGAGGCGAGCCCCCGAACGATCGCGCGCCCAGGAAGTTCGGCGCGGGCTCCACGTCGGCCACCGGGGCCAGGTCGAGGGTGACCCCGGCGGAGCGCAGCAGCATGCCGGTCTCTCTCCCCTGGGTCAACGCGACCGCGGTTGAGCTCATGTCCGCGGGGGCCAGCGACGGCGGGCCCGCAAGCCGCTTGACCGGACCGCCCTCCTGGTCGGTCATGATCAGCAGTGGCGGGTTGCCGCCCAAGGCCGCGGCGTGCTGTAACGCGGCGGTGAGCTGACGAGTCGCCCCCACCCCGCCGGCCACGTTGTCGCCGAACAGGATCACCCCGCCGATCTGGCCGGCTCGGATGCGAGCCAGGAATGACGGCGATGGCGCGGGCCCGCGGAACCTTGCCACGATCATCTGACCCAGGAGCCGAGCGGGGTCAGGGCGAGGCGTTGGCGGCCGGGTGATCGTGGTCGTTGTGGTGGCCGCAGGCCGGGTGGCGATTTGAGCCGGGTTGGTGTTGAGGACGCTCGTGCGCGGCCTCGCGGGCGTGGTCGTCGGCCCGGCCGCGCCGCCGCACGCCGCGAGCAGGCACAGCGCGGCCGCGACCGGCCCTAGCCGGCACAGGCCGGGGGCTCGAATGAAGAGACGGCTCATCCCGATCGAAGCTACTGAACCGGCTGGGCCCAAAACCTGTGCCGCGAAACCAGACGGACCCCGAGGGTCTCGGGGTCCGTCACAGAGACGGGTTGCTCAGCTGGCCTTCATGACCGCCTGGATCAGCATCAGGCAGCCGTCGACGCCCTTCGAGCTGGTGAAGGTGCTCGTCAGAGGGGGATCGAATAGGAGCTGGCCTGGCGTTCCGTCCGAGCAGTACTCGGCGGTGTTGCTGGTCGTGTTCACCGCGAGCTCCTGACCCTTCTTGACCGCCAGTTGAACCGGGAACTGCTCTACCCCACCGGTACCGACCGGGTGAAGCGTCGGCCCGTTGACGACCACCTTGGCCTGCCCGGACTTGTGGTCAGAGGACACGTTACGGACCGCGACGATCAGAATGTGCAGCTTGGCCGGCCCCTCGGCGCGCAGCCTGATCGTGGTCACCGTGCCGTTCATCGGGGCCTTCGCGTGGCCAGAGAAGCCCGGATAGTACGAGCCCACGTGGGTGCACTTCGCCCCGCCCTGCACGCCGTTCTCGGCGCACGTGTTCCCCGCGTTGGCGGGGCTGTGATCCAGGCTCGAGCCAAAGTAGACCTTGGGTGTCGACGCGCCCGCCGAGGTGACGAACGCGACCCCCAATACGACGAGCAGCGCGCACACGGGCACTGATAGATACCTGGCGCGGGTGATGCTTGACATACCTTCCTCCTCAGGGTGGTGTGCCGGCGAGCCTATTCACCCGCTGGCCGGTTGGGGGCTTTTTTCTGCCCCGCTGCCCGGCGTCCGTCAGGCTAGATGTGGTACATCGGTGCCGGCGAGGCGCTCGCCTCGGCCTCGGCCACGTCGGCGACCGTCGAGCCGGCCAGGACCGCTCGGGCGGCGGAGGCCGCGTCGGCAAACACGCCACTGTTGCCGGCCCCAACCGGTCCGTCCAGGAGCTCCACCACCTCGAGCACGGTGATCTCCGCAGCGGGCTTGGCGAAGGCATAGCCCCCCTTGACGCCGCGCTGGGACCGCAACAGCCCGGCCCGGCGCAGGACGGCGAACAGCTGCTCCAGGAATTGGGGTGGGATGCCGCGGCGGCGGGCCAGCTCGGCCAGGGCGACGGGGGCGCGATCGCCGAAATGGTGCAGTTCCACCAGCGCCGAGATGGCGTAGGGGGACTTGGAGGTGATCGAGATCACATCTCGATCATGCCAGGCCGACTTGACGGCGACCCGATCGCTACGACGAACGGCCAGCTTGCCGAACGGTGCGCCGGAGCCCGCTGGGCTTAGATCCAGCCGCGCTCGGTGGCGATCAGAACCGCCTGGGCCCGGTCGCGGGCGCCCAACTTGCCGTAGATGTTGTGCAGGTGGGTCCGGATCGTGCTCGTGGACAGGTTGAGCTCGCCCGCGATCTGCTTATAGACCATCCCGCCGGCCAGCCGGCGCACCACCTCGAGCTCCCGGCTGGACATGGGGCAGGGATCCACGGCCCGGGGCCGTGAGCCAGCTCCCGACAGCGGCAGGTCGTACAGGACGGACCGGAGCTGCGCCGGGGTGATCCCGACCAGGCGGCCCACCTTCAGCATCTCAGCTGGGGAGATCGACCCCCCAGCGAGTAGTGGGCCAGCATGTCGGCCAGCCTGACCAGGGCGGTCTCGCCCTGACAGTCGTCGGAGTGATGGCGCTCGATCACGCTGGCCAGCAGCTTGGGCAGGTTCCACCTCCGGGCCAGCACACCGCCGACCAGGGCGTGATCCACGCCCAGTTCCCGGCGCTCTGCCGCGACGCGCTCCTCCGGCGTGCGGGCCTCACCGTGGACCTGCTGCGGATAGCCGGGGTAGGCGTGAACCAGGACCAGCTTGCCGATGTCGTGCAGCAGCGTGGTCACCATCAGCCGGTCTCGGGCGCTGTAGGACAGCTCGCGAGCCAGACGGTCAGCCGCCTTCTGCGTGGCGATGGCGTGGAGCCGGAACCGCTCCGGCATCCCCTTCCACAACGTGCTGCGCTGGAAGAAATCGTAGGTGCGGGCCCGCGTGGCGATCGCGAGAACGCCGTCGGGAGAGAGCACCTCAACCGCCTTGACGATGCTCTCGACGCGACCCCGGGTGCGGGTGTCGACCTGATTGGCCAGGCGCAGCACCGTGACCGCCAGGGCGACGTCGCCCTCAACCGCCTCGACCAGCTCGGCGGTGGAAGGCGCCCCGGACTCAAACAGGCGCAACACGTGATTGCGGGACTCCGCAAGTGCCGGGAAGGCCTCCAGGGCCTCAAAGGCGGCCGTCAGACGACGGCCGTGACCTTCATTGTGGTGACGTTCTCCGCGGCCGGAACCAGGCTCAGCTGGCACCGACTTCACGGCAGCTAGCTGCCGCATAGGATCGTTAGGAGATTCGAAGTCGGATTGCACGAACAGCGGGGCGCTTCCCAAGCCATGCCACCTGTATCGGCAGACGGACGCGCACGGTTTAGTGGTCTTGTGCTCCGACCGCCCGCTCCAGCGCGCGGTCGATCCTCTTGAGGGTCTCTTCGCGCCCCAGGAGGGCGACGCTCTCAAAGATTCCGGGCGAGATCGTGCGGCCGGCTATTGCCACCCGCACGGGCTGAAACACCGCTCCAGGCTTGGCCTGACGGCTCTGCACGACACCCCGGAGTGCCTCCTCCACGGCGGCGGCGGTGAATGGCTGAGCGGCGGCCAGAGCATCCCGGGCCGCCCGGAGGGTCTCCGCCCCCCCGTCGCCGGAAATCACCCGGTCGAACGCCGCCGGGTCGTCGACCGGGCCCTCAAACAGGAACTCCACCAGCGGCCAGAACTCGTTCAGGGTCTGGATCTTGTCCTGCGAGATCGCGACGGCGCCCGCCAGCCCGCTGCGCCCGGTGAACTGCTCGAGCCGAGCGGTCAGCTCCTCCGTGGCCAGCTCACGCAGGTAGATGCCGTTCATGTGGCGGAGCTTTCGTTCGTCGAAAACAGCCGGGTTCTTGGACACGCGCTCGAGCCGGAAGCGCTCGGCGAGCTCAGATTTGGAGAACAGCTCCTCGTCGGAGGCGAACCCCGCGCCGAGCAGCGCGATGTAGTTGACGACCGCCTCCGGCAGGTAACCGGCGTCACGCAGCTCCTGGACCGACGCGGCGCCGTGGCGCTTGGAGAGCTTCTTGCCGTCGGGGCCATGGAGCAACGGCAGATGGGCGTATCGAGGCGGGGTCGCCCCAAGAGCCTCGAACACGTGGATCTGAGTCGGCGTGTTCGAGAGATGGTCGGCACCGCGAACGACGTGGGTGATGCCGGCGTCCAGATCGTCGACGGCGACGGCAAAGTTGTAGAGGACGGACCCGTCCGCCCTCGCGATCACCCGGTCGTCCATGCTCGCATTGGGGAAGCTCGTGGCGCCGAGGATGACGTCGTCAACAAGCGTCTCCCCCGCGTCGGGAACCCGCAGGCGCACAGCCCCTGAGGGCTCCGCCTGACCGCGGAACCCCCGATCATGGCCGTGGCGCTCCTTGAAAGCCCTGACGTCCTCAGGCGTGGCCGTCGAGTAGTAGGCGTGGCCATCGGCCAGCAGCTGGGCCAGCGCCTCGGCGTGCCGCTCGGCCTGCTGGGACTGAAAGATCGGGCCCTCGTCCCAGTCCAGGCCGAGCCAGGTCAGGGCATCCACGATCTGCTCAACGTTCTCCGGGGTCGATCGCTCCCGGTCGGTATCTTCGATCCGGAGCACGAGCGCGGCCGTCCGG
Source organism: uncultured Solirubrobacterales bacterium (assembly GCA_963705785.1). Lineage (GTDB taxonomy): Bacteria > Actinomycetota > Thermoleophilia > Solirubrobacterales > Solirubrobacteraceae > Palsa-465. The sequence goes on along the minus strand of CAVPKV010000031.1, from coordinate 21,396 downwards.
TCGCCATTCGACCTCCCGGCGGGTCCGTGCGCCAGCAGCCAGTTGTACAGAGCCGTCCGAGCGCCGCCGATGTGCAGCGCCCCGGTCGGGGATGGAGCAAAGCGAACCCGCATGAGATACCTCCCAGGATGCTAATCGGCGCCCACGTATCGACCGCCGGTGGCCTCCAGAAGGCCATCGAGCGGGGCGTCGAGCGCGACTGCTCGGCGATCCAGGTGTTCAACCAGTCGCCGCGCATGTGGCGCCCGACGGCGTACACCGAGGATGACTTCGCCGCGTTTCGCCAGGCCCAGGAAAACACCCCGATTGAGGCCGTCCTGATCCACGCGGTCTACCTGCTCAACTGCGCATCGGAGGATCGGGAGATGCGCCAGAAGTCGCTCGCCTCGCTGATCCAGTCGCTGCGCGTCGGGGCCGGCATCAGGGCCGTGGGCGTCGTGCTCCACCCGGGTTCGGCCAAGCAGGGCGACGTGCCCAAGGCGATCGCCCGGGCCGGCAAGGTCATCCGCGAGGCGCTCAAGGAGACCGAGAAGTGCGACCTCCTTCTGGAGAACACCGCCGGGGCCGGTGGGACGTTGGGGCGCTCGTTTGAGGAGCTGACCTCGCTGCTGGAGGCGGCCGGCGCAGACAACCGGCTGGGGATCTGCCTGGATTCGTGCCACCTATACGCCTCGGGATACGACATCAAAGCCCGCCGCGGCCTGACCGAGGTCCTGGATCGCTACGGGGAGCTCGTGGGCCAGGACCGGCTGCGGTCGCTCCATCTCAACGACTCGATGGTGGCCCTGGGCTCAAACCGAGACCGCCACGCGGTCCTTGGCCAGGGCGAGCTGGGCGCCTCGGGCTGCTCCACCTTCCTCTCGGAACCCCGGTTCGCCAAGCTGCCCTGCGTGCTTGAGACCGGACGGGAAAGCGGTGGCGTGGCCGCTGAGGACGTGGCCGAGGCCCGCAAGCTCTACGCGCGGGGCCTCGCAGCCCGGAAGCGGGCGCGCTAGCGTGCCCCGACCATGAGCCATCCTGCCGACGCCCTGGTCGTGTTCGGAATCACCGGCGACCTGGCACGAAAGATGACGTTCCAGTCTCTGTACCGGCTTGAGAAGCGGGGTCTCCTGGGTATCCCGGTGGTCGGAGTGGCGGCCGAGGACTGGAGCGCCGACCGCCTGCGGCAGCGGGCTAGAGAATCACTCGAGTCGTGCGGCGAAACGCTCGACGAGGAGACGTTTGACCGATTCGCGGCGCGCCTCTCCTACGTGGGCGGCGACTTCGGCCAGCCCGAGACCTACCAGCGGCTTACCCAGGCCCTCGGCCGGGTCTCCGAACCGGTCTTCTACCTGGAGACCCCGCCCTCGCTGTTCGCCATCGTGATCGAGCACCTGTCCGACGTCGGCCTGCTCGGTGACGGGCGGCGGGTGGTCGTTGAGAAGCCGTTCGGCCACGATCTGGCCTCTGCCCGGGCGCTGGCCGAGGAGCTGCACCGATATGTCGACGAGTCCCAGCTCTACCGGATCGACCATTTCCTGGGCAAGATGGGCCTGGAGGAGTTCCTCTACCTGCGCTTCGCCAACTCGACACTAGAGCCGGTCTGGAATCGCAACCACGTGGCCTGCGTGCAGATCACCATGGCGGAGACCGTGGGGGTCGAGGACCGAGGTCATTTCTATGACCCCGTTGGGGCGATCCGTGACGTGGTGGGCAACCATCTGCTCCAGCTGCTGGCGGCGGCGGCCATGGAGCCGCCGTCCGGTCGCGACCCCGACACCGTCAAGGACGCCAAGCAGACGGTGTTCCGGGCGATCGACCGCGCTCGGCCGTCCCAATGCGTGAGGGGCCAGTACGGCGGATACCGCGAGATCGACGGCGTGGCTCCGGACTCCCAGACCGAGACGTACGCGGCGCTGAGGCTGTCGATCGAGAACTGGCGGTGGTCCGGCGTGCCGTTCTTCATCCGGACTGGGAAGCGGCTGCCGGCGAAGCAGACTGAGCTCCGCCTGATCTTCCGAACTCCCCCCCGCCTGCACTTCGTCAGCCCTGCTCACCGGGCGCCCCCGCCGGCCCAGCTCGTGGTCAAGGTGGACCCGAGCACCGGCGTGAGAATGATCCTGGACGCCCACCGGGCGGACGTCCAGGGCCCGGCTCCGATTGAGCTGGACGTGGAGTTCTCGCAGGAGGGCGGGGAGGATCCCACGCCGTATGAGGTCCTCCTCCACGCGGCGCTGGTCGGCGACAGCACCCACTTCACCCGCCAGGACATGGTCGAGGAAGGGTGGCGGATCATCCAGCCGCTGCTGGACGATCCGCCAGCGATCGACGCCTATGACCCCGGAACGTGGGGTCCGGCGGCCGCCGACAAGCTCACAGCCGCCTACGGTGGCTGGCGCGGCCCGTGGCTGCCCACGCCACGGTGAGAGTGGACGAAAAGCAGAGACCCTCAGGCTGAGGCGACGGCGGGCTCGTTAGCTTCCTCGGGTGCTCCTGAGGCGGCGGGCTCCTCGGGGGCAGCGCCACCGAGCGTCGCCCCCGCGGCTCCTGCCTCCCGCACGATCGCGGCCCCCAGGAGATCTTCGAGCTCGGCATTCAGCGCCGCGCTGCGCCTGACGCGAAAGTCCGGGCCCAGCTTGAGCCGGCGTTCGCCCGAGGAGGTGGCCAGCTCAATCACGACCTCGGACTCGCCCGGGAAGCCCGCCAACAGCTCGCGCAGATCGCCCAGCACCGCCTTCGGCAGGGCCGAGGCCACGAGCCGCAGACGGAGCAGGCTGGGCTTGGCCACGCGCTTGGCCTCCTCCTGCTCGGCCAGCCGGACCTCGTCGGGCGTCGGGTCAAAGCCCTCTATCTGCTGAGCCACGAGGCAGGTCTTGTCCCGATCCTTATGGTCGACCTTGCCCCGGACCAGGACCACCGAGTCGGGCGCCAGCGCCCCCTCCCCGGCGGCCAGGGCCTTGCCGAAGACCAGAATCTCCACGGATCCTTCCAGGTCGTCCAGCGTGGCGAACATCATCGGGTCGCCCTTCTTGGTCCTGATCCGCTTGGCCTGTGTGATCATCCCGCCCACGGTGACCCAGTCGCCGTCGCGCCTGCCGGCCAGCTCGGCCAGTGAGCAGTCGACCTTGACGTTCAGCGCCGCCCGAACCTGCTTGAGCGGGTGCTCGGAGATGAACAGCCCGAGTGATTCCTTCTCCGCCGCCAGGAGCTCGGCCCGGTCGAACTCGGCCACCGGGATCGGCGCGTGACTGATCGCCAGCCCGCCGCCTCCCGCGTCCGCGGCGGGCGCGCCGCCGCCGTCCAGGTCGAAGATCGATCCCTGGCCGATGAGAGCGTCCTGCTGGGCCTTCTGGCCGGCCCCCTGGGCCTGCTCGAGCACCGCCAGCATCCCCTTGCGGGTGGCGCCTGTGGAGCCGAAGGCTCCGCACTTGATCAGCGCCTCGATCGCCTTCTTGTTCACACAGCGGCCATCCACCCGGGCGCAGAAGTCCCACAGGTCGCGGAACGGTCGATCGGGGCCGCCACGAGCGCCGTCCCAATCCCCGCGGGCCTTCTTGATCGCCTCGACGGCCTGGTAGCCCACCCCCTTGACCGCATCCAGGCCGAACCGGATGTTCGTCCCCACCACGACGAACTCGTGGTCGGAGAGGTTGACGTCCGGGGGCAGTATTGAGATCCCCATCTGCTCGGCCTGGGAGACGAAGAACGGGACCTTGTCCTTGGTGTCCATGACCGAGGAGATCAGCGCCGCCATGTACTCGGCCGGGTGATTGGCCTTCAGCCAGGCCGTCCGGTACGCGATCAGGGCGTAGGGGGCGGAGTGGTTCTTGCTGAAGCTGTAGTCGGCGGAGCGCTCGTTGATCGTCCACAGCTGCTCGATCACGGGCTCGGCCGTGCCCGAGGCCCGGCAGCCCTCGAAGAACTCGGGCTTGAGCTTGGCCATCGCCTCACGGTTCTTCTTGCCGATCGCCTTGCGCAGGTCGTCGGCCTTGGCGCCGCTGAACCCGGCGATCTCCTTGGCGATCTGCATCGCCTGCTCCTGATAGACGGCCACCCCGTTGGTCGACTCCAGGATCGGACGCAGGCGGTCATCGGCGTACGTCACCGAGTCCGGGTTGTGCTTGCCCCTCGTGTAGACGGGGATGTTCTCCATCGGGCCCGGCCGGTACAGGGCGTTGAGCGCGATCAGGTGCTCGAGCTCTGAGGGCTTGACCCGCTTGAGCGTCTCCCTCATGCCCTCGGACTCGAACTGGAATACCCCGATCGAGTCGCCTCGAGCCATCATCTCGTACGTCTTGGCGTCATCCAGCGGGAGCGTGGCCATATCCGGCCGCTCGCCCGTCGAGCGCTCGATGATGTCCAGCGCGTCCTCGATCACGTCCAGGTTGCGCAGGCCTAGGAAGTCCATCTTGAGCAGGCCGATCTGCTCGATTGGCTTCATCGTGAACTGGGTGACCATCCGGTACACCTTCTCGCCCTGCTCGCCCGTCCCCGCCTCCGCGACCTGAAGGGGCACGATCTCGGTCAGGGGCCGGTCGGCGATCACGACGGCCGCGGCGTGGATGGACGAGTTGCGCACGATGCCCTCCAGGCCCTGGGCCACGTCCACGATCTGCTTGGCCACGGGATCCCCGTCCACCTCGGTGCGCAGCGGCTGGCCGGGCTTGAGGCAATCCTCAAAGCTGGGCGGGCGGCCCATGATCGGGTCGGGAATCAGCTTGGCCAGGCGGTCGCCCGCGCCGTAATCGTGCCCCAGCACGCGGGCGGCATCGCGGGTGGCCGCGCGGGGGAACATCTTTCCGAACGTGACGATCTGGGCCACCGACTCCTTGCCGTACTTCTCGGTCACGTACCGGATCACCCGCTCCCGGCCCCGGACCGAGAAATCGATGTCGATGTCGGGCATCGACACGCGCTCAGGATTGAGGAAGCGCTCGAACAGGAGGCCGTAGCCGATCGGATCGACGTCGGTGATCTGCAGGCAGTAGGCCACGATCGACCCGGCGGCGGAGCCCCGGCCCGGCCCCACGGCGATCCCCGAGTCCTTGGCGTACTTGACGAAGTCCCAGACGATCAGGAAGTAGCCCGAGTAGCCCATCTTCTCGATCACACCCAGCTCGTAGTCGGCCCGCTCGATCGCCTGGGCGGGCGGCGGGTCCCCGTAGCGCTCACGGAGCCCCCGGTGAACCATGGAGCGCAGGTACTCACCCTCCGGCGAGCCATCCGGCGTGGGGTAGCGCGGGATCAGCTGGCGGCCCAACTCCAGCTCCACATGGCAGCGCTCGGCGATCTCCACCGTGGAGGCGAGCGCCTCGGGCCACTGCGCGAACGCCGTGGCCATCTCCTCGTTGGAGCGCAGGTAGAACTCGTTGGTGTCAAAGCTGATCTTGGGCTGGGCCAGGGTCGACTTCGTCTGGACGCACAGCAGCGCGGCGTGATGCTGGTAGTCCTCGCGCCTCAGGTAGTGGACATCGCCGGTCCCCACCAGCGGCCGGCCCAGCTCCCGGGCGATCCGGACGATCCCCTCGTTGGCCCGGTCCTGCTCGGCCAGTCCGTTCTTCTGGACCTCGAAGTACACGTTGTCGGCCCCGAAGGCACCGATCAGCTGGTCGGCGTGGGCCCGGGCCTCGGTCGGCCGCCCGTCCAGCAGGTGCTGACAAAACCGGGACTGAAGGCAACCGGTGAGCGCGATCACGCCCTCGCCGTGCGCCGCTATCTGCTCCATGTCCACCGACGGCTTCCCCCGCTGGAAGCCCTCCAGGAATCCGGCCGAGGAGAGCTTGACCAGGTTTCGGTACCCGGTCGGAGTGGCGGCCAGGAGGGTGAGGTGGAAGCGCTCGAGCTTGCCTGGAACGCGGCGGGCGTGGTCGTCCACCACGTACACCTCGCACCCCAGAATCGGCTTGATGTCGTGCTTCTGGCAGGCCGTGTACAGCTCCACGGCCCCGTTCATGACCCCGTGATCGGTCAGTCCCAAGGCCGGCTGGCCGAAGGCCGCGGCCCTCGCGGCCAGCGCCTCGATCCGGCACGCCCCGTCCAGCAGCGAGTATTCGGAGTGGACGTGAAGGTGCGCGCAGGGGGAGCTCATCGGGGTATCCGAGCATAGGCTCCCGCGCGGACACACCCGGGGGTTCGGCGAGGGGTCAGGCCGCTAGGAGCGGGGAGATGTTTTAGGGCCGTCGGGCCGTCTGGGGGGAGGGCCCGACGGCCCGGGGCGGGGGGGCGAAGGCCCGCCGGCGCGGGGCGAGCTGCGAAGGGCCACGAGCCGCGGGTGCGAAGCCGAAGGGCTGGCCGGGCCGGGAGAGGCGCCATCCGGCCCGCACTTTTCGTCACACAGAATGCATCCCCCCGCGATCCGGTGACAAAAGGTGCTCTATACGCCCCTGAGGTCACCGGCACCCGGTAGTTCGTGCAAGCGCGTTACGAAAAGGGCGCCACAGACGCCGAGCGCCAACGGACACCCCAGCGCCAACTGACACCCCAGCGCCAACGGACACCCCAGCGCCAACAGACACCCCAGCGCCAACAGACACCCCAGCGCCAACGGACACTGGGCGCCCCTCGGGCGTCCCGCCGCCCCACCCGCCGCGGCGCGACCTCTGTGAATCTCGAGCGGCGGATGCGGAATGGCGTGCAGAAACGTGCCTGTAGCGCCACTTTCTGCAGGCCGCGGTCGGCCCCAAGAATCGAACCGCACAAAAGTGGCGCTCGGCCGCGGCTCCCCGGCCACAAGAGGCCCTCCGATGCCCCGACCTCCTAGGACTCCGGGTGCCGCAGCCTCCACGCCATCCGCGACTGAAGCGAGTGGAGCTCGATGAAACCGGGCGCGGCCTCCTGGGAGAAGAGGCCCCCGGACTCAGTGAAGGTGGCGAGCTGGGCGTCGTACACGGCGTGGGGAGAGGAGCGCGTGACCACGCGCACCGAGCCCTTGAAGAGCCGCAGGCCGATCGTGCCCGTGACCTGGGCGTTGGCCGCATCCATGTAGGCGTCGAGGTCCTCCCGAAGGGGCTCCAACCACAGGCCGGCGTAAACGAGATAGGCCCAGCGCTGGTCGAGGATCGGCTTGAGCTGGTTCTGATGAATCGTGCCGACGAGCTTCTCCAGCTCGTGGTGGGCGGTCAGGATGATCGCCGCCGCCGGGACCTCGTAGATGTCGCGGACCTTGAGCCCCACGATCCGGTCCTCGATGTGGTCGACGATCCCGACGCCGTGGCGGGCGCCGATCTCCGCCGCCCGCTTCAGCAGCGGAACCATCTCCATCCGCTCGCCGTTCAGGGCCACCGGTACCCCCTGCTCGAACTCGACCTGGACCACTTCGGCCTCGTCCGGTGCGTCCTCGGGCCGGGTCACGAGCTGGAAGACGTCGTCCTCGGGGGCGTGCTCGAGCTCCTCGATCCAGCGGCCCTCGCTGGAGCGACCCCATAGGTTGTCGTCGATCGAGTAGGGCGCGGTCTCGCTCCCTCCTTTGACCGGGATCCCGTGTTGGCGGGCGTACTGCACCTCCTCCTCGCGCCCCATCTTCCACGAGCGGACGGGAGCGATCACCTGCAGCTCGGGCCCCAGCGTGGCCACGGTGGCCTCAATCCTGACCTGGTCGTTGCCCTTGCCGGTGCAGCCGTGGGCGATCGTGTCGCAGTCCGTCTGGCGGGCGTGCTCCACGGCCAGCCTGGCGATCAGCGGCCGGCCCAGGGCCGTGAACAGGGGGTAGCCCAGCCCGTAAATCGCGTTGGCCTTGATCGCCCGACGTACGTACTCGTGGGCAAACTCCTCGCGGGCGTCCACGACTCGGCAGTCGATCGCGCCCAGCTGCAGCGCCTTGGCCTTGACGACCTCAAAGTCCTCGCCCGGCTGGCCCAGGTCCACGGTCAGGGCCACGACCTCGGCCTGATACTGATCCTGGATCCACCTGAGCATCACGCTCGTGTCGAGCCCGCCGCTGTAGAGCAGGAGCACGCGGTGGACATGGTCGGGGTCGACCTCGTAGGAGATCCGGCGGGGCATGCTCGGATCGGGGGGGTGCGGTGCCGATTGGCTCATGCAGCCAGAGCGTATTCGCCCAGCCGCGCCTTGACGTCCTCCCACAGCGCCTCGTAGGCCGGAGCCGCCCGACCCCGCGGGGCGAACGACCAGACGACATCCCGCTCGCGTCCCATCCGCTCGATCTCTCCGGAGATCGGGATTGCCGTTGTAACCAGCTCCGCCACGCCGGCCCGCAGGTCCTGAGCGATCTCCCGATGGAGCCGCTTGCGGGCGTCGAACATGGACAGGAAGGCCGCGATCTGCGGCCCTCCATCTCCGTGGGCGCGGATGACGTCCCGCAGTTGGCGCAGGGTGCGGGAGGACAGCGTGGCCGGAATCACCGGCACCAGCAGCGCGTCCGCCGCCTCGAAGACGCTCTCGGATACCAACGAGATGCTGGGCGGGCAGTCCAGGAAGACGTAGTCATATTCCGCTGCAAGCGGCTCCAGGACGCGGGCCAGCCGCCGCGTCGGGCGTTTGAACCGGTCCAGCGCGAGGTCCATGTGGCGATAGGAGAAGTCCGCCGGAAGCAGGTCATAGCCCGGGTAATCCGTCCCCTTGATCACCCCGCCCACGTCGGTGCGGCCGCGCAGGAGCCGGCGTGTGCTCCCGCGAATCTTCGGCTTGATCCGCAGGAGGTAGGTCGACCCTCCCTGGGGATCGAGGTCCCACAGGAGCGTGCGGGCGCCGTCGCGCGCCGCCAGGTAGGCCAGGCAGACGGCCGTTGAGGTCTTCCCGACGCCGCCCTTGATGTTGTACGTGGCCAGCACCGTGCTCATCCGAACACCTCCTTGACCATCCCCCGCCGCGCGTGTCCGGCGAAGGCCTCGAACCGCTCGGCGAAGGCTCGTCTGGCCGCCAGCCGGTCTTCGTCCAGCCGCTCGATCAGCACCCCCATCGCCATCGCGGCGCCGGTCACCCCCGGACCTCCGGCCACCTCGGGCGCGAGCAGGCGCAGGCTAGATATCTGCACCTCTCGATCCTGATGGCGACCGAGGACGTCCTGGAGATCCTTGAGCACCCTCGTCATGGGCTTGATCGTCTGCTCGGGATACAGCGGTGCGCCGAACAGCTCGAGCAGGTAGCGAAGCTCCTTACCCCTCTTGCGCAGCTCGTGGTAGCTCTCGGCGGGACTGCTGGGACCGATGATCGCGCCGAGCTGGACCATACCCAGGTAGACCTTGCGGATCCGCTGGCCCGCCAGGGCGCCGATCGGCCGGCTGGCGTCGGGGGCCGGCTGGCGGCCGTCGCCGTCGGGGCGCTCCAGGAAGGCCCGCCAGTCGGCCAGGAGCGACGTGGTGCGCGGCGCGCGCAGCGCAGCCAACATCCTGCGGCGCGCGGCCAGGCGTCGGGCCCGGAGCACAGCCAGCAGCCGATCCAGGTCTGGCCGCAGAGCCTCGGGGACCCGCTCGGTCATCTCCCGGAACTCGAGCAGCCACACGTCCAGGTCTCGTACCGGTCCGGTCACGTGCTGAAGCCGCCGGAAGCCAGCCCGGAAGACGGTCAGTTCCGCAGGCGGCAACGTCCGCCTGAACTCGCGCTGGACGGAGCGCGAGCGCCGGACCGAGACCCGCAGGTCGTGCAGAAACTCACTGTCCAGGTCGGCGATCGTGCCCTCCAGATTGGCCTCGATCACGTCCAGCAGAGCGGTCAGAACCGCCGCGGCGGCGTGACTGGCCTGATCCTGGGCGCACAGCGGAACACTGACCCTGCCGTCAACGCCTCCGGGCCTGCCGCCGCCGGCGATCACCGCCTCGTCGGCCAGCGACAGCTCGGCCGGATAGAAGCGCAGCCGTGACGCCATCGTCCGCGACAGTCGCTCCAGCGCCCGGTCGTAGCCCCGCACGGCGGCCAGATGGACCCGCGGCCTGAGCTTGCGTGACCCCACCGAAGGCCACTGCAGCTGGATTCGCGCCACCGTCTTCTGGTCGGAGTTGAGGATCTCGAGCTGGCGTTCCCGGGCGTGAATCTCGGCGATCGGGAGGAGCGCGCGGACGTCCACGAGCCGTCGAAGAGCGTCTGCCACCGGGCCTGGCTCGAGCTCCTGGGTGCGCATCGGGCCCTTGGGCCTCGTCATCGCCACTCGGCCGCGGGTGGAGCCGGTGCCGCGTTCGGTCAGGGAGAACCAACCGTCCTCCCACTCACCCTGTAGCCCGTGGGCGTACAGAAGCCCGTCGAAGCTGTCGTAGTAGATCCGATCGATCTCCCGCGTGTGACCGTTTCGCGTCTGGAGCTCGCCAGCCAGCGCTTTCGTGGCCACGGCCGCCGTCATCTCCTCAGGGAGCAGGTAATCGTTCATCGGAGCAGCGCGCCCAGCCGGTTCAGCGCGTCGTCGATCTCGGTTTCGGTCACGATCAGCGGCGGCTCCAAGCGGATCGTCGCCGGGCCCGTGGCGTTGACCACCAGGCGCTCCTCCAACAGCGCCCGGCGGGCCAGCTCGGGTGCCTGAAGCGGGCCGGCCACGTCGAAGCCGACCATCAGCCCGCGGCCCCTGACCTCGCTGACGTAAGGAAGCTCGCTCAGTCCCGCAGCCAGGCGGTCGCCCAGCACCCGCACCCGGGCCAGGAGCCCCGGCTCCGAGCAGATTTCAAGCGCGACGAGTGCCGCCGAGGAGATCACCGGGCCGCCGGCGAATGTCGAGCCGTGGTCGCCCGGCTGGAACACGTCGGCCAGCCGCTGGCCCGTGATCAGGGCCCCGATGGGCAGGCCCCCGCCCAGCGCCTTGGCGCTGAGCATGGCATCGGGCTCGATCCCCGCCTGCTGGTAGGCCCAGAGCGTTCCCGTGCGGCCCATCCCGCACTGAATCTCATCGAACACGAGCGCCGCGCCGACCCGGTCACACGCCGTCCGAGCCGCCTGGAGAAACTCCTCCGACAGGACGTTGATTCCGGTCTCCCCCTGGATCGGCTCGAGGAGGACCGCCGCGGTGTCCTCATCTACGGCTTCTGCGAGCGCGGCCGGATCCTTCGGTACGACCACGAACCCGGGCACCAGCGGAGCGAACGGAGCCTGCTTGGACTCCTGTGGGGTGGCCGAGAGCGCCCCGTACGTGCGGCCGTGGAAGGCCCCGTCGACCACGACGATGTTCCCGCCTGCGCGGGCGCGGCGGGCCAGCTTGAGCGCCGCCTCGATCGCCTCGGCCCCGGAGTTGGTCAGGAACACCTTCCCGCCCAGCGAACTACGGGACAGCGCCTCGCACAGCCGCAGTCCCGGCTCGGTGTAATAGAGGTTCGTAGCGTGGGTCAGCGTTCCCACCTGTTCGCGCACGACCTGTACCACCCGGGGGTGGCAGTGGCCGACGTTCAGAACCGAGATGCCGGCCAGGAAATCCAGGTACTCGTGGCCATCCTCATCCCATAGCCTGACCCCGTCGCCGCGCACGAACTCCACCGGCTGGCGAGCATAGGTCGGGATGGCGTACCGCCGCTCGAGCTCCTGGAGCTCGGCCAGGGACGCGCCTGTGCGCTTGGTGACGCTCATCGCCTGACATTTGAGCAGGCGGGCCCGACGACTCTCATCCGCGCGGTCCGATCTTCGTCCCCATTCCGGCGTCGGTGAAGAGCTCGAGCAGGAGCGAGTGCGGGACCCGGCCATCGACGATGTGGGCCGCGCCGACCCCCCCGTGGACGGCGTCCAGGCAGGCCTGGAGCTTGGGGCGCATCCCCCCGCTCACGCCGCCCTCTCCGGACCTGGCCAGGGCGGCCTCGACCTCCTCGGCCGTGGCCTCGGAGATGACGGTGCTCGGGTCGGGCGGGCTGGCCAGCCAGCCCGGAACGTCGGTCAGGAACAGGATCTTGTGCGCCGTCAGGGCACTGGCCACGGCACCCGCAGCCTCGTCAGCGTTGATGTTGTACGAGCGCCCGTCCCGGTCGGCTCCGGCGCTGGCCACGACCGGGATGTAGTCCTGCGAGATGTGGTTGAGCAGGTCGACGTCGACCCGCTCGATCCGGCCCACAAAGCCGATGTCCTGCCCGCTGGGGGAGGCCTGGCGCGTGGCCCGGAAGAGGAGGCCGTCGTCGCCGCAGACGCCCACCGCCGGCTGCCCATGGCGGTTGATCAGCAGCACGATGTCCTTGTTGACCTTGCCGACCAGGACCATCTTGGCCACCTCCACCGTCTGGGCGTCAGATACCCGCAGGCCTTCCACGAACTCGACGGGAAGGTCGAGCCGCTCCATGTACGCGGTGATCTCGGGCCCGCCGCCATGGACTATCACCGGGTTCATTCCCACGTACTTCAGGAGCACGACATCGCGGGCGAACTCCTCCTTGAGCGAGGGGTCGGCCATCGCCGCCCCGCCGTACTTGATGACCACCGTCCGGCCGTGGAATTGGCGGATGTAGGGCAGCGCCTCCAGGAGTGTCGCCACATCCCTCAAGTGGTCCTCCTCGTAGGGGGGGTCGGCCTCACGTCGTGTACTCCGCGTTGAGCGTCACGTACCCGTGTCCGAGGTCGGAGAAGAAGCGCTCGGTCTCGAAACCCGTACCGGGGAGATCGATCTCGTACTCGACCTCGTCCCGCTTGACCGCCTCGGCAACGGCGGCCGGGTCGTGGGGCACGTGGGACCCGCTCCGGCAGACCTCGATCCCTTCGATCGCCACGTCCACTGCCAATGGCGCCGCCTCGGGCAGGGCCATCCCGACGGCCTGGATGATCCTCCCCCAGTTGGGATCCCCGCCGTAGAGCGCAGTCTTGACCAGGGGAGAGTCGGCCACCGCCCGGGCCACCCGGTCGACGGCCTCGCCGTCGCCGCCCCTGACCACCACCCGCCCGACCCGCCGGGCCCCCTCGCCGTCGCGCACCATGTCCAGAGCCAGCTGGCGCAGCAGCGCGTCCAGGGCCTCGCCGAAGCGCAGCTCGTCCTCGGTCTCGGGCTTGACGGGGACGCCCGAGCCTCCACTGCACTGGAGGATCACCGTGTCGCTGGTGGACAGTTGCCCGTCGACGCTGATCCGCTCAAACGAGCGCTTGACGGTCACGCCGAGCAGCAGGTCGGCGGTCTGAGCCGAGAGCTGCGCGTCGGTCTGGACGAAGGCCAGCAGCGTGGCGAACGAGGGCGAGATCATCCCGGCTCCCTTGGCCTGGGCGCACAGCCGGACAGTTCCCGAGGGCAGCTCGACGTCCAGGCGGGCCCGCTTGGGATAGGCGTCGGTCGTCCGGATCGCGTCGGCAAAGTCCCCGTCTCCGTCGGCCCGCAGCGCCCGGGCCGCCGCGGCGATTCCCTGTGTGACCGCCCGTACGGGCAGGGGTATGCCGATCACGCCGGTGGAGGCCACGGCCACGGCGGCCTCGTCGCGGACCCCCGAGGCCATCGCCGCTGAGCCCTGCATCCGGGCTGCGTCCTCCAGGCCGGTCACGCCGGTGGCGGCGTTGGCGTTGCCCGAGTTCACGACCACGGCCCGGATCCCGTCCAGCACACAGCGCTCCAGACACAGCAGCACGGGCGCCGACTGTGTGCCCGAGCGAGTGAAGCGGGCCGCGCTGGTGGTCTCGGGCGAGTCTGAGACGAGCAGCCCCAGGTCGGGCGCCGCCGGGTCCTTGATCCCGCACTCCACGCCGGCAGCCCGGAACCCAGCCGGGAGCCCGCCCGCGGTCTCACGCACGTGGTCGGGCGCCTCGATCCATCGCGAGCGGAAGAACCCAGTCATGAAATCCCCTCGCCCTCGGGCCGGCCGAACATCAGGTTGAGGTTCTGGACGGCCTGGGAGGCGGCGCCCTTCCACAGGTTGTCCAGGGCGGCGAATGCGATCACGCGGCCCGTGCGCTCGTCCCGGTGGACGGAGACCCGGCAGATGTTGGTCTCCCGGACATCGCGGACTCCGGGCGGGATGTCGCTGAGTTCGACGAACGGCTCGGACGCGTAGTGCTCGGCGTACAGCGCGTCCAGGTCCAGGTCGGCCGCACGGTCGACCAGGGTGACATAGCACGAGACGAGCTCGCCCTGATCAAGCGGAAGTAGGTGCGCCGTGAATGTGATCCTGACCTCGGCGTGGGCGGGATCCAATCTCGCCAGTTCCTGCTCGATCTCGGGCGTGTGGCGGTGGCGCGGGACGCTGTAGGCCGAGACGTTCTCATCCACGGTGACAAAGTGCGTCTTCTCAGTGGCCGCCCGCCCCGCGCCGGAGGCGCCGGATTTGGCGTCCACGACCACGTCGGCGATCAGCCCATGGGCCGCCAGCGGAGCCAGGGCGAGCAGAGTGGCCGTCGGGTAGCACCCGGGGTTGGCCACGAGCCCGGCTGGGCGAATCTGCTCGCGGTAGCGCTCCGGTAGCCCGTACACGGCCTCCGGCAGCAGCTCGGGAGCCTCGTGCTCGCGGTACCAGTCCGAGTACACCTCGGGGTCACGGAGCCGGAAGTCGGCTGACAGGTCCACGATCCTTACGCCCCGTTGCCGGAGCTCAGCCACCAGCGCGGCGGCTGCCCCGTGGGGGTAGGCCACGATCGCCGCGTCCACCTGGCCGTGGCGGTCCAGGTCGAGCTCCTCCAGGGTCATCGGCACCCGGTGGTGGGGGTAGAGGTCGTCCAGCCGCCGACCCACGTCGGAGCGGGCCGTGACCGCGGTGAGCTGAAAGGAGGGATGGCGGTCGACCAGCCGGGCCGCCAGCGCGCCCGTGTAGCCCGCCGCTCCGAACACGGCTACCGACGGATTGTCAGGAGGCACGGATCCGTCCTGACAGCTCTGAGGCCAGGGCCTGGATGATCCGCTCGCGCTGGGCAGCCACCTCCTGGTCGGTCAGCGTGCGGTCTGGCGCGCGGAAGCTCAGGCGCAACGCCAGCGAGACGTTGCCCTCCCCCAGCCGCTCCGGATCGCGGTACACGTCGAACACCTGGGCCCCGGACAACAGCTCGCCCCCGCTCCGGCGCACGACCTCGACAACCTGGGCCGCGGTCGTGTCCTGTGCGACCACGACGGCCAGGTCCTCCCGGACCTCGGGATGACTGGGGACGTCGGAGTAGAGGACCGGCGCGGCCACGGGAACGGCATCCAGATCGAGCTCGAACGCGGCCACGGGCACGTCGATGTCCCACTCGGCAGCCACCAGCGGGTGGACCTCCCCCACCCAGCCGACCGCCCGGCCCGAGACCACGATCGCGGCGTTTGCCCCCGGGTGCAGGAAGGCCTCGGCCGAGCGTTCCAACGCGTACTCGGCCCGAAGCGCGTCCAGCAGCGACTCGAGCACCCCTTTGACGGCGAAGAAGTCAGCCGCCGGCGGCTGACTGTCGCGCCACGTGGCCGGCCGAACCGGGCCGCACAGAACCGCCGCCACGTGGAGGGGCTCAGCCGGAAGGCGCTCCCCGTCCAGCGGCAGGAACACGGCCCCGGCCTCAAACAGGCGGAGCGCAGTGGCCCCGCGAGCCCGATTGACCGCGGTCACATCGAGCAGGGACCCCAGGAGGGTTCGACGCATCCTGGATTGCTCGATCGACATCGGGTTCTCAAGCTCGAGCTCGGGCTGCTCGGGTCCGAGGCGCAGCCTCCTCCCGACGTCGGGACCGTTGAAGCTCCAGCCCACCACCTCGTCCAGCCCCTGGGCTGTCAGCACGTCGGCCGCCCGTCGGCGCTGGAGCTGGCGGGGCGTGAGCCGGCCGTAGGCCCCGTGGCGTGAGGGGAGCGTCGCGGGCAGCTTCTCCAGCCCGTAGAGCCGGGCCACCTCCTCGATCACGTCGGCCTCCCGGCTCACGTCCCCCCGGCGGAACGCGGGCGGCTTGACGTCCAGGCCGTCGTCGGCCTCGGCCGTCTGAAACTCCAGCGCCCGGAGGATCTCCTGCTGGCGCTCGCGGGGGATGCTCAGCCCGAGCAGGCCGGTCACCCGCTCCTCCCGGAGACGGATCGTCACGGGCTCGGGACCCGGGCCGCCGACGTCGATCGTTCCGGGGCGTAGTCGGGCGCCGCACAGCTCGATCATGAGACGCGTGGCCACGGCCTGGGCCTCGAGGGTCTGCTCGGGCTGGAGCTGCTTCTCCAACCGAGCCGATGCCTCGCTGCGCAGCCCGAGCTTGAGCGAGGTCCGGTGGATGTTGGGGCCGTCCCAGTTGGCCATCTCCATCAGCACCGTCGTGGTGTCGTCGTCGACCTCCGATCGCGCTCCCCCCATCACCCCGGCGATCGACGTCGGGCCCTGTTCGTCCTCGATCACGACCATCTCGGAGTCGAGAGTCCGCGTCTGGCCGTCCAGCGTCTGGACCTGCTCTCGGTCCCGGGCTCGACGGACGACGAGCCGGGAGCCCGCCACCCGGTCCAGGTCGAAGGCGTGTACCGGCTGCCCGGTCACCAACATCACATAGTTGCTGATGTCGACGACGTTGGAGATCGGACGCTGCCCGGCCGCCATCAGGCGGGCCTTGAGCCACGGCGGGCTCGGCCCGATCTTCACCTCATCAAATACGCGGGCGGTGAACCTCGGGCAGAGCTCGGGGGACTGGACCTCCACAGTCGCTCCCTGCACCGGACCCTCGGTCCCCGGATCGTCGTTCCAGGGCGGGGGTGAGAGGGGCGCCCCGGTGGCCGCATGCAACTCCCGGGCCACGCCGAACAGGCCCAAGCAATCGGGCCGGTTGGATGTGATCTCCAGCTCCAGGACGTCGGTTGAGAGCTCGATCAGCTCGGTCAGCGGCGTCCCGGGTTGGGCGCCGTCGGCCTCCAGGACGAGGATCCCGTCATGGTCGGTCCCGATCGCCAGCTCGTCCTCGGCCAGAATCATCCCGTCGGACTCGATCCCCCGGAGCTTCACCTTCCCAAGCTTGGCCCCGTCGGGCAGCACGGCGCCGGGGCGGGCCACTGCGACGGTCTGGCCCGCGGCCACGTTGGGCGCTCCGCAGACGATCTGCCTGGGCGGGCCCGCGCCGTCGTCGACCGAGCACACGGTCAGCCGGTCGGCCTCGGGATGTCGCTCGGCGCTCAGGACCCTGGCCACGACGAAGTTCTCCAGCCCGGCCACGCCGTGATGGTGGATGGCCTCGACCTTGGTGCCGGTCATCGTCAGCCGGTCGGCCAGCCGGGCGGTGTCGAGCTCGGGCGAGCAGTACTCACGCAGCCACAGGAGCGGGACCCTCATCGGAACTGCTCCAGCATCCGGACGTCGTTGTCGAGCAGCAGGCGCATGTCGGGGAGCCCGTGCTTGAGCTGGGCGATCCGCTCGATCCCCATCCCGAACGCGAAGCCCTGGTACTGCTCCGGGTCGTAGCCGTACTCGCGCACGTGCTCCAGAACATTGGGGTCGACCATCCCGGCGCCCAGGATCTCGATCCAGGCCTCGCCCTTGCACAATGGGCAGCGCTGGCCGTCGGCCATGACCCCGTCCGTGCAGTTGAAGCAGGAGACGTCGACCTCGACGCTCGGCTCTGTGAAGGGGAAGAAGTGGGGGCGCATGCGGACCTGGCGATCCTCGCCGAACACCTCGCGGGCGAAGGCCAGCAGCGTGCCCTCGAGGTCGGCCAGCGTGATGTCGGTGTCAATCGCCAGCCCCTCCAGCTGGTTGAACTGGGGTGAGTGGGTGGCATCCGAGTCCGGGCGATAGACGCGCCCGGGCATGACGATGTAGATCGGGGGTGGCTGCTCCTGCATGGCCCGGATCTGGACCGGCGAGGTGTGGACCCGGAGCAGCACCGTCTCGGGGTCAAACAGCTCTTCAGCCGGCTTGATATAGAAGGTGTCCGTCATCAACCGGGACGGATGGGTCACGAGCGTGTTGAGCGCGTCGAAGTTGTAGTAAGCGGTCTCCACCTCGGGTCCCTCGGCCACGTTGAACCCCAGGCCGATGAACACATCCTCCAGCTCCCGTCGGGTCTGGGTGATCAGGTGCAGCGCCCCCAGCTGGGGAGCGGGGTCTCCCGGGAGCGTGACGTCCACCCGGTCCTGGGTCAGCCGCTCGTGCAGCTCGGAGGCGGACAGCTCTCCGGAGCGGCGATCGAACAGCGTCTCCAGGGCCTGGCGGGCCGCATTGGCCGCCTTGCCCGTGGCTGCCCGCTCCTGCGGCGCGAGCGAGGCCACGCCCCGGAGCAGGTTCGGCAGCTCGGCCTTGCGCCCCAGGTAGGCGATCCGAAGCTGGTCGAGCTCCTGGATCGTGGTGGCCGCGGCGATCGCCTGCTCGGCCTCGGATCTGATCTCGGAGATCCGCTGGATCATCGTGGGCTCGGTCATGAGCGGGCCATCCTATTGGCGAGCTCGTACAGGGCCACCGTCGCCGCCATCGCCACGTTGAGCGACTCGGTGGCGGTTGGGATGTGGACCGTGTGGTCGGCCAGCGCGACGACCGACTCGGGGAGACCCTCGCGCTCGGCTCCCAACAGCAGCGTGGCCTCGGGATCGGAGCGGTCGAGCTCGGACAGTGGCCGGCCCTCCCTCGGAACCAGGGCGATCTTCACCCCCGGCAGCGACCCCGGCCCGTCGGCCTTGACAACCGGGACCGTGAACACCGACCCCATGCTGGCCCGGACGGCCTTGGGGCTGAAGGGATCGGCCGTGCCGGGGCCGAGGACTACGCTGGCCACCCCGAAGGCAGCGGCGCTGCGCAGGATCGCCCCCAGGTTGCCCGGGTCGTGAACCCCGTGGAGATAGACGCAGACCGGCCCGCTGGCCGCCTGCGCCCAGCGCTCCTCGTATACGGCGAGAGCGCGAGTCCCTGAGGCCAGGCCTGAGGCTCGGGCCAGCAACTCGGCATCGACCTCGGTCCCCTCGAGTCCCGACCCGGCGGCGCAGTAGCGCTCAACGGGCTTCCACCCGGCGGCGTCGGCCGCGGCCAAAAGATCCTCACCCTCGGCCACGAATTGGCCGGAGCGCTCGCGCCAGCGTCGCCGCTGCCTCAGCTTGCGGATCTCTTTCAACCTGTGATTCTGATGACTGGTGATCTTGGTCATGGCGAACAAAAAAGGCGCCTCTCCGGGTGGAGCGGCGCCCTGTCGGAACTGGAACTGGTCCCTGGCTCAGCCAGCGGCCAGCGCCTCCCGGGCGCGGTCGGCAAACCGTCGGAAGGTCTCGGCGTCGCGCACGGCGATGTCGGCCAGGACCTTGCGGTCCAACTCGATACCGGCCTTGGACAGCCCGTGCATGAACTGGGAGTACGACATGTCGCTCTGGCGAGCGGCGGCGTTGATGCGGATGATCCACAGCCGCCGAAAGTCTCGCTTGCGGTTCTTGCGGTCCCGGTAGCGGTACTGGTCGGCCTTGAGGACGGCCTCCTTGGCGGTCCGGTAGTGCCGGCTGGCGTCTCCCCGGTAGCCCTTGGCCATCGCGAGCGTGGCGCGGCGCTTCTTACGGGCGTGAACGGACCGCTTGACCCGGGTCATCGCTTGCCGCTCCTGTGCTTGGCCCCCAGCAGCGTCTTGGCGCGAGGGACATCATGGTCAGACAGGAAGACCGGGCGCGCCTGGCGGCGCTTGCGCTTGGGGGACTTCTTCTCCAGGATGTGGGTCGAGAACGCGCGGCGTCCCCGCACCTTCCCGGAGGCGGTCAGCTTGAAGCGCTTCTTGGCGCCCGAGTGGGTCTTCATCTTCGGCATGGGAGCCGTTCAGTAAAGCAGAAGGCGGGCCGCCCGAACCGGCGCCGCTCAGGCGGCGGCGTCGGTGGGAGCGAGCTCCCGAGTCCCGTCGTCGGCCTGCGCGGAGCCGCTGTCCGCGGCCTCGGGTTCCGTCGTCGGCTCGGGCGTGGGCTGCTTTTCGCCTTCGGTGCCCTTCTCGCCGTCGGTGGCCTGCTTGGCCTCGGTGCCCTTCTCGGCCTCAGTGCCCTTCTCGGACTCGGCGCCCTTTCCGGCCTCGGTGCCCTTCTCGGCCTCAGTGCCCTTCTCGGACTCGGCGCCCTTTCCGGCCTCGGTGCCCTTCTCGGCCTCAGTGCCCTTCTCGCCATCGGCGACCTTCTCGCCCTTCTCGCCGGCGAGCGCGGCCTTGGAGGGGGCCAACAGCATCGTCATGTTGCGGCCGTCCTGAAGCGGCGACTGCTCGATCACACCCACGTCCTGGAGATCTTCGGCCAGCCTGTCCAGCAAAGCCGTTCCCCGCTCGGGATGGGTCACCTCACGGCCCCGGAACATGATCGTGATCTTGACCTTGTCCTTGCCGGTCAAAAACCGGCGGACGTGACCCTTCTTGGTGTCGTAGTCGTTCTGGGCGATCTTGGGCCGGAATTTGATCTCCCGGATCGTGATCTGCTGCTGGTGCTTGCGCGCCGCCTTCACCTTCTGGGCCTGCTCATACTTGTACTTGGAGTAGTCCAGGACCCGGCACACCGGGGGGCGAGCCTCGGGCGCGACCTCGACCAGGTCGAGATCCCGCTCGCGCGCGTATTCGAGCGCCTCATCGGTCTTGATGACCCCGATCTGGTTGCCGTCCTCGCCCACGAGGCGAACCTCGGGCACGCGGATGCGATCGTTGATCCGAGTCTGATCCCGCTCTGGCGGGCGCCGGTCGAACTTCTTGGGGACCGGCACTAGCTGCGGTGACGAGTGGTCAAGCGGCGCCGGGCGTTCTGTGCTGTAAGCCTTGGGCGGGGAAGGGCATTCGCACGCCGTGTCGTCGTGGGCGGCTGGGCTTTTCCAGAGCAGACTCGGCGCACGCGGGAGCCGCGCGCCGGTTTGTCGCGGGCCTGCTACCCGGGTCACCTCTTTGTGACGACGCGGTCGTGATCTTGTCTGAGTTGTTCACGAACGCGATGCTGCATACGGCATCCGGGGTGACAGGCGGGCTGGTCATTGTTCAGGTCAGCCGGTGGCGGCAGGGTGTGCGGATCGCGGTGACCGACCAGGGATCACCTGGCCAGCCCGTCATCGGTGACCCTGCCGTGCGCGCCGAACCTGCCGAGAGCGGGCATGGCCTGTACCTGGCGGCTTGCCTCGCCAGTCACCTGGACTGGCACGACGATGCCACCGGGCGCACCATCGCCGCCATCCTCGGCCGGCCGGTCGGCATCGCCCCCGCCCCGGCCTGGGGGACTCATCCAGGCGCCCGCCTGACTGCCGGACCTGATACGGCGAAGCCGGGTCATCCGCACCTCACCTGCCAGGGGAGAACCCCATGTCTTTCACCCACCTCATCGCGGCGCACCGCCGGCTGGTAGCGCGGCTGCGGCACGATGGTTCCCGCCGCGCCTGGGCCCTGGCCTGGCCCGGTGATGAGCCCTGGCACGGGATCGGGGACAGCCCGGCCGGCGGCGCCGCCCCCTGGTGGTGTGCTCATCGCTGTGCTGCAGGAGCTGTCGGTCCGTGGCGTGAGGGTCAGGGGTATGACGATCACCCGGCTGCAGGGGACCTTGATGCTGGCGGACGGGAGGGCCGTCGTCTGCCGCCGCGGCTGGCTGAGCTGGCCAGCTGGCCGGGGCCGCCAGCTTCACGCCGTGCACGGCGCCTGCGACCCCTCGGGCGCGGCACGCAGGCTGGCGCAGTCAGTGCCGCCCGCTGGCCCTGATGA
>CAVPKV010000030.1:0-97661 GCA_963705785.1 uncultured Solirubrobacterales bacterium | reverse complement strand
GCCCGCATCGCAGTCTCCTACGGCTTTGTACGTCGTATTGCCGTAGTTGCTGTGGACGATCGTGTAGTTGCAGGATTTGGGCGCGCACAGGTTTGGAGGAGCGTCGACCGTGAGATACTTCTTCGTGGTTGAGTCGTAGACGAAGCCGTCGGCGTTCGTCTGGCCCTTTTTCTCGTAACTTCCGACGACGCGATAGCCCGTCTGCGTGATGGCCGGGCCATAGACGCTGGTTTTCGCCGACCTGGGATACTTAATCGGCGTCCAGACGCCGGTGTTCCGATCGGTAGACGACTCCGAGATTCGACCCGTTTCGATTGTCGATGAAGCCCGTGATGAGGTTGCCGCGAATGCCGGTGAGCAGCGTTCCGACCGCGTTCGGGAACTGTTTGATCGGGACGTCGAGCGTCTGCAGCACCGGCGCGTTCGAGCCGAAGAGGCGGAGCCCCTGGATGACGTTGAGTCCGATGCCGCCGAGCCCGAACACGATGGCTTTTGCACCCGGCTCGACCTTGGCGGTGTTGATCACTGCGCCCATCCCGGTGGTGACGCCGCAGCCGATATAGCAGGCCTTATCGACGGCGCGTCGGCACGGATTTTGGCCACCGCGATTTCCGGCAGCACGGTGAAATTCGAGAAGGTCGAACAGCCCATATAGTGGTGGATTGTCTTGCCCTCGAGCGAAAACCGCGATGGTGCCGTCGGGCATCACGCCCAGGCCCTGGGTGGTGCGGATCGCGGTGCACAGGTTGGTCTTGCGCGACAGGCACGATGGGCAGTTGCGGCATTCCGGGATGTAGAGCGGGATGACGTGGTCGCCTTTTTTCACGGTGGTCACGCCCGCGCCAACGTCGACGACGATGCCGGCGCCCTCATGGCTGCTCGGCTTGGTAGGAAAGGGCGTCACCTTCGATACTGGCGGCATTTCCATAAAGCCGGCCGATGGGATGGAGAAGATGAAATATGACATGGCCGGCGCCGCCGCAATGATCGGCACCATGCGTGCCATCGCGTTGCTCAAGCCGAAAAGCCGCATCATCGCGGTTATCTGCGCTACCGAAAATATGCCTTCCGGATCCATGCGCAGAAACCTGGCGACATACAAATTGCGATGTCCGGCAAATCGATTGAGATCATAAACACCATATCCAAGACTCAGAAGCTGATCCGCCACAACACCGATTCTGACAGCCGCCGAGGCGCACAAACGACCTGAAACTGTGTTGTGATGCGCGTCAGGTGGCGGCCAGAAGCGGCCGTAGCCTGACATGGGCATGGTGCTCGGCCGTCTCACCGATCGCGCGCTCGGCCTGCCGGAGGGCCGGCTCGGAGGCCTCAGGCGCCTGGGCTAGCGGACGACCGATGGCCGTCACCAGGAAGCGATAGGACTCCTCCCCGAGGGGAAAGGCCGAGTCCTGACAGGCCTCGCACACCACTCCGCCGGCGGCCGGCGAGAAGCCCCGCAGGCCGTGCGTCTCGCCACAGCCCACGCAGCGGCCGAGCTGAGGAAGGATGCCCGCCGCCAACAGGAGCTTGAGCCGAAAGGCCAGGCCGTTGGCCAGCCGGGCATGAGCCGGGTCGGTCGACAGCAGGGCCAGCTCGCCGGCCAGCAGGCGGAATACCTCGGGATGGGGGTCGGAGGTCTCAAACAGGCGGGCCACGGCGTCGCAGGCGCGGGCGGCGGCGTCGAGCGTGGCCGCATGGTCCCGGAGGCCCGAATGGGCGGTGACCGTGTCCACGCCCGACACCGTGTGGAGGTCTCCGCGGCCCTGCTGCAGGACCACCCGGACGTGCAGGAAGGGCTCCAGGCGAGCCCCGAACCGGCTCCGGGCCCGGCGAGCGCCCCGGGCGATGGCGCCCAGGCGCCCGTGCTCGGGCGTGTACAGATGGAGGATGCGGTCGGCCTCGCCGTAGCGAATCGACCGCAGCACGATCGCCTCGGTCTTCAGCGGCCGCGGCATCAGTGCCGCCAGACACCCGCAGCCGTTGCCCACCAGAAACCGGGAGTCCGGGCTACACTTTTTGAAGCAATGCGGGAGATAACCATCTACACCACCGATCACTGCTCGCTGTGCACGAGCGCCAAGACGCTGCTCGAGCGCCGCGGGATCCAGTACGAGGAGATCAATCTGGCACGCGACCCGGACGGTCGCGCCCAGCTTCAGCAGAAGACCGGCATGTTCTCCTTCCCCCAGATCATGATCGAGGGCGAGACGATCGGCGGCTTCGCCGAACTGCTGGCAGCCGACCGCGAGGGTCGGCTCAGCGAGCTGCTGGCGGCATAGCGCCGCCTTTCGTCAGTCGGCGGGCTCTCGGCTTCTTCTGACACCGCTCGCACACGTACGTCCCCCGCCCGGCGGCCACGATCTTGCGCACGGGCCCACCGCACACGACGCAGGGCGCACCGGCCCGGAGGTGAATCAGGAATCGGTCCTGGAAGGATCCCCTGGCCCCGTCCACGTGACGGAAGTCGTCGATCGTGGCTCCGCGGGCGTCGATCCCGGCGGTCAGGACCTCCTCGATCGCGGCGTGAAGCCGCTCCCATTGCGGCCCGGTGAGTGTCCCGGCGGACCGCAGGGGATGGACACCGGCCCGGAACAGCGCCTCGTCGGCATAGATGTTTCCCACCCCGGCGATCCGGCGCTGGTCCAGGAGGAACGCCTTCACCGGGGCCCGACGGCCCCGGGCAGCCTGGCGCAGGTACGCGGGAGTGAACTCGGAGGTGAACGGCTCGGCCCCCAGCCGGGCCTTCAGGTACGCATCACGCTCAGCGGGCCCAGCCATGAGATGCCCGGTGCCAAAGCGCCTCGGGTCCACGTACGCAAGCCGGTGTCCGCCGTCCAGCCGGAAGCGGACCCTGGTATGCACCGGCTCCTGTACGGGGTCGAACAGCAACGACCCGGTCATCCGCAAATGGATGAGGAGGTGCCGGCCCCCCGAGAGCGACAGGTCGAGGTACTTTCCGGCTCGGCCGACCTCTTTGACGACCGTCCCATCAAGCCCGGCTTCGACCTCGCGCGGGTCATGCGGGCGCGTCCACCTCGCATCCAGGATCTCCACCTCCTCAATCCGCCGCCCCTCCAGATGGGGGGCCAATTGGCGGCGAATCGTCTCGACTTCGGGGAGCTCGGGCATGCAGCCTCAGCGTAGTGCTCGGCATCCGGGAGCGCCCCGGCCCGCATGCGTCCGCGACGACTACGAACGCCGCCTCAATGCCTGAGAGCGGTCAGCGACCGCCGCACGGCCGAGAACACCGAGCGGTCGAGGCCCGCGAACAGGCTCACGGGCGAATATTCCTCCAGGACAACCTCCTCGCCCGGCCCGAACAGATGGGTCGAGCTCACCTCCCGGACCTGCCGGTCAATCCGCTGCACGGTCCGGAGCTCGATCGCCGGGTAGCCGGCCACGGAGCCCGTGCTCGAGTTGAGCACGCGCAGGGTGTGGTCGCGGCCTCGGGCCGCGGCGACCAGCCGCCGGCCAGCCTGGCTCAGCTGGGCCGTGGTGTGCGGCGGCTGGGTCCTCACCGGGTACCGCCACAGGGCGATGACCGCCTGATCAGAGATCCTCACGGCGACCAGCGGCGGGTACACGGCCACGGTGTTCCAGTTCTCGGGGACGGCCACGCTGAAGCCGATGTTTGGGTACCGGCTGACCAGAAAGCCACCGGGGGCTGCGGGCCGTATCAACTGCGGCGCCGGCGTGCGGCTCCCGCAACCCGCGAGCAGCCCGAGGAGCCCAGCCCCGGCCAGGCCCGCCCAGCGCCTGCGGCCGGTGCGGGTCAGTCCTCCCCGTCCCAATAGTCCAGGCGTTCGAGTCGGCCCACCACTCCCAGGCCGCGGAACGAGATCTTGCCCGACCGGGGGTAAAAGCACATGTCCCCGGGCTCTCGCGTCCCGTAAGCCAGGAACTGGAGACCATCGGACCCGGCGCGGAACATGTGGGACACACCGGTCGCGGGAGGACGGGCCACGACGTGCCCTGGACCGACCGGCGTCTCCTCATCGCCCAGCACCAGCGCTCCCTGACCGCTCAGAACGACGAAGATCTCCTCCTCCATTGAGTGGCAGTGGGCCGGGGTGGCGTTGCGGCCCGGCTGCACCTCGTAGTGCTGGATCCCGGTCCGCTGCGACCCCGCCGCCATTCCGAGGTCACGGACCTCCGAGGACACGGGACCGCGGCCGAAATGCCGGGACTCGACCTCATCGATGTTCACGACAGTCGCCGGCCGCGGGCCGGGCTCGCTCAGCTCCGGGGGGCCCAGCTCGGCCTCGCGGACGAATTGGAACGGGAGCCCGTCGATGGCGCCCGGAACCGACTCCACCGCCCGCCTGGCCACGAGTGACATCCCCAGCCTGGGAAAGCCTACGGCCTCGTCGCTGTGCCGGGGTCCGAAGGCCAGCACATCCAGGTCCTCGAGCGCGTGGAGGCTGTGGCCGCCTCGTCCGGCCAGGTACACGATGCAGTCCCCGGCTCGCACCACTGCGGCCTTGCCCTTCTGCCACGTGATGCCCTGCCCGCCCAGCAGGTAGAAGATCTCCTCCTCGGCTCCGTGCTCATGCACGGGCGTCGACCAACTCCCCGCGGGGACCTGGATCCTCCTGACACCTACGCCGATCGAGCCCGCCGCCTCGCCCAGGAAGGACCAGTGACCCACGATGTGGCCGACGTCGTAGTCCCGGGCGGGCGCGTCGTTGAAGTGCGTGATCCCCACGCGGGAGATGCTATGGGGATTGTTTGATCTCCGCCCGCGGATGGGCCTCGAAGTAGACGTCGCGGAGGCGTTCGACCGACAGGTGCGTATAGATCTGGGTGGTGGCGATGTCGGCGTGGCCGAGCATCTCCTGAAGCGAGCGCAGATCACACCCCCCGGCCAGCAGATGCGTGGCGAACGTGTGCCGCAACGTGTGAGGGCTCATGCGGCCGGCCAGGCCGGCGCTCCGGGCGTGCCGCTGGACGATCTTGTACAGCCCCTGCCTCGACAGGGCCGTGCCCCGCCGGTTGACGAACACGTGCGTCTCGCCGGTCAGGCCAACCAGCTTCGCCCGAGCCCCGTTTAGGTAGGTCCGGAGGCTGTCGATGGCCTGGCTGCCGACCGGGACGATCCGCTCCTTTGACCCCTTGCCCCGGGCCCGCAGTACTCCCAGCTCAAGATCCAGATCCGCCAGTTCCAGGCCGATGGCCTCGGAGGCGCGCAGGCCACAGGCGTACATGGTCTCCAGCAGTGCCCGGTCCCGGATGGCCGTCGGGGAGTTTCCTCGGGGCTGGGAGAGCAGGCGCAGAATCTCATCCCGGCTCAGCACGTGCGGGAGCCGGGCGGGGAGCCGGGGGGC
The DNA here is from genome assembly GCA_963705785.1 of uncultured Solirubrobacterales bacterium. GTDB lineage: Bacteria > Actinomycetota > Thermoleophilia > Solirubrobacterales > Solirubrobacteraceae > Palsa-465. The sequence continues at coordinate 92,334 of CAVPKV010000030.1, read as the reverse complement.
CCGAAGCTCGCGGGCCGGATCGTGATCGATCAGCTGCTCGCGGCGCAGATAGCGGTAGAAGGAGCGCAGACACGCCACCTTGCGCTGAAGGGTGGCCGGGGCGCAGGCCGGGCGGCCGTCGCGGCCCTCGGCCAGCTCGGTGATGAACTCGGCCAACTGGCCAGGGGCCAGGTCCATCGCGGACAGGCCGTGCCGGGTGAGAAACTCGCCGAACTGCTGGAGATCCGAGCGGTAGGCCTCCAGCGTGTTGCGGGACAGCCCTCGCTCCACCTCCAGATAGCCCAGGAAGTCCAGGACCAGGTCGGTGAGGCGCGGCTGCGCGGCTTGGATGGCCATACCACCCTATTCGGGGCGGCGCGGGCCGGTCCTCCCGCCGTCGCCTCCGTCAGCTTCGGGGCCGCCCGGCCTGGAGCCAGAGCAGGGCGACGAGCGACTTGGCGTCGTGGCACTGCGAGATCGCGTCGTCCAACCGGTCCAGCGGCCAGGCGACGATCTCAATCCGCTCGTCCTCCTCGGCCTGAGCGCCGTTGGCCGGGCTGAGCTCGCGGGCCTCGTACAACCACACCCGCTCGTCGCTGAAGCCCGGGCTCGTGTAGATGTCCAGCAGCTCCGTCCACCGAGCGGCCTGGAGACCCACCTCCTCGGCGAGCTCGCGCTGCGCGGTCCGGAGCGGAGGCTCGCCGGGGACGTCGAGCTTGCCGGCCGGGATCTCAAGCGAGGCGGCGGCACCGATGACCTCCCGGGGCTGGCGCGTCAACCAGATCGCGGTCTGGTCCAGAGCCAGGACACCGACGGCGCCCGGATGCCAAACCTTGTCCCGCTCGACCTCTGCGCCATCGGCGTGGCGAAAGCGCTCTGTCCCCGCCCGGATGAACTTGCCCGTCCACTGGACCCGTCGGTCCAGCGCTTCGAAATCCGAGCTCATCGATCGGCGGCTGAGTCAGCTTCCGCGAGCACGGCGGGCGCGTGCTCGATCAACGCGATCGCCACGTCCAGCATCCCCTCCAGCGCGTCCACGCTGACCCTCTCGGTGGGCTCGTGGTTGCGCTCTGTCCCGTTCGCCAGGTTCAGCGCGGGAAAGCCTGCTCTGATCAGGGCGTTGGCGTCCGAGCCACCCCCGGTGACGATCGGACGAGGCTCGTAGCCGCAGGCCCGGAGCGCCCGCTCGGCCAGGACCACCGTCGGTTCACGCTGCTTTGTTCGGTAACCGTCGAACATCCGCTGGACGCTCACATCCAGGTCGCACTCGCTGGCGTCGGCCGCCTCCTGGAGGTGGTCGATCAGTTCGGTGGCCAGCTCCTCCGCCCTCGCGCTGGCCAGACTCCGGGCCTCGGCCTCGACCCGGCAGTGCTCGGGCACGACGTTGGTGTTGGTGCCCCCGTTGATCGTCCCCACGTTGGCCGTCGTCTCTGGGTCAAGACGGCCGAGGGGCATGGCCGCGATCGCGCGAGCGGCGGCCAGGATCGCGCTGCGGCCGTTCTCCGGCCGGATTCCGGCGTGGGCCGCCCGGCCCGAGATGTCGGCCACGATCCGGTAATACGTCGGCGAGGCCAGCACGATCTCCCCGATCGCCGAGGCGTGGTCAAAGACGTATCCGAACGGGCTGCGCAATTGCTGCGCGTCGAACGCCTTGGCGCCCTGCAGCCCCACCTCCTCACAGGTCGTGAACAGAAGCTCCAGGCCGACGTCCGGCGGGCCCGGCTGACGGACCAGCCACCGGGTCAGCTCCAGAGCCACGGCCACGGCAGCCTTGTTGTCGGCCCCCAGGATCGCCTCGTTGGCGTTCTCCCAGCCGCCGTTGACGACCACCGGCTCGACCGGTGCTATCGCCGGCACCGTGTCCAGATGCGCGCAGACGAGGAGGGTCTGACCACTGCGGCCCGGGAGCCTGGCCAGCAGGTTGCCCGCGTCAGACCCGGTCTGATCCTGCGTGCCGTCCTCCAGGACCTCCAGGCCCATGACCCCGAGCTCGGAGGCCACCCAGTCGGCGCATGGCCGCTCCCGGCCGGACGGACTGTCGATCCGGCACAGCGCGGCGAACGTCTCGCCCAGCTGGCTGCGCTCGGCCTCGGTGGCGCGGCTCACGAAGCCGTGGACGGCGCCCGGGCTTCGGCCGCGGGCTGCTCGTCCGTTACCGGCCCCGACTCGGGGCCACGACCACGGGCCAGCGCCGCCTCCACGAACGCGTCGAACAGAGGCGCAGGACGCTCGGGGCGGGACTTGAACTCTGGGTGGTACTGGGAGGCGACGAAGAACGGGTGCTCGCTGTTCGGCAGCTCAATCGCCTCCACGAGTCGCTCGTCGGGCGACGTGCCCGAGAAGCGCAGGCCGGCCGACTCGAGCCGCTTGCGGAGGTGGTTGTTGACCTCGTAACGGTGGCGGTGGCGCTCGTACATGACCGCCTCGCCGTACAGCTCACGGATTCGAGTGGAGTCATGGAGCTTGATCGGGTCAGCTCCCAGGCGCATGGTCCCGCCCATGTCGGCCAGCTCCTTCTGCTCGGGCAGCAGGTCGATGACCGGGAACGGAGTCTCGGGGTCGAACTCGGTCGAGTTCGCGCCCTCCATCTCGGCCATGTTGCGGGCAAACTCGGCCACCGCGATCTGCATGCCCAGACAGATACCCAGGTACGGGATCCGCTGCTCCCGGGCGATCTGGGCGGCCCGGATCTTGCCCTCGATCCCGCGACCGCCGAACCCGCCGGGAATCAGGATTCCTCCGGCCTCGGCCATGCGATGCGCGACCGCCGGGTCGCTCACGGCCTCCGAATCCACCCAGTCGACCTCCACCCGGGCACCGTGGTGCACGCCGGCGTGCTTGAGCGCTTCGACGACCGACAGATAGGCATCCTCGAGCTGGACATACTTGCCCACCAGGGCGATCCGGACATGATCGGTGGCCTCAGCCGCCTTGCGGGTGATCGCCTCCCACCCGGTCAGGTCGGGGGCCGGCGCGTCCAGGCCGAAGTGCTCGTGGAGGATGTAGTCGTCGACCCCCTCCTGTTGAAAGACGAGCGGGACCTGGTAGATGTCGGGCACGTCGCGGGCTGAGACGACGGCCTCCACGGGCAGGCTGGCAAACAGAGCGATCTTCTTGCGGATCTCGTCCGACAGGGCCGACTCCGAGCGGCACACGACCATGTCGGGCGCGATTCCGATCCGGCGCAGCTCGTTGACCGAGTGCTGCGTGGGCTTGGTCTTCAGCTCCCCGGCGTGGCCGATGTACGGGACCAGCGTGAGGTGGATGAACATGCACCGCCGCCGCCCGACGTCCACCGGGAACTGCCGGATCGCCTCGAGGAAGGGCAGCGACTCGATGTCGCCCACCGTCCCGCCGATCTCCGTGATCACGAAATCGACGTCGCTTGACTCGGCCATCAGCCGCACGCGGTGCTTGATCTCGTCAGTGATATGGGGGACCACCTGGACCGTCGCCCCGAGGTAGTCGCCGCGCCGCTCGCGCCGGATCACGGTGTTGTAGATCCCGCCAGCCGTCACGTTGGACGCGCGGCTGGTGTTGGCGTCGGTGAACCGCTCGTAATGCCCCAGGTCGAGGTCGGTCTCCGCGCCGTCCTCGGTCACGAACACCTCGCCGTGCTGGTACGGCGACATCGTCCCCGGGTCGACGTTGATGTAGGGATCGAACTTCTGGAGCTGGACGCTCAGCCCGCGCGCCACCAGCAGACGTCCAATCGAGGCGGCGGAGATGCCCTTGCCGAGGGAGGAGACGACCCCGCCGGTAATGAAGATGAAACGGGTCTCGCCTGCGGGCATCGCGCCTTTCCTTTGGTAGCAAGTCTAGTGGGCCGTTACTCCACGGTAGCGCGCCCCCCGGACGGGCCCGGCGACCGTCCCGCGGCCAGTCGCGGGCTATGCGGCCTGCCGCAACAGCTGGCGCGCGTGCTGGCCGGCCGCTCGGTCATCGGCGCTGGCTCCGAGCATCCGGACCACCTCGGCCACGACCTGATCCCCGTCCAGCTGCGCGACGGTGGCCAACGCCGGCACGGTCCCGGTCTCCTTGCGGACCGTGAAATGGCGGTCGGACAGCGCGGCCACCTGCGGAAGGTGGGTGATGCACAGCAGCTGGCGGCCCCCCGCCAGGTCCCGGAGGTGCTGGCCCACTGTGCGGGCCGTGTGACCGCCCACCCCGGTGTCGATCTCATCGAACACGAGCAGCGCGGCCTCGGTGGGGTCATCGGCCTTCCCGCGAGCCCGCCTCCCGCTGGGGCCGCCGTGGGCCACGCTGAGCAGGGCCAGCATCACCCGCGAGACCTCGCCACCCGAGGCGACCTCCCGCAACGGAGCGGCAGGAATCCCCGGATTGGGCGCGATCATCAGCTCGACCGAGTCCGCCCCCCGAGGTCCGCAGCCGTCGGCGCGTGGCTCGACCTTGACCTCGAACTCGGCCTCCGCCATCGCCAATTCCGCCAGGCGGGCGCGCACGGCCTTGGCCAGCTTGGGGGCACCGGCCCGCCTGGTCTCACTCAGGGCCGCGGCGTGCTGATCCAGCTCGCGACGAGCCTCAGCGAGCGAGGCCTCGACCTCGCCGGTCCTCGTCTCGGCGCCGTCGAGCTCGGCGCGGCGGCAACGGCACTCCTCCGCGTGGGCCAGAACAGACTCCACGGACCCGCCGTATTTGCGCATCAGGCGCGAGAGCACGCCGAGGCGCTCCTCGACGTCCTCCAGGCGGCCGGGCGCCGACTCGATCTCCGATCCGTACCGGCCGAGCTCGGCCGCCAGGTCCTCGGCCTCGATCCGGACCGACTCAAGCCGAGAGGCGAGCGGCTCCAGGATGGCGTCGATGGCCGCCGCGTCTCGGAGCGCGGGGAGGGCCCGGGCCAGCACCTCCACCGCTCCGCCGGTCTCGCCATTCAGCGCCTGGGCACCGGCGGCCGCCGCCGTCCGGAGCGTGTCCAGGTGTCGCAGGCGGTCGCGCTCCCCGGTCAACTCGTCCCACTCCCCCACGTCGGGCTCCGCGGCCTCGATCTCTCCCAGCTCAAAGTTGATCAGGTCGAGCTCGCGCTCGTGGGCCCCCGACAGCTCGCCGAGCTCCTCCCGCTCGTGTTCCAGCGCCCTGACGCGGACGTGGGCCTCGGCCACCTGCTCGCGCAACGCCAGCGCCCGCGGCCCGCAGTGACCGTCCAGGATCTCCAGCTGTACAGCACCGAGCATCAGCTTTCGATGCTCGTGTTGACCGTAGAAGGACAGCAGGCTCTCGCCCAGGTCCCGCAGGTCGCCCACCGTGGCCGCCCGCCCACAGACGTAAGCCCGGGTGCGCCCGTCGGGCCACACCCGGCGGCCCAGGACCAGCTCCTGGACGTCATCCGGCACGCGTTCCAGGACGGGGTGCTCCAACCCACGGGGGCGGGCGAAGATCCCCTCCACGTAGGCCTCGGAGGCCCCGGCCCGGACGATCCGTCCCTTCGGCCTCCCGCCCAGCAGCAGGTCGAGCGCGTGGGCCAGCATCGTCTTGCCGGCGCCGGTTTCGCCCGTGATCACATTCAGCCCCGGAGCCAGCCGGAGCTCCGCCCGCGACACCAGGAGGAGGTTCTCAATTCGGAGCTCGTAGAGCACGGCCCCGGTGTACCAGGCGGCCCCGACGGACCCGGGCGCTCACGTGCCCGCGGCTTCGCACGGCCGTTTGTCAGATGAGCTACGGCGCGCTCGCCAGGCGACCGAACTTCTCCCGCAGCCGGAGGTAGAAACTCGACCCCGATAGCTGAGCGAGGTGCCCCTGCTCGCGTACGAACCGCACCTCAATGCTCTCCTCGGGGGAGAGGACACACACCGGGCGGCCGTCCACGACCACATCCACCGGCTCCTCGACAGAGCGGTTGCTGACGCTCAGCACATCGGCCGGTGCGACCACCAAGGCCCGGGTGGCGAGCGAGTGGGGCGCGATGAACGAGACCACGAACCCCTCCACACCCCAGGCCATCACGGGCCCCCCGTTGGCCAGGTTGTAGCCCGTGGACCCGGCCGGGGTGGCCACCACGAGCCCGTCGCAGCGCACGCGGCCGATCTCATCTGAGCCGACCGAGTACTGCAGGTGGGCCACGCGCTTGCCGGCCTGGCGGTGCATCGACACGTCGTTGATCCCCAGCCACCGACCTTTGCAACCTGAAAACTCGATCCCCGGGAGGGCCAGTACCTCGAAGTCCCCGGCGAAAGCACGGGCAAAGCCGTCCGGAGCCTGGTCGCGTTCGACGGTGGCCAGGAACCCGATCTCGCCGAAATTGACCGCGAACACCGGGACGCCGGTCCCGGCATACGTGCGCAACGCGGTCAGGATCGTCCCGTCGCCCCCGATCGCGAAGCAGATGTCCACGTCCAGGCGGACCTCGGCGTCCAACGCCAGACCGTCGCCCGGCGCGAGCCCGTGCTTGCGCGTCTCCTCGGGATCGAAGCGCAGCGTGGTGCCTGCGCTGACCGCCAGCTCGCGCAGGCTGGCCAGCGCCGGGGCGGTTTCCTCGGGGCGCCGGTGAGTCATGACCGTGGCGGTCCGAGGCGCGGTCACGGCTCCACCTTCCGGATCGCGTCCTGCAGGTCATCGACTCCGCCTCGCTCTCGTTCGGCCAGCCACACGAACGTCTCCAGGTTGCCCTTCGGCCCGGGAAGGCCCGAGCTGGCGTAGTCCAGGACGGCGGCCCCGAGCTCTGACGCCGCCTTGCCGACCTGAAGCAGGGCCTCCCGGCGCAGGGCCGGCTCGCGGACCACTCCGCCCTTCCCCACCTGTCCGCGGCCGACCTCGAACTGGGGCTTGACCAGGGCCAGGCAGTCAAACCGGGCCGCCGCGCACGCGAGCACCGGTCCGAGGACCTTGGTCAGCGAGATGAAGGACACGTCGATCACGATCAGGTCGGCGGTATAGGGCAGCCCCCCGGGGTCCAGCGCCCGGGCGTTCGTCCGCTCGAGGACCGTGACCCGCGGATCGTTGCGAAGGCGCCAGTTGAGCTCGCCGTAGGCCACGTCGACCGCCACCACATGCCCGGCGCCGCGCTGGAGCAGGCAGTCGGTGAACCCCCCGGTGGACGCCCCCACGTCCAGGGCGTGGCGGTCGGCCACCGAGAGGCCGAGCACGTCCAGGGCATTGGCGAGCTTGATGCCGCCGCGGGAGGCGAACGCGCGCCCCTGGGACACGCTCAGCTCGACATCCTCAGAGACGAGCTGGCCCGGCTTGCGGGCCCGCTCTCCGGCCCGCCCGAGCGTCACCTCTCCGGCCAGGACCGAGGCCGCGGCTCGGGCCCGGGACGGGAACATCCCCCGGTCGGACAGCAGCGAGTCCACGCGAACGCGTTTCACACCGCGCAACGGTACGTGAATCCGCCCTCAGGGCTGGGTTCCGGGAGCATGAGCTATTAGGGAGGGGCTGGTCGAGAAAGTCGACTATCTGTCTACTCAGTCGACCAGCCTCCGCGTTCTGCGCCCCCTTCCGTGCGCAAGATCACATTCGGACGGCCCGGCGCGGGCAATCATGGAGCGGAAGCCTCTGGATGGCTTCCCTAACAGAGACACATCTCTCCTCCCTCGGAAACGGTCCGCCTCGGCGGGCCGTTTCCATTTAAGGGAAGTGCGCCGAGGGCCCTCGCCGCCCCCGAGCCCCCCGTCCCGCTACCCCCCGAGCTTTCCGCACAGGCCCGAGACCGGGTACGGGCCACCCGTGCGTGAGCTGGGGATCTGGACGAAGATGGAGAAGTCGCCGCCGGTCTTGACCGTGGTGTAGACGGCTCCCTGGCCATTGTATTTGTGGGTAAAGGGGAAGGCCGGCGAGAACAGGGTGAGCGTCGAACCCACCGGGCAGGCGCCGGCGTTCCCGTATACGTCGACGCGCTCGCCGGCGGTGATCTTGGGCGGCGTCACGTGCAGCGAGGCGAGCTGGGGCGTTCGGAAAGTGCGGTCGCGGCTGAACGCCTGACCGACGGCGTTCTTGGCCACGACCCGGAAGTGGTACACCGTCCCGGGGCTCAGGCCGTGAAGAACGTTCGAAACCACCACCGCCGAGGTGCCCGCGCCGATGCCTGTCGCCGCGGTCTGGGAGCCGTAATCGGTGGTGCGGCCAAACTGGAAGAAGTACGTCGTGGCGGCATTGTTGGGGTTGACCCTTCCGCGCAGCGTGGCCTCCTCGAAAGAGACACCCTGGGCTCTGTCCGCGCGGACGGCGGGCCGGTCGTCGACCTGCACACTCACCGAGGCCCCGTTGTTGGCCGTAGTCGGATCATGCCCATCTCCCGAGACCTCGCCCGCGCTCTGGGTCGTACCCACGGCCTGGGGGATGACCGTCACCGTGACCGTTGCCACGTCCGGCCGGTTCAGGCTGCCCAAGTGACAATCGATCGATCCCGCTGAAGGGGCGCAGGCTCCCTGGGACGACTCGACCGACATCAGCTTCACATCGGCGGGGACCGACTCCGTCACCGAGACGCCCGACGCGGGGTCACTTGTCGGCCCGTCGTTCTTGACTGTGAGGGTGTAGGTGAGCTGCTTGCCCACCGTGACTGGGTTCGGCGAGCCGGTCATTGAGATTCCCAGATCCACCAGCGCCCCCTGCTCGTAGGCGCCGATGTCGAAGGCGCCGCCCGGAGGCTGGGGCCGAGGAAAGCCCCGTTGATCGGTACTGATCGCCGTGATCGTGGCGCCTGCGTCGACGGCCGGGCTGTTGGCCACCAAAGCCATCGTTTGCGTCGGACCTCCGTTGTCCGCCAGCGGACCGAGCTCTGGGTTCACGCCGACGAGGTCATGGGTCGCGGTGCTGAAACCGCAGGTTCCGATCGAAGTGGAGGCACCGGTGTCGTCCTCAAGGTTGTGACCATTGGAAGCTGGCATCTGGTCGTTGCTCGCGCAGTTGGAACCGCCGCCGCTCGCGTCGGCGACGATCGTGTTCTCAAAGCCGGGAGCGGTGAGAGATGGCTGCGCGGTGTTGACCGGGCGGCCCATTGCCCCGCTGAGCGGAGTCGAACGCGGAGGCGGAGGCGGTGTCGGAAACGAGGGCGTAAAGAAGTAGAGGTTCGCGCCCGCGGAGGAGCTGTTGGCATCAATCGTCGCATTCGCGACGGAGATGGTGTGGACATCGCCCACGCCATAGATCCCACCGCCCGTCCCGCCGCTCGTCACGGTATTGCCCGTGACCGTGCTGTTGGCGACAGCTAGGCTGCCGCTGTCGGAGATGCCTCCGCCGTATCCCCCGGTGCCGACGGTGTTGGCGGTGATCGTGGTTCCCGTGATCGACGTCGTGCCGGCGGTGAAGATTCCGCCGCCCTGGCCGCCACCGGCCGCCACGGTGTTTCCCGAGACCGTGCTGTTCATGATCGTGCCGGTCGCGCCCAAGCCCACATATATCCCGCCGCCGAGGCTGCCCGCACTGCCACCACTGATCGTGCTACCTGTGAGCACGAGACTGGCTCCGGGGGTTTGCCCCTGTTCGGTGTAGATGTCTCCTCCCTCTTGAGCGGTCCCGTTGCTGACGGTGCTCTGGTCCAGGAGGAGTGTCCCGCGGTTGTAGATGTCCCCCCCGAATCCCTGGGGCTGGCTGCCCCCCGTAACAGTCACGCGATTCAGGTTGAGCGCGCCGCCGACCGGGACAGAAAAGACCTGGCTGGCCATGTTGGCGTCGATCGTGACCTGGCCGGCCCCGGCACCGAGGACAGTGATCGCGTTGGGAATGATGATGACTCCCGCCGTCAGTAAGTAGTGGCCGGCCGGCACGTCGACCGTATCTCCGCTGGCCGCCGACGCGATCGCGGCCCGAAGCGTGCAGTTGCCCGCCGAGCAACCCGAGCCCGGGTCGGCCGTGCTGTTGACGTGCCAGACCGTGGCCGAAGCAGCCTGAGCTCCGACGGCCAGGGCCAACGCCAGACCCGCCGTCATGGCGATCACTCGAACCCGCAGTCCCGTTAGACCTTGCACGTCCAGCCCCTAAATGGTCGGTTGGCCTCTCGGTCCCAGCGCTGGAGACCGCTGCCTAGTTTGTCAGAGCGAGGGTCCGCGGGCAAGGAGCCCGCCCGGACGGAAGATCACGGCCGACTGCGGGTGATGCGTCCTCGCCAACCCTCGGCCCCCGCCTCGTCTCCGGGGTCCTCCACGGCCGCCCGGACGCGCTCGGCGATCCGCTGGCCGGTGAACCCGACCTCCTCGTGCAGAAGCTTGGGAGCGCCGTGGGTCACGTAGCGATCGGGCAGCCCCACTCGGAGGATCCGCACCCCCAGCCCGGCATCGGACAGCGTCTCCCACACGGCCGAGCCAAAGCCGCCGGCCAGGACGCCCTCCTCGACGGTGACGAGCAGCTCGTGCTCGGCGGCCAGCTGGGCGGCCAGGCCAGCGTCGATCGGCTTGGCGAAACGGGCGTCGGCGACGGTGGCCGACACGCCCTCGGAGGCCAGGATGGCGGCCGCCTCGAGCGCCTTGGCCACGCCGGTGCCGTAGCCCAGCAGGGCGACACGGTCGCCCTCGCGGAGGATCTCGCCGGTCCCCACCTCGATCTCCTCCGGCTGGGTGGGCAGCGGCACGCCCACACCCGCGCCGCGCGGGTAGCGCAGGGCGATCGGACCGTTGTCGTAGCAAAGGGCCGTATGGAGCATGTGGGCCAGCATCGCCTCGTCGCGCGGCGCCATCAGCACGATGTTGGGCAGGCAGCGCAGGTAGGCGATATCGAAGGCTCCGTGGTGCGTGGGTCCGTCGTCGCCGACCAGCCCTGCCCGATCCATAGCGAACACGACGTTGAGGTTCTGCAGGCACACGTCGTGGACGATCTGATCGTAGGCCCGCTGGAGGAAGGTCGAGTAGATCGCCGCCACCGGCTTGAGCCCCTGGAGGGCCAGCCCGGCCGCGAACAGGACGGCCTGCTGCTCGGCGATGCCGACGTCGAAGTAGCGGTCGGGCAGCTCGTGCTGAAGGATGTTCAGGCCGGTCCCAGAGTTCATCGCCGCCGTGATCCCCATCACGCGCTCGTCGCGCCGGCACTCGGCGACCAGCGCGTTGCCGAACACCTCCGTGTAGGCCGGAGGCGGGGGCTTGGAGGCCTTGGCCGCGCCGTTGGACGAGCTCTTGGCCGGGGCGCCGTTGCGGATCGACTTGGGCTTCGCGGCGTGCCACTTCTCCATCCCCTCGAGCCCGCCCTCCTCGGCGGCGGCGAAGCCCTTGCCCTTGACCGTGGCGCAATGGACCACCACGGGCCGCTGAGCGGCCAGCGCATCGCGCAGGGCCATCCGCAGCGCGCGGACATCGTGGCCGTCCACGACGCCGATGTAGGCGAAGTCGAGCTCCTCCCACCACAGCCCGGGCGCCCAGAAGGCCTTGATTGATTCCTTGACATACGGTCCGAAGCGCTCGAACGCCGCCCCGATCCCGGCGGGCAGCTTGGTCAGCCCGCCCTCAATGTCCTCGCGCGCGTGCCACAGCTTCGGGTTCAGGCGGATGCGGTTGAAGTACCGCGACAGCGCCCCCACGTTGGGGGCGATCGACATCCCGTTGTCGTTGAGCAGCACGACGATCGGGGTCCCGAGCCCGCCCGCCTGGTGGACCGCCTCAAACGCCACCCCGCCGGTCATGGCGCCGTCTCCGACCACGGCGACCACGTTCCCGTTGTCTCCGCCGCCCCGGCGCATGGCCTCCTTGATGCCCACGGCGTAGCCGATCGCCGTCGAGGCGTGGCCGGCGCCCATGATGTCGTGCTCAGACTCGTGGATCGCGCAGAACGGGGCCAGGCCGCCGTACTGGCGGATCGTGTCGAGCTGGTCGCGGCGCCCGGTCAGGACCTTGTGCGGGTAGGCCTGGTGGCCCACGTCCCACAGAACCTTGTCCCGCGGGGAGTCCAGCAGCGAGTGCAGCGCCACCGCGATCTCGCACGTACCCAGGTTGGCCCCGAAATGGCCGCCGATCTCACCCACGGTGTCGATGATGTGCTCGCGCAGCTCCTGGGCCACCGCCTGGAGCTGCTCATCGGTCAGCCCGTGGAGGTCCTGGGGGTTGTCAATCGTGTTCAGTAGGTCTGTCATCAGTGGGTCCTGGTGGCGATGAAGTTCGTGATCTGCTCCAGCTCCTCACCCGACACCGGCGCGGCCTCGGCGAGCGCGGCCCGAGCGCGATGATGGCAGTCCGCCGCCAGCTCACGAGCCCGGTCGAGCCCGAACTCGCTGACGTAGGTCCGCTTGCCCAGTCGCTCGTCGCTCCCGCGGCGCTTGCCCAGCGCATCCTGGGATCCGGTGACGTCGAGAATGTCGTCCACGATCTGAAACAGCACGCCGAGCTCGGTCGCGAATGCGCTGAACGACGCGATTGTGTCAGGTCCGCAGCCGCCATCGAGCGCCAGCACGCACTCGATGCTGGCGCCGATCAGACGCCCGGTCTTGAGCTCGTGCAGCCGCCGCAGCCCCTCCGGGCCCCCCGGAGCGGTGCCGGCGACGTCCATGTACTGCCCGCCCACCATCCCGTCCACTCCGGTGGCGGCCGCCAGATCCCGCGCCACGGCCAGCAGGTTGGCCGGCTCCCCGGCCTGCTCGGCCAGCAGCAGTCGGATCGCCTCGGCATAGAGCGCGTCGCCGGCGAGGATCGCCACGTCCTCGCCGAACACCTTGTGGCACGACGGCTGGCCCCGGCGCAGATCGTCGTCGTCCATGGCCGGCAGATCGTCGTGGATCAGGGAATAGGTGTGAATCAGCTCCAGGGCGGCGGCCAGGGGCAGCGTCTGCAGCGGATCCCGGCCGATGGCGATAGCCGTGGCCAGCGCCAGCACGGGCCTGATCCGCTTGCCGCCCGCCAGCAGCGAATAGCGCATCGCCTCCTCGAGCCCCCGCACGGCCGAGTCCCCGCCAAACCCGATCTCGGCCAGGTAGTCCTCGACCTGCTGGCGCAGGTGGTCGGGGTAGTCAGGCAGGCCCGATGGAACCTGCGGAGTCGCCGCTGAGGCCACCTCAGGCCTACGCGGCGGGCAGCGGGAGCTGGCCGGGAAGATCTGGGAGCGGCTCAAGCGCCGCGCGGGTGTGCTCCTCAACCTGGGCCGTGGCCTGCGAGGCCAGTCGGGCGCACTCCTCGATCAGCGCCAGCGCCGCGTCGGGTTCAAGCTCGCCGGCACGCAGGGAGGAGCTGGCCTCCTCCAGCCGCACCCTGAGCTCAATCAGCATGTCTGTGGCAGCCACGGTTCCAGAGAGTACAGCGGTGTCGGCCATCGCACCGAAAGCTGGGCTAAAAGTCGCAGCGAGGACGCGCCGACGGCCGCTGCTCGTCGATGAGGCACATCAGCCGCCGTCCAGAGCTTCGTTGACCAGCTCGTCAGCCCGGGCGTTGGCCGCCCGGGGCACCGTCCGGATGCTCCAGCGCTCAAAGCCCGCCAGCAGGCCGAGGGCCCGCCGGTGCAACGGCTTCATCGACGGGTGCTTGACCTTGTAGGCCCCGGTGAGCTGGCGGGCCACGAGCTCCGAGTCGTTGATGAGCTCGACCTCGGTTCCACCGAGCTCCCGGGCGTGCTCCAGCCCGAGCAGCACCGCCTGATACTCCGCCACATTGTTGGTGGCGTGGCCGATCCGCTGCGCCACCTCCTCCACCACCTGGCCGTCGGGCGTGGACAGCACAACGCCGACGGCGGCGGGCCCGGGGTTGCCGCGGGCCCCGCCGTCCACGTGCACGACGAGCCTCAATCTGCCGTCAGTGGCGGCAACTCACCGGGAACGCGGGCCCGGCGGCGATCCCGAAGCTCCCGGTTACCACCGCCGCCTGAGCCACGCTCCCGCCGGGAGCCCTTGCGACGGTCCACCATCACCGTCACGTTGGGGTCATCGGAGTAGTAGGCGGTGAGCTTGTCCAGAAGCTGATCGGCCAGCGGCTCAGGGACGACGCAGTAGATCACGGGGCGGATGCTATTGGGGGCGGGCCCAGGACACCATCGAACTTTCGTCCAGTCAGGCGTCCAGACGCAGCGTGCCGCTCTCGTCGGCCACCGCGTTGGGCTCCAGCTCCCCGGGGGCGAGCTCGCTCAGCTCAGTCCCCTGCTCCTCCAGCCGGACCTTGCCCGCGCCGGGGTCGTCTCTGAGATCGGCGTCGTACCGGTACCAGCACAGCTCCCAGGCGACCAGAATCTGGACGTTGCCGTGGGAGTTGGCCGCCGGCCTGACCGTGACGTCGGGCTCGCCCAGTGACCGGGCGATACCGGCGATCGTACGCGGATGCTCGGAGGAGTTGAAGGCGTCCACGGCGGCCACCATCCGCTGCTCGGGGCTGGCCGGGATCGCCCGGACGTGGCGGGGCTCGGTGGCGGGAGCCCGGGGCCGCGGGGCCGGAGCAGGGGGCGCCGGCGCGGGCTCATAGGCCTCGGGGGCCGCCTCGGGGAGTTCGGTCCCGGACTCGCGGCGGCGCAGGCGCCGCAACAGCGGGCGACGGCGGTGGGATGACGAGGCTCGGCCGTCGTACGGGATCACGGTCCCCTCCGGGGTCCAGCCCTCGCGCTGGGCCCGCGAGGTGCACAGCTCGCATACCGTGCGTCGCGCCTCGCCTTCCAGGTAGGGATGGGCCCGTTCACCACGCAGCAGGGTCCGCCCGCACACGTCACAGGCCGCGTTCTGGTCCACCCCGGATGTCTTGATGTCCTTGGTTTTCACGGCTGACTACGGTACCGGGTGCCGCTGGGAGATCTCCAGCCTTGACCGCCCGCGGGGTCGTTTGCAACGCGAAATGCAAGTCGCCGCGCCGGTGGGCGTTCACTGGGCGTGACGCCAGAGCAGCTCCTGGACCGCCGGCGCTTCCTGACCCGGGCCGCCGTCCTGGGCGCGGGCACGGCGATCGCGGGCGCGCCCGGCCTGGCCAGCGGTCGGCCGCTCCGGCGCCGGCGGACCGTGCCGCTGCCCAGCCCCGAGCAGATTCGCCAGGATTTCACCCGGATGGTCGAGTTCGGGCCCCGACTGACCGCCTCGCCCGAGCACGAGCGCTACATCGGCTGGCTGGAGGACCGCTTCGACCGGGCTGGCCTCAGCCTGGTGGACTGCGACGGCTACACGACCGAGCGGTGGCTGGCTCAGGACCATGGCCTGGAGATCACTGAGGGCGCCCACGCGGGCCCGGCGCGGATCGCCACCTACTACCCCCGGTCCCAGGAGACCCCGACCCAGGGGGTCACTGGCCCGCTGGTCTACGGGGGCACCGCTCCCGTCGCTCAGCATCAGCGGGACCGACCTGAACGCGCTCAAGGCCGCGATCACGCGGTATCCCTCAGAGCTGGCGTCGTGGGCCCAGGGCCTCGGCGGGACGCTCGGGGGCGGAGCCCAGGGCTCGATTCTGCTGGTCGATCTGCCGATGCCGGTGCCGTTGACCGCGGGCGCCTTCCTGCCCATCGCCACCTACCTGAGCTGGCCCGGCCACACGATCACCGACTGGACGGCGAGCGACTACAAGCGGGTGTGGATCGAGCCCGGGCTGGGCGTGCCGCTGGCGCCGTTCCAGGGGCTGGGGGCCCGGGCGGTCGTGTTCATCTGCGATGCGTCGTTCGCGGCCCTCAAGGGCGGATACCTCCCGTTCACCCACGGTTTCGAGCCCCTCCCCGCTCTGTACGTGGACCGCGACGAGGGCCGGAGGCTCCGGGCGGTGGCCTCCGGGCGCCCCGGCGCCAGACTGACCCTGACGGCGTCGCGCCGCCAGGCCCCGACCCGGGCGATCACGGCCGTGCTGCCCGGAGCCGGAGCCGGGAGACACTGATCTTCAACACCCACACCGACGGGCAGGGCTTCGTGGAGGAGAACGGCGGGGTCGTGTTCACCCAGCTGGCGCGTCATTTCGCCTCGCTGCCCGCGCACCAGCGCCTGCGCCGGACGCTCGTGTTCGCGGCCTGGCCCGGGCACATGGTGGCCGACCTGCCCCAGACCCAGGGCTGGATCGACAGCCATCCCGACCTGGTCAAGCGCGCCGCGGCCGCGCTGACCGTCGAGCACCTGGGCTGCTCCGAGTGGATCGACACGCTCGACGACGGCTACCACCCCACCGGGCAGGCCGAGATGCTCGGCGTGTGGACGACCCAGGGCAAGATGTTCCAGCTCACCCGGGACGCCACCCGGGCCCACGGGCTGCCCCGGACCGCGCTGCTCCGCCCGCCGGCTCAGTTCGGGGTCGGCGCGGCCTTCCAGTCCACGGGGGTGCCGCAGATCGGCGCGATCGCCGGGCCCGAGTACCTGCTCACGATCTCCCCGAGCGGCGACCTGGACAAGCTCGACGAGCGGCTGGCCGCGCGCCAGATCGCCTGGCTGGCCGACCTGGCCCGGCGGTTGGAGGGGGTGTCGGCGGCCGAGCTGCGGCGCGGCGACCCGACCCTCGGCGCGGGGGCTCAAGCGGCCCGGCCGCGCCTCACGTCGCCTGCCGTTAACGCCCGCCTACGCCTTCACCGCCTCCTTCTCGGCCCGCGACTCGTCCACGACCTTGCTGGCCAGGTGGCTCGGGACCTCCTCGTAGCGCACGAACTCCATCGTGAACTCGCCCTGGCCGCCCGTGATCGCCCGCAGGTCCGGGGCGTAGGAGAGCATCTCAGCCATCGGGACCTCGGCCTTGATCTCGGTCATCCCGGCGCCCACAGGCTCCATGCCCAGCGGGCGGCCGCGACGCGAGTTGAGATCGCCGATCACGTCGCCGACGGTGTCCTCGGGCGCGGTGATCGTCGCGGTCATGATCGGCTCCAGCAGCACCGGCCCGGCCTGCGACATTGCCTCCTTCATGGCCACCGAGCCGGCGATCTTGAATGCCATCTCGGAGGAGTCGACCGTGTGGTAGGAGCCGTCGTACACGCGCACGCGCACGTCCTTGACCGGATAGCCGGCCACGACGCCCTCCTGCATCGCCTCCACCACGCCCTTCTCCACGGCCGGGATGAATCCGGTCGGGATCACCCCGCCCTTGATCGCGTTGACGAACTCGAACCCCTCGCCGGACTGGAGCGGCTCGATCTCGATGTGGCAGTCGCCGAACTGACCCCGCCCGCCGGTCTGCTTCTTGTGCCGGCCGTGGGCCTTGGCCGGCTTGCGGATCGTCTCCTGGTAGGGGACGCGCGGCGGCTTCAGGCTCGACCTCGGCCCCGAAGCGTGACTTCAGCCGCTCGACGATCACCTCGACGTGAACCTGGGAGAGCCCGGCCACAATCTGCTCGCCGGTCTGCGGGTCGCGGTGCAGGTCGATCGTCGGATCCTCCTCCTGGAGGCGGCGCAGCGAGGTGAACACCTTGTCCTCGTCGCCCTTGCTCTTGGGGGTCACGGCGAAGGCCATCACCGGCGCCGGGCAGCTTGATCTGCGGCATGTCGATCGGCTCATCACGCGCGGCCAGCCAGTCGCCGGCCCTGGTCTCCTTGAGCTTGGCCACGGCGCCGATGTCGCCCGGGCCGAACTCGGTGGTGTGCCCGGTCTGGCCGCCCTCGAACGTGACCAGCTGGCCGATCCGCTCCTTCGTGTGGGTCCGGGTGTTGAGCACCTGGGAGTCCTGCTTCATCACGCCCTGGTAGACCCGGAAAAGGTTGATCCGCCCAGCGAACGGGTCGGCGCGGGTCTTGAACACGTAGGCGAACAGCTCCTTGTCCTCGACCGGCTCGAGCGTGAGCTCGCCCACCTCCAGGCCACCGTGCTTGACCGGCGAGGGCAGGTCCTCGACGATCGCGTCGAGCAGCCGGTTGGTGCCGAGGTTGCGGGTGGCCACGCCGCACGTGACCGGGAACAGCGCCCCGTGGTTCGTCCCCTCCTTGAGGGCGGCCACGATCTCCTCGTGGGAGATCTCCTCGCCCTCCAGGTAGCGCTCCATCAGCGCGTCTGAGGACTCCGAGACCTCGTCCATCAGCTTCTCCCGGTACTCCTGGGCCTGCTCGGCCAGCTCGTCCGGGATCGGGATCTCCTGGCAGTTGTCCTTGGCGGAGCTGTCGTAGCTGTAGGCCTTCATGTCCACCAGGTCGATCAGGCCCGAGACCTCGTGCTCTGAGCCGATCGGGATCTCGGTGGCCACGACGTGCTGGCCGAAGGCCGCCTTCAGCGACTCCAGCGTCCGGAAGAAGTCGGCCCGCTCGCGATCGAGCATGTTGACGAACAGCAGCCGGGCCAGGTCCAGCTCGGCCGCCCGCTGCCAGATCCGCGTCGTGTGGACCTCGACCCCCATCACGGCGTTGACGACGAACACGGCCGACTCGCAAACCCGCAGCGCCGCCAGCGCGTCGGCCACGAAGCTGGCGTCGCCCGGCGTGTCGATCAGGTTGACCTTGCGGTCCTGCCACTCGAAGCTGGACAGCGTGGCCGAGATCGACATCTGGCGCGCCTTCTCGTCCTCGTCGGAGTCCGACACGGTCGATCCGTCGACCACCGTGCCCAAGCGGTTGACTGCCCCGGCTCCGAACAGCAGCGCCTCGTGCAGGGACGTCTTGCCACTACCGCGGTGGCCGACGAGCGCCACGTTGCGAATCCGATCCGCGGGCTTGTGCATGCCAATCTCCTCTCTCTGGTGCGAAACCGCGACGATACCGGAGCGGTGTTCGCCCCCGCACATGTGCGGGCGCGGAGCCGCGCATGCGCGGCTCCGGGGGTCGGTGCATGCACCGACCCCCTCGGCCGGGCCGCATGCGGCCCGGCCGAAGGCACAGACCTGTCACGAATAGGTCTTGTTCTGTAACGCGGAGCGGGCGCATGCTGCCGGCATGCCACGCCCCCGACCGACCGCGGCTCCGACCGCGGTGAATGGCGATTCAGCTTCGAAGAGCGAAGCGCAGACGCCAAACGTGCGGTCGCCCGGCTGGCCGCGGACCAATTTGGGCGGGCGCGTGTCGATCAGATGCGGCTGCTCGGTGTCGACACAGCCCGGATCTGGCGGTGGCAAGACACCGGCTACCTCCACCCCGAGCTGCCGCGCGTCTACGCCGTCGGCCACCCGGGGCGCTCGACGGAATCGGACCTGTGTGCCGCCGTCCTCTACGCCGGCCCCGGCGCGATGCTCAGCCACGCCACCGCGGCGTGGTGGCTCGGCCTCCTGAAGTACCCGCCGAAGCAGATCTTCGTCAGCACGCCGCGGCGGATCTCGGACCACGGAAACATCGTGATCCACGGGCGTCGGGACCTGGAGCGGATCTGGCACCGCGGCCTGCCGGTCACCGAGCCGTCCCAGACGATCATCGACTTCGCGGCCACCGGGCCGCCGGATCTCCTGCGCTTCGTGCTCGCCAACGCCGACTACAACGACGTTCTGGACCTCGAGGCGCTGGCGAGCGTCGACCGGCATCGCGGGCGCGCCGGCACTGCGGGACGCGCTTGGCGATCCATCTGCCCGAACTGGCGCGCGCCGAAGCCGCGGAGAGCGAGTTCTATTCACGTTCTGCCAGTCGCAGACGCCTTCCGATCCCTCAGGTCAACGTCTCGTCCACGGCTGGCTGGTCGACGCCCACTGGCCGGGCACGAAGGTGGTCGTCGAGGTCGACGGCTGGCAAGGGCCACCGTACCCCCGCACAGCTCTACACCGACCACCAGCGCGACCTGGAGCTCCGCGCGATGGGTACGTGGTCCTGCGCTACACCGAGCGGCAGCTGACCGAGACGCCGGCCGCGGTGGCCGCCGACATCAGGCGGTGTCTCTAGTCGGGCTGTGGAGCGCCATTTTCAAGTTGTCAGGACGGACCGCCCGAGCTGGCACGCCCGGGCGACGCGGAGCCCGCCGGGCATGGAGTGCCCCCGGGCGCGAACGGCCTCCGCCCGCTCCGGTCCGAGGCGGTCCAGCGCCAGCCGGACGGGTTCGGCGCCCTGGAGGTGCTGACCCATTTCGGAGCTGGTGCCGCCAGCGTCCATAGCCTGCATCTCGGCGAGCCCCTGAACCTCAACCGCCTCCTCGTCGCACTCGAGCGCGCCCAGCGCGTTGGCCATCCCTCGCAGGTCGAAGACCACCTGGAGGACATCGCCGCTGGCCTCGGCCTTCTCAAGCGAGCGGGCGTATGGCTCCACCGCATCCTCCGGTCTCCCGCCGAGCCATGGCCAGGTCCCCCTGCTGCGTCTCCACGAAGCGCAGGGCGGCGGCGTTCACCGTCCTGCCCAGCTGCCGGACCTCCTCGAGGCGCTCGTCGGCCTCGTCCAGCTCGCCGGCGGCGATCAGCGATTGTGTCTCGGATATGAGGGCGCCGACCAGGCTCGCCGTCTCCAGATTCCGGGCCAGCGCTGTGCCCTCGCGGTGGTCCCTCAGCGCCAGCTCGGGCCGCCCGGAGAACTCCAGAGCAAGCCCCCGTATCTCGAGCGCCGTCCACCTGGCGCGCGTCCCGTCGGCGATGCTCAGCGCCGCCTCGGCGTACCGAAGCCCCTCGTCGTGTTCGCCGTTCACGGTGAGCAGTACGGCGTTCGTCTCGAGCACCAGGCAACGGATGTCGACGTCCTCAGGCGGCGCGTCGAGGAGCGGCGCAAGCAGTGAAGCGGCCTCGCGCAGACCACCGTAGTTGATCACGTGAAACGCCCGGTGGGCCGCGAGAGGCTCGGCGATAGCCTCGCCGCGCTCACGGGCCCATTGGAGCGCCGCTGCGGCCTCGATCTGGGCGGCCACGGCAGCGTCCAGATCCTCAACCGTGGGGTGCATGCCGACGGAGATCACCTGGAGCTGGCGCTCCGCGTGGGCCCAGCGCCAGCGAGCGGCGTCGCGAATGGCGTCGAGACTTCTGCTGGCTACCTGGCGCAAAGCCTCGGGAAGCCCGAATCGAACCCGCCCGTCACCTGACTCGACGCGGCGCACGAGGGCCACGTCAAGGAGCGCCGAGAGGGACTCCAGTACGTCGAGGCCGTCCTGGCCGCAGACCTGCTCGATCTCCTCCAGCTCGACGGGGCCGGCGAAGGCGCCCAGGCGCTTGAACAGTTCCTGGGCGGATCGTCAAGCAGACCCAGCGTCCAATCGACCGTAGCCTGGAGAGAACGCTGGCGCGCCGGGCGCGCCGGGTCCTTGAGGAGGTCGATCGAGGAGGTGAGGCGGTCGCGCAGCTGAGTAGGGTTGAGTAGGGCGAGGCGGGCGGCTGCGAGCTCCAGTGCCAGGGGCATGCCATCGAGCAGGTGGATGACGTCCATCAGCGCCTCGTTCTCCGACAGGCCGGAGGGCAGGCGCCCTCCACGGCGGCGGGCCACTCGTTCGATCAGCGTCAGCGCCGCTGCGTCCGGCAACGCGTCGAGCGCGATCACCCGCTCCATGTCCAGGCGGAGTGGGACCTGGCTGGTGACGATGATGCGCAGCTCTGGTAGCACGTCCAGGAGCCGCCGGACATCCTGGCCGGCGGCGAGCAGATGCTCGATGTTGTCTAGGACGAGCAGGACCGGGCCCGCTCCCCGCAGCCGCCCCGCGACGGCGTCGAAGGCGCTTGACCGCAGCTCGCGCTCCGCGCCCACGGCGCCGGCGACGGCATCGAGCACCGCCTCGGGCGAGGTGACCCCGGCCAGGTTCACCCACCAGACGCCGCCTGGGTGCTCGTCGAGTAGGCCGGCGGCCGCCACCAGCGCGAGACTGGTCTTGCCCGAGCCGCCGCGGCCGGTCAGGCTCACCAGGCGCTCCCCCTCGTCAAGGATTGCGGAGCGGATCTCGGCCAAGTCGTCATCCCGACCGACGAGGCTCGGCAGCCCGGCGGGGAGGTTCGTCGGCCGGGCGTCGGCAGCGCGAGGTGGCGGAAACGCCGACGCGCCTCGCCCATCTATCACCGCGCAGTACAACTGCTCGGGAGCCGGAAAGTCCTTCACGCGATGCGCGCCCAGGAACTCCACCGAGATGGTTTCGCCGACCAGCTCCCGGGCAGCGGCGGTGAGCAGGAGCTGCCCACCATGAGCGGCCGCCGCGACACGGGCCGCCCGATGCAGCTCCAGCCCGACATAGCCGGTCGTGGTGCGCTCGACGTAGCCCACGTGCAGCCCCATGCGGACCTTCAGTTCGCCGAGCTGCTGCGGCCAGGACTCCTGTCGGAGCGCCCGCTGGGCCGCGACGGCGGCTCGGGCGGCCGCCGCGGGATCCGAGAACGTGGCAAGGAAGGCGTCGCCCTCGGTCCCGTCGATCCACCCCCGCTCGCTGAGGATGGCCGCGGACAGGATCGCTTGGTGTCGCTCGAGGACCTCAGGCCAGAGCGGCCCAGCCGGGTGACCAGCGCCGTCGAGCCCTCGATGTCGGTGAACAGCAGGGCGATCGCCCCCGTGGGCGGGACCTCCGGCCCGGTCATCACAGCGCAGAGTATCCGGCTGCGCCCGCCGGGGCCGGCGGCGCATGCCGCCGAGCAGACCGGCGGCGAACGCTAATCCAATTCGCCCTGGAGCTTTGACCGCAGCCGCAGCACGGCCTTGGTGTGCAGCTGGGAGACGCGCGACTCGGTCACGCCCAGGACCTCTCCGATCTCCCGAAGAGTCAGGTTCTCGTAGTAGTAGAGCGCGACCACGAGCTTCTCGCGCTCGGGCAGCGCGGCGATCGCGTCGGCGATCCGGTCGCGCAGCTCGGACTGGTCGACGAGCTGCTGCGGATCGGGGGCGTCGCGGTCGGCCAGCGTGTCCAGGAGCGAGACCGAGTCCCCGGTCGCGTCCTGGACGCTCCAGAGCTCGTCCAGGGCGACGATCGTGGAGTTGGAGATCTGGAGCAGGGTCTCCTGGAAGTCGTTCAGTTCAACACCGAGCTCGGAGGCCATCTCCTCGTCGGTCGGCGCGCGCTGGAGCTTGGCCTCGAGCTTCATGTTGGCCCGCTCGATCTCGCGAGCCCGCGCTCTGACCGAGCGCGGCACCCAGTCCAGGTTGCGCAGCTCGTCGATGATCGCCCCACGGATCCGGGTGATCGCGTAGGTCTCGAACTTGATCTCCCTCGAGAGGTCGAAGCGTTCGATCGCGCTGATCAGGCCTCCGAGGCCGTACGAGATCAGGTCGGCCTCCTCAACGTGGCCCGGAAGCCCCGAGCTCATGCGGCCGGCGACGTACTTGACCAGCGGAGAGTAGGCGACCACGAGCCGTTCGCGGGCGCGCTCATCCGCGGTGGCCTTGTACTGGCGCCACAGCTCCTGGAGCTCAATCGCTTTGACGTTAGTTTCCACTATCCCGGCCAGTCTGGACCTAAGCTCGAGGGTGAGCACGGGCGTACGCGGCCCTCAAGCGGCTCGACTCTACCCGAGTGTAGACCTGGGTAGTCGAGATACTTGCGTGGCCAAGCAGTTCCTGAATCGTCCGCAGATCGGCGCCTCCCTCGAGCAGGTGGGTGGCAAAAGAGTGGCGCAGGGCGTGCGGATGGGTGTCGATCACCGCAGGCGCAAACGGAGCCGCGCGGCGCGCCCAGCCGCGCAGCCGCCGCCTCACGTCCGACGTGGACAGCCTCCGACCGGACTTGGAAACGAACAGCGTCCGTTCGTCATCGCCCTCGTGGACCAGCGCGGGCCTGCTCCGGTCCAGGTAGCGCCCCAGCGCCTGGCGGGCGTGCTCCCCCACGGGGACGAGCCGGATCTTCTGCCCCTTCCCCTTGACCCGCACGGTCTCGGAGTCGAAGTCCAGTGAGTCAAGCTCCAGCGACACCAGCTCCTGGGCCCGCAGCCCGGACGAGTAAGCCAGCTCAAACAGCGCCCGATCGCGCAGCTCGAGCGGACCGTCGCCGGGGATCCGGTCCAGCAGCGCGGCCACCTCCGCGGGCTTGAGTACCCGGGGAAGGTGCCGAGGCTTGCGGGGGGAATGCAGCAGCTCAGCCGGGTTGTCCCGGCGCCGGCCGTTCTCCATCTGGACCCGGAACAGGGCCCGGAGCGCCGCCAGCTTGCGGGCGACCGTCGTCGGCGTGTGGCTCAGCTCCGCCAGGACGGCCAGGTAGCGTCGGAGGTCCCGGACGGAGATCGTGGCCGGGTCGAGCTCTCGCTGGCTGGCCCAGCGGGCGAACTGCTCGGCGTCGGTCAGGTAGGCCGTGCGCGTGGCCCGCGCCATCGCACGGCGCACCAGATCCTGGTCGAACGCCTCGAGCGCACCGGTCCACTCGATGGTCAACATAACTGCCCGAAGATTCGGCGCCCGGGCCCGGATGCCTGCCGCAGCAGGACGGCTAGCTCTTAGGCGACGTTGACCAGCGTGCCGATCGGCGTGTACGGATACACGCGGCCGGCATCGGCGTAGGTCATCTCCACGCAGCCCAGACTCTGCGGCGAGCCGTATTGAGCCCGGAGGAAGCCGTGCAGCGCATCGCCCCCGTTGAAGTAGCTCACGTAGGGGATCCCGGGGTCGCTGTAGTGGCTGCCGTCGGGATTGGTCCCGCTCATGGTGGTCACCGTGACGTGCTCGAAGACCGGGTAGGTGCCGAGCGCGGTCGGGGCCGAGGGGATACCCGTGTTGACCGGGACGGTGAACTCGCTGTGGCCGTTGTGCCACATGGTCAGGGTCTCCGGGCTCCCCTCGTTGACCATCACGAAGTTGTAACCGAAGCTCGAGCCCTTGCCGGCGACGGCGGCCGAGATCAGGGCCTTCCATACGGCCGGGCCGGGCTGGCCGTCAGTCGTGAGCCCGTGGTCGTCCTCGAACCGCATCACGGCGCCGCGGGTCATCGTGCCGAAGGTCCCGGGCTGCCACATGCTGCGCAGTGCACTGGGGATGTTGCCGTAGCGCCAGGCGAAGCTGCCGGACGGGGGCTTGACCGCTGCTCCCTCCTGGGCGCTCGTCGTCGAGGCCACGACCGGGCCGTTGAAGCTGAGCGGGAGGTAGCCGAGCTTGGCCAGCAGCTGCTGCAGGCGGAGCGTGGAACCCGGCGGCACCGTCCAGTTCCCCGTCTCGGACGAGGAGCTGGTCTGCCCACCCACCAGCCTGACGTCGGAGGGCAGCGCGACCGCGACCTTGGCCCCCAGTCCGTAGCCGTAGCCCTGGGGACGGAAGACGATCGTATGACTGTTCAGCGTTTGCCAGCTGCCCTGCGTGGTCGGCAGGACGTTCGGGAGGTGGCCGCTCAGCGCCTTGGCCCAAGGTTTGGAGAACGTCAGGGTGATCGGGGTGTGGGGCCGGATCGTCGAGCCGGCGGAGGGACTGGCCACGGCGGAGGTGGCCGCGCCCGAGGGGAACCAGCTCACCAGCTGGGGCTTGGTGGCCTCCCAGCCGAGCGGCAGACCCAGGATCCAGACTGAGCCGGCGACGCCGGAGCGCTGAAGCGTGACCACCCGCGTCGGCGCCGGCAGGACATGCTTGACCAGCTTGGTCGGGGATCGGCCGTAGGCGATCGCGCTCACCGGACGTGTGAAGCTCACCCGCAGCGGCGCTCTGGACCCCAGCGTCACATAGCTGTGGGCCGGGACGGCGGTCGGGGTGGTCACCGTCAGCTCGAGCGTCTGCGTCTTACCGGTGAGCCAGCTGATCCAGCCGGGACGCCTGACCACGACCTGGATCGTGAGCTTCCGGCCAGCCCAGATCTTCTTGCTGGGCCAGACGACGCCGCCGTGCATGACCACCGGTACGCGGCGGCTGTGGGGGCCGGTGACCGCCAGCACGCTCTGCACGGTTCCCCCGCCGAGTGGCATGTGAACCCTGGCCAGGCCCTGTGAGTCGGCCACCAAGCTCGGCTTGGCCGTCCCGAGCACGGCCAGGGCGGCGCCGAAGGCGGCCAGCACGACCACCAGGACCCCAACCACGACGTACGCGGGACGCAGCCGCCTGCGGGGCCGCCAACCAGGCCCCGGCATGACTCCCTTCCTACGCGTGCGCCCTTGCGAGACAATCGCCACTTAGCGGAAGCGTAGCGGCTCATGTGGAGGGCCCTCAAGCACCACCCATCAGGTGCGCCGAGGTTGCAACGGTTCGTGCGCTTGGCCGGGGGCAGAAACCGGATCTGAGCTGGGCTTAAGGCACTGCCACCGGCGCCGGCACCGGCGTCGTGACCGCACCGTCCGAGGCGCTTGACACCAGGCTGGCGTACTTGGCCAGCGCCGGCCCGGGGTAGGGCTTCTCAGGGGGCGTGTAGCGCTGCGCCCGGACGGCCATCTCCTCCTCGGAGACCGCCACGTCCAGGCGACGGTTGGTCACGTCGAGCGTGATCTCATCGCCGTCCTGCACGAGCCCGATCGGGCCGCCGCGGACCGCCTCCGGCGAGACGTGACCAGCCATCAGCCCCCGCGTGGCTCCCGAGAAGCGCCCGTCGGTCAGCAGCGCCACCTGCTCCCCCAGCCCTTCGCCGACCAGGGCCGCAGTCACGGCCAGCATCTCCCGCATGCCCGGTCCGCCGGCCGGACCTTCGTTGCGGATGACCACAACGTCGCCGGCGTTGATCGCCTGCTGGCTGACCGCCTCCATCGCCGCCTCCTCGCCCTCGAACACCCGGGCCGGTCCGGTGTGGAGGAGCCGCTCATGGCCGGCCACCTTGACCACGCAGCCCTCGGGGGCCAGGTTGCCGCGCAGGATCACCAGGCCACCGGTGGTCTTGATCGGGTCCGCCAGGGTCCTCACGACCTTCTGGCCCTCGGTCTCGGTGGCCTGATCGGCGATCTCCCCCACCGTCTGACCGGTGACCGTCTGGACGTCGACAGGAGCCGCCGGCGTCCTTGAGGCGGCTGAGGACGAGCGGAACCCCGCCGGCCTCGTACAGGTCAGGGGCCACGTACTGTCCGCCGGGCTTGAGGTCGCAGAGCAGCGGGGTCCGCTCGCTGATCCGGTCGAAGTCGTCAATCGACAGCTCGACGCCCGCCTCCCGGGCGACGGCCAGGAGGTGCAGGACGCCGTTGGTGGAGCCGCCGCTGCAGGCGATCGCGGCGATCGCGTTCTCCAGGCTGTCCTTCGTGACGATGTCGCTCGGAAGCTGGCCCCGGGCCAGGACGTCCATGACCAGTGCGCCCGTCCGGCCGGCCACGTCGGCCTTCCTAGGTCCTCGGCGGGCACCATCGAGAACCCGGACGGTGAGATCCCCAGAACCTCGAACGCCATCGCCATCGTGTTGGCGGTGAACTGGCCTCCACACGCGCCCGCACCCGGTGAGGCGACCGACTCGAGCTCGGCCAGCTGCTCGTCGGTGATCCGGCCGGCGGCGTGCGCGCCCACGGCTTCAAAGACCTCCTGGATCGTCACCAGCTCCCCGTGGAAATGGCCCGGCATGATCGACCCGCCATAGAGCATCACGCTGGGGAGGTTCAGCCGGCACAGGGCCATCACCGTCGCCGGGATCGTCTTGTCACAGCCGCTGATCGCCACCACCGCGTCGAACATGTGCGCGCCACACACGAGCTCGATCGAGTCGGCGATCACCTCTCGACTGGGCAGCGAGGCCCGCATGCCTGGGGTGCCCATCGTGATCCCGTCAGAGATGGCGATCGTGTTGAGCTCCATCGGGGTGCCGCCCGCGGCCCTGATCCCCTCCTTGACCTTGGCGGCCAGCGCCCGGAGGTGGAAGTTGCAGGGCATGGTCTCAATCCAAGTGTTGGCCACGGCCACGAGCGGCTTGCTGAGCGCGTCGTCGTCGTAGCCGATGCCCTTCAGATAGGCCCGGGCAGCGGCCCGCTGGGGTCCCTCCGTGAGCGCACGGCTGCGATGTTTGGGGTCAAGCACGGGCACGGGTTCCGGTCAGCTCGCGGTGCGGGTGACGGCGCCGGTCTCCGGGCCGGCCCTTCCACCGGCGCTCCGGCGGGAGCGGTCCTGGTCCCACCGGGCGAGCCGGACGAGGTCACGCTCGACCCGCAGGGGATCAATCTGGCGGCCGGGGAGGTGCATGTTCGCCATCGAGATCAGCTCGTGCTCGTCGCCGGTCAGCGCCATCCACTTGGCCAGGACGTCGTCGGAGTCCGGCAGGCGGCGGGTTCCGTAGGTCGTGTCCAGGTCCTCAAAGCTCACGCAGTACTCACCGAGCAGCCGTCGGGTGCTCGGCACGTAGGCCACGATCGGCCGGTGCGGGTAGAGCAGGTACGCGCAGGGCTCGCCGTGCCCGTCGGCGGCCGAGCTCCTCACGCGCAGGAAACCCAGGTCGCGATACATCTCCCAGTCCTCGGCGTTCACGCACGACCGGAGCAGCTCGCGGGCCCGATGCTCGGCCCTCCGCTCCCGGCCGGGATCCTGGAGCATCGGTGCCGGGGAGCGCCGCGCCCTGTCGGCTCTGGCCCGCCACCGCCTGGCCATGCGGGGAGCCAGCAGATCGGTCGCGATGGCCACGAGGGCAGCCACCGCCGCGACGACCGCCAGCAGCATCGACTACCTAGCGGCCCCCGGCCGCGCGGGGGAAGAAGATCACACGATCAGCTTCCGGGGGGACGTCCTCAAAGTTCCGCACCATCAGGGACTCGCGCCTGCCGTTGCCCTGAGATACAGGGACGGCCGCCCACAGGCCCTCGTCCAGTTGGCGCCGGAACTCCTGAACCAAGCGTTCGTGGTCGGCCAGAACCTCAGGATCGCCCTCGGCGATCAGGACCTCCCCGTGCCCCGGCTTCATGCGCAAGAACTGCACCCGGGCGATTATGTCAAACGGAGCGCGATCTCAGGCCGGGTTTATGTCGTTGTTGGGTGGGGCCGCAGGCCCGAGCGCCGACGGCGGTCAGCGCGAGGAGCGGAGGAAGGTCAGCGCGAGGGACCCAGGACGTCGACCGGGCCCGGGCCGGCCCCGACGTCGCGCAGGCCATCTCGCACGGCGTCCGCCGCCATCCGCTTGGCCGTCCGGGCCGCGGTCAGGGGGTCATCGCCCCAGGCCAGACGGGCCGCCAGGACGGACGAATGCGTACACCCGGATCCGTGGGCCGCGCCGTCGGGATGCCGGTGGCCCGGAATCTCCACCACCGTCCGGCCGTCGAAGAACAGATCGATCGCCTGCTCCCGGTGGCCGCCCGTGAGCACGACGTTCCTCGGGCCCAGGGCGTGGACGGCGCGGACGAGCTGATCGGGCGCCTGACCGTGCGCCCCGTCGGGCGCCTCGTGCGCGTCGTCGCCGAGCAAAGCTCGGGCCTCCGGAAGGTTCGGCGTGGCCACGGTCGCCCGGGGGAGCAGCAGGTCGATCAGCCCGCCACGTGCCGACGCCGCCAGCAACTCGGCTCCCGACTCAGCCACCAGGACCGGGTCGAGCACGACCGGAGTGCTCGAGGCCAGGAGGTCCAGCGCCTCCACCACCGCCCGGATCGTCTCCAGGTCGCCGAGCATCCCGATCTTGACCGCGTCCACTCCGATGTCGTCCTGCACGGCCCGGACCTGGGCCACGATCACGCTCGGCGGGACAGGATGGATGGCCGTGACGCCGATCGTGTTCTGGGCCGTGATGGCCGTCACCGCCGTCATCCCGTGCACTCCACAGGCGGCGAACGCCTTCAGGTCAGCCTGGATCCCGGCCCCGCCCCCGGAGTCGGAACCGGCGATCGAGAGAACGCGGGGGATCCGGCGCTCGGACATTGCTTATAGGTAAGCAGCGGCCCCCCGGGGACGGTTCGGGCGCCTTGTCTCGGGGACTCCGGGCGCCTCTCCCGGCCGGGGGCCGCGGGTCAGGGCATGACGGCGAACCTCCCTCCCGCCTCCCGGCGAACGTGGCCGGACAGCTCAAGCGCGGAGAGCACCTGGAGGCTCCGCTCGGGCGGCAGGCCGTGGCGCGCCAGCGCCGCCGGAGTGTCGTGACCGTCGGCGATCGCCCTAAGCCAGCGCCGGAGCTCGGGGTCCAGGTCGGGGCGGTCGTGCGTGGCGATGCTGCGAGCGCCCGCGCCGTAGAGCGCGTCAAGGACGTCCTGGGCGCTCGTGACCAGGTGCGCGCCGTCCTTGAGCAGGCCATGAGGACCGACGGCTTGCGGGGACGTGATCCGCCCCGGGACGGCGCCGATCGGTCGCTCGAGGGTGGCGGTCCACCCGGCCGTGAGCAGCGCGCCTGACCGCTCGCCGGCCTCGACGACCACCGTCATCGCGGAGAGTCCGGCGATGAGCCGGTTGCGCGCCGGGAACATCCACCGCCATACCTCACTGCCGGGTGGCAGCTCGGACACCGCGCAGCCCGAGGCCCTGATCCGGCGGTGCAGGCCCTTCCGCGAAGCGGGATAAGCCCGTTCGGCGCTTCCGGGCAGAACGGCCACCGTGCCGCCATCGACAGACAGGGCGCCCTCGTGCGCCGCCGAGTCGATCCCGTGAGCCATCCCGCTGACCACGGCGAGCCCGGCGGCGGCCACGGACCGAGCGAGCGACCGGGCCATGTCCAGACCGTAGCCCGACGGCCGCCGCGTACCCACGATCGCCACCGGCTCGCCATCCATCAATCCGAGGAACGGGTCGAGGCCGCCAGCCACGTAAAGCACGGCCGGCGGGCTCGGGAGCGCATGAAGCCGGTGCGGGTACAGCGGATTGCAGCGGCACACCGTCGCCAGGCCGGCGCTCCTGGCCTGCTGACGGGCCTCTGTCGGGTCGAAGTGAGCCAGCGACCGCTCCAGTCCGCCGCGGCGTCGCCCGCCGATCGCGGTGATGAGCTCTCCGTCGTCGAGCGTAAGCAGGTCTGGGAGGCGCGAACCTGTGCGTTCAAGGTGTCCGCCGAGGGCGGCCAATAGCCAGGCCCGCCTGAGGCATCGGTCGCACGCCGCCTTCACGCTGCGACCGCCTCCTCGGACGCCCCTCGCTGCCGGAGGCTGAGCGCCGTCAGCACGTGGCTCTCCTGCACGCGCTCGCTGGCCTCAAGGTCGGCCACAGTCCGAGCGACCCGGACCACCCTGTGCCGACCTCGAGCGCTGAGCGCTCCGACGGAATAGGCCCGAGCGAGGACTCGCTCGGCCGCGGCCTCCAGCCGGACGTGCCGGGAGAGCAGCCGGATATCGAGTTCTCCGTTGCAGCGTGGGCCGTCCTCGCCCAAGCGGGCGTACTGACGCTGGCGCGCCTCGGTGACGAGGGCGGCCGCCGCAGCCGATGACGTGATCGGCGACGTCGTCAGCTCTGCCTCCGATGGTCGCTCGACGCTGACGAGGAGGTCCATCCGGTCGAGCAGCGGGCCGCTGAGACGCCGGTGGTGGCGACGCAGGTCGGCCTCACCGCATCGGCACCTGTCCCCCACTCCAGCAAACCCGCACGGGCACGGATTCGTCGCCGCCACCAGGATGAACCGGGTCGGCAGGACGAGGACGTGCTGGGCGCGCACGATCATCACCGAGCCGTCCTCAAGCGGCTGGCGCAGCGCCTCCAGGCTCGGACGCGCAAACTCCGACAGCTCGTCCAGAAACAGCACCCCGCGGTGGGCCAGGGTGGCCTCGCCGGCCCGGGGCGGCGAGCCGCCCCCGACCAGCCCCGCGGCGGAGATCGTGTGGTGCGGAGCCCGGAACGGGCGTCGCTCTATCAGCCCGTGGGCGTGGAGGCCAGCGATGCTGTGGATCCGCGTCACCTCGACCGCCTCCGCCCTGGTCATCGGCGGCAGGATCGACGGCAGCCGGCGGGCCAGCATCGTCTTGCCGGTGCCAGGAGCACCCTCGAAGAGGAGGTTGTGGCCGCCCGCGGCGGCGATCTGCAGGGCCAGTAGGGGCGTCCGGTGGCCCCGGATGTCGGCCAGGTCCGGCTCCGCCCTGACCGCTCGCCGGTGAGGCGGCGGTGGCAGAGCTGGCGGAGGCCCTCCCGCGACAACGTCTGCCGCCTCCCTGAGGGTCGTCGGAGCCACGATCGTGAGGCCCTCTACCAGCGCGGCCTCGTGTGCTCGCTGCCGGGGCACGATCAGCCGCTTCAGTCCAGCGCCGACGCCCCCTCGGCCACAGCCAGCGCGCCGGGAGAGCCCCGGAACTCGCCCGTAAGGGACAGCTCCCCGAAGACCGCGTACGAACGCAGCTCGTGGGCGGGTACCTGGCCGCTGGCCGCCAGGATGCCGAGGGCCAGCGCCGCATCGAAGCCTGGCCCCACCTTCCTCAGGAAGGCTGGGGCGAGGTTGGCCGTGATGCGGGTCTTGGGAAAGTCGAAGCCCGAGTTGAGAATGGCGGCCCGGACGCGGTCACGCGACTCGCGGACGGCCATGTCAGCCAGTCCGACGATGGTGAACGCTGGCAAGCCGTCGCGGATGTCGACCTCGACCCAGACCTGGCGTGGCTCGACCCCATCAATGGCAAACGTGGCCAGTCGCGCCAGCATGCTGCTGACGCTACGCCGCCTCGAGTCGAACGTGGGTGACCGCGTGTGACGATTCAGCGCAAAGCCGACGGGAGGCGCTGCATAGCGTTGTGACAGACCGCCACCCACGTGTCACGCGACTGCCCGTAGCGTCGCCAGGCGTGACCGAAAGGCGCCAGCGGCTGGGCCAGACGGGCGAAACGCTGGCCGCCCAGCACCTGGTGCGGCGCGGTTTGCGCATCCTGGAACGCAACTACCGAACCCGCTGGGGCGAGCTGGACATCGTCGCCTTCGACGGACGGGAGCTCGTCTTCTGCGAAGTCAAGACCCGGCGCGCGACGCCGGGGAGCGTGTGGCCGCTGGAGTCCGTTCACCCCCACAAGCGCCGGCAGGTACGTCGGATGGCGTCGAGCTGGCTCCGGGAGCGTCCCGACCACCCGTATGCCCACGCGATCCGGTTCGACGCGATCGGCGTGACGGTCGATCGCGCCGGCCGGCTACTGAGTCTGGAGCATTTGGAGGGGGCGTTTTGATGGGGCGGTTTGATGAGCCGGTTTGAGGGGGCGGTTTGAGGGGGCAGTTTGAGGACCGGGCTGTGGACGTCGACTCGTCCACGGGCGGCACATGGACCGGCTCGTCCACGGTCCGCTTTTTGTGAATCTCGGCACCCAGTGCTGGTCGGGAGTGCAGAAAGGGTTCATATGCACACCTTTTTGCACGCTCAATCAGGCCTCACGGTCGAACGCACAAGAAGTGGCGCCTGCCCGCCCCGCGGGCCTCCCTTACTACGAACCCAGGCCGCGCCCCTTACGTCACTCACTTCGGGCGCCCCGGTGAGCGGGTGACATCAGGGGCGCATAGAGCCCCTCAGGTCACGGGAAACCGAGACTCGGCCAAGCTTGTGACGAAAAGGGCCCTCCACGCCGTCGCGCCACTCAAGCCACGCCCGCACACCAACCTGACCAAGCCGGATACGCATGTGGGAAGAAACCCGCCACTGTGAACGGAAATCGCCCAAATCGCCCGCACGCGGGATGTCGGGCCAGCCGGCACTCCAGCGCCGCGTGGCCAGCGCCGCGTGGCCAGCGCCGCGTGGCCCCCGCCCCCTACCCCAACGCGAGCTGCTGATACGCCGCGGACTGGAATGAGCGCCGGTGCAGCGGGGATACCCCCAGGCGCACGATCGCTTCGCGGTGCTCCGGTGTGGCGTAGCCGACGTGGGTGGCGAACTCCCACCCCGGGTGGGCGGCGTCGGCCCGGCGCATGTAGCGATCGCGGGTCTCCTTGGCGATTACGGAGGCGGCCGCGATGGCGGCGCTGGTGGCATCGCCGCCGACCACCGCCCGCTGGTCGTGCTCCAGCGCCGCCACCGGGAAGCCGTCGCTCAGACAGATGCAGCCCGGACAGGCCACGCGGCGCAGGGCATCGTGGAGCGCGGCCAGGTTGGTGACGTGCAGGCCACGGGCATCGATTCCGGGGGCGCACCGGGAGACGACGGCCACTCGGGTGGCCACGCGGAGGATCACGGGAAACAACTCCGCCCGCTTCTCAGGGGTCTGCTGCTTGGAGTCGTTGAGCCCGGCCAGGGCGCGGACCTCTCTGATTCCGAGCTGGTCCAGGTCGAACATCACGGCGGCCGCCACCAGCGGGCCGGCCAGGGAGCCACGCCCGGCCTCGTCGGCGCCGGCCACGAACCGCGTCCCCAGGGAGCGGTCGAACTTGAACAGGCGGCTGGTGGCGTGGCCGCGACGGGCGGGGCGGCGGCGCGGGGTCAGCCGTCGATCAGAGGAAGCCGATGCGGTCGGGGGGCCAGTAGGTGAAGAAGGCGACGCCGATGACCCACTTGTCGGGGACTGGTCCCCAGAACCGGCTGTCGTCGGATTCGCCACGGTTGTCGCCCATCATGAAGTAATCGCCGGGCGGAACCGTGATCGGAGTCGGGAAATTGCACGAAGGCCCTTGGCCGCAGGCCAGCGTGTACGAGTCGCTCTCCCGCGCGCCGTTGCGGTACACGTGCCCGTCGAGGATCCGGACCACGTCGCCGGGTCCGGCCACCACGCGCTTGATGAACGTCTGGCTGGACTCCTTGGCGGTCGGCTGGTCGCAGGCCTGGGGATGTCCCGCGCCCTGGTTTTGGTCGCCGCAGACCGGGCTGACGGGATCGGCGCCGGCCGGCGGATGGAAGACGACGATGTCTCCGACGCTGGGATGGTTGATCAGCCGGTTGGCCAGGACTCGCTGCCCGATGTCCAGCGTGGGCTCCATCGAGGGACTGGGGATCTTGTACGGCTTGACGATGAAGGCCTGGATCAGGAGGGCCAGCCCGACGGCCACGCCGACTGTGATCACCAGTTCGATGATCGATTTGAGCGGCGACTTCTTGCGCTCTGTGGCTTTCGAGCCAAGCATCAGGGCTCGTCGGATGAGGGCTGGTCGTCGGAGGCGTCCTCGACGCTTGGCTCCTCGGCCGGGGCGCCAGCAGCAGGCTCCTCGACCTCGGCGGCAGGCTCCTCAGCATCAGCCTCGGCAGCCGGGTCAGCCTCGGGCTCAGCCTTGGCGCTCGGCTCCTCGGCCGGGGCTCGGTGGCAGGCCCAGCGTCAGCGGCCGCCTCCTCGGCGGGCGCCTCGGTGACCGGCTGCTCGGCCTGGACGGCCTCAACCTCAACAGCCGGTGCCTCTGTGGCCTCCGCCGCCCCAGCGGCTTCGGCCTCGACGTTCAGCTCCTCGTCCCCCGCCCCGTCAACCACGGCGCGCGTTAACCAGCTCCCGCTCCAGCATCTGCTCGGGAGTGATGTCTCGCCGCTCCCGGACCCGGGCCCGCTTACCCACACGACCGCGCAGGTAGTACAGCTTCGCCCGGCGCACGTCACCCCGGGCAGCGACCTCAATCCGCTCGATCTTCGGCGAGTGGAGCGGAAAGGTCCGCTCCACCCCCACGCCAAACGACTGCTTGCGGACCGTGAACGTCTCTCGGACGCCATGGCCCTGGCGCTTGATCACGACGCCCTCATACACCTGGGTACGCCGCCTCGTTCCCTCCACGACCTGGAAGTGCACACGCACTCGGTCACCGGCATCAAAGGCCGGCGCGCGTCGGAGCTGAGCGCTCTCCAGACTGTCGATCAGGGTACTCATTGAGGGTTCGCCGGCCAGGACGGATGCCGGCGAGCGCGTTCGGGCAGAAACGGACTGCGGGTGCCCGGCCCGCGGGAGCCCTCATGGTAGCGGAAGGCTCCCGGTCTCCCGCTGTCTGACGCCCTCGACGACTCAGCCCCCGGGCTCGACGCCCGTCCCCGCCCGCCCGCGAGCGACTCTCCTGGCGGCGCCATTCCCGGATCCGGGCGTGGTGGCCCGACAGCAGCACCTCCGGGACCCGCCAGCCG
Source organism: uncultured Solirubrobacterales bacterium (assembly GCA_963705785.1). Taxonomy (GTDB): domain Bacteria; phylum Actinomycetota; class Thermoleophilia; order Solirubrobacterales; family Solirubrobacteraceae; genus Palsa-465. The sequence goes on along the minus strand of CAVPKV010000030.1, from coordinate 57,019 downwards.
CGGTACTCGGCCGGTCGGGTGTAGTGGGGTATTCCGGCGCGCCGTTCAGGGCCTTGCTGAATGACTCCTCTACGGCCGACGTCTCATCCCCGAGCGCCCCTGGAAGCTTGCGCAGCACGGCGTCACATACGGCCATCGCCGGGATCTCTCCCCCGGCGAGCACGTACCGGCCGATCGAGATCTCCTCGGTCGCGAACTGGTCGAGGATCCGTTGGTCAAAGCCCTCGTAGCGTCCGGCCAGCAGCGTCAGCGCGTGCTCCTGGGCCAGCTCGTCCACGAGCGCGTCGTCGAGCAGCCGCCCGCTCGGCGTGAGGGCAACCACCCGTCGCTGCCGGCGTAGCTCCACCGGGTCCAGGCCATATCGAGCCCGGAGCGCGGCCTCCACCACATCGACCCGCAGCACCATTCCAGCGCCCCCGCCGAACGGCGTGTCGTCGACCTGACCGGCGCCCAGCGGCGTGTGGTCGCGGTAGTTGATGTAGGCCAGCCGGTGTCCGCTGGCCAGCGCACCGGCCACGTGATGCTGAGCCTCAAACCAGGCGAAGGCCGGCGGGAACAGCGTGAAAACGTCGATCTCCATGTTGGCCCGCGAGCGTACCCGGCAGGAGCGGCGGGACCCAATCCCGGTCTGGGCGGACTCCAGCCTATTTCAGGAACTGAAGGTCGATCTCGATCTCTTCTGCTCGACGTCCACCGAGCGGACGGCGTCGCCCACCAGCGGCACCAGCAGGGCCGGCTCTCCGTCTGGCCCTGCCACCTCCAGGACGTCCACCGAGGGCAGAGCGAGCATCCGGGCCACCGTTGCCCACAACCCGCTCGCCGTCGCGGACGGTGCAGCCCTCCAGGTCCTCGACCCACCATTCGTCCTCCGGCAGGTCTCGGGGCGGCAGCCCGGGCCACGAACAGCTCCTGCCCCTGAAGAGCCTGGGCTCCGGCCCGGTCGTGACACCCCTCCAGCGCGATGATCGGCCGGCTCTCCTGACCGACCCGGCGGGTGATGACCCTTGACTCGGAGCCGACCCGGACGCTCATGCCCGACGTCAAGGAGCCGGGGGCTGGCCTGTCGAGACGTGAAAGCTGCCGTCCAGGCCGTGCGGGCGCCCGACGCGGCCGGCCAGCAGCCACCGGCCTTCGTCCATCAAGCGTCGACGATGTCCAGGAACACTCGCTGGCCGCGCTTGGCGCCGCCGCTCTTGACCACCGTCCGGAGCGCGGAGGCGGTGCGGCCTCCCCGTCCGATGATGTTCCCGTAGTCGTCCTCGCCCACCGACAGCTCCAGCACCACAGCCCCTTCCTCCTGGACCTCGCCCACCTCGACCTGGTCGGGGTCCTCCACCAGGCCGCGGGCCAGGTACTCGAGCAGATCCTTCATGCAGAGCCGGGCGGCGAGATGCCCTGCGTGCGCAGCAGCTTGCGGACCGTCTCGGAGGGCTGCGCCCCGCGAGCCAGCCAGCTCTGGATCCGCTCCTCATCGAGCACGATCGTGGACGGATTCGTCTGCGCGTTGTAATGGCCGACGGTCTCAATCACGCGACCGTCGCGCTTGGAGCGCTGATCGGCCACCACCACCCGCCAGATGGGGTTCTTGTGCGATCCGATCCGAGTCAGTCGAAGTCTCACTGCCATGGCGAAGACGAGGTTAGCGGGCCGCGGGCAGTAACGCCGCGGGCCAGTGCCCGGAGCCGTTGCACGGGCGGCCCGGCCAGGCCCGCTAACGCCCCTGGCGCATCAGCGCCCCCAGGTCGGGCATCCGCCCCTGGGCCAGCTGAGCCATCACCTTGCGCATCTGCTCGAACTGCTTGATCAGCGCCTTGACCGCCTGGACGTTCGTGCCCGAGCCGCGGGCGATCCGCAGCCGGCGGGACCCCTTGATCAGATCCGGACGACGCCGCTCCTCGGGCGTCATCGACAGGATGATGGCCTGGATGCGGTCGAACTCGCGCTCGTCCACCTTGACGCCCCGGAGTTCCTTGCTCATCCCCGGGATCATCCCCAGCAGCGACTGCAGCGGCCCGAGCCGACGGACCTGGCGAAGCTGGTCCAGGAAGTCGTCCAGTCCGAACTCCTGCTTTCGGAGCTTGCGCTCCAGCTCGGCGGCCTCGCTCTCGTCATAGGCGCCCTGGGCCTTTTCGATCAAGGTCATGACGTCGCCCATGCCGAGGATCCGCTGGGCCATCCGGTCGGGATAGAAGCGCTCGAACTGGTCGAGCTTCTCCCCGATCGAGGCGAACAGGATCGGCTTGCCGGTGACCGCCTTGACCGACAGCGCGGCGCCGCCGCGAGCGTCCCCATCCAGCTTGGTCATGACCACGCCGTCGAAGTCAACCGTCTGCCCGAACTGCTCGGCCACGTTGACGGCGTCCTGGCCGGTCATCGCGTCGACGACGAGCAGGATCTCGTGTGGCTGGACCGCCTGTTTGATGTTGGCCAGCTCGGTCATCAGCTCCTGATCGACGTGGAGCCGTCCGCTGGTGTCGACGATCAGGACGTCCTTGCCCTCGGCCTCCGCCCGGTCCCGGGCCCAGGCGGCGATCTTCACCGGGTCCTGGTTGGTGCCCTGCTCGTACACGTCCACCCGGGCCTGGCGGGCCAGCTTGACCAGCTGGTCGACGGCCGCCGGGCGGTACACGTCGCAGGCCGCCACGGCCACGGATGAGCCCTGCTCGCGCAGCAGCCGGGCCAGCTTGGCCGTGGCCGTCGTCTTGCCCGAGCCCTGGAGCCCGGCCATCAGGATCACGGTCGGCGGTCGAGGTGAGAACGACAGCTCGCGGGACTCACCGCCCATGAGCTCGGTCAGGCCGTCGGAGACGATCTTGACCACCTGCTGACCGGGGTTGAGCTTTCCCACGATCTCGGCCCCCAGGGCCCGCTCGCGCAGCTCGGAGGTGAAGCTCTTGACCACCTTGAAGTTGACGTCAGCCTCCAGCAGGGCCAGACGGATCTCGCGCATGGCGGCGGCGACGTCGTCCTCGGTCAGCGTTCCGCGGCCCCGAACGTCAGCCAGCGTGGCCTGAAGCTTTTCGCCCAGCGACTCGAACACGCCGCCGAGGTTACTCCTCAGCTGACGAGCGCCCGCGCGTATTCAGAGGGGTCGAACGGCCGCAGATCCTCGAGCTGTTCCCCCACGCCGATCAGCTTCACCGGGATCCCCAGCTCGGAGGCGATGGCCAGGGCGATGCCCCCCTTGGCCGTGCCGTCGAGCTTGGTCAGGATCAGGCCGTCGACCCCGATGGCCTCGGAGAACAGCCTGGCCTGGCGCAGTCCGTTCTGCCCGGTCGTGGCATCAACCGTCAGCAGCGTCTCGTGCGGTGCCTCCGGGATCTGCTTGCCGATCACCCGCTGGACCTTCTCCAGCTCGGCCATCAGATCGTCCTGCGTGTGCAGACGCCCGGCCGTGTCGATGATGACCACGTCGGCCCCGTCACGCCGGGCGGTGGCGATCGCGTCATAGGCCACCGAGCCAGGATCGGCTCCGGGCGGGCCCTGGATGAACCTCGCGCCCGCCCGCTGGGCCCACACCTCGAGCTGCTCGACGCCCGCCGCCCGGAATGTGTCGGCAGCCGCCAGCACCACGGACCGCCCGCCCTCCCGTGCCGTGTGCCAGGCCAGCTTGCCCACGCTGGTCGTCTTGCCGGTTCCGTTCACTCCGGCCACCAGGATGACCGTGGGCGTGGGTCGGAGGTCGATCGTGTCCTGGCCCGTCCGGGCCATGTCGGCCAGTAGCTCGACCAGCCGGTCGGTCAGCGCCTCACCTCCGCTCAGGCCGCCGCTGGTGGCCTCCTGCTCAAGGGCCTGGACGACCCGGGCCGTCGTCTGGGCACCGACGTCGGCATAGATCAGCGCCTCCTCGAGCCGCTCCCACGTCTCCTCGGTGAGCGTCTCCTCAAAGAGCGTGGCCTGAATCTCGCTGCTCAGGGCCTGCCGCGTCCGGCGCAGGCTGTCCCGGAGGCGGCTGAAGCGGCCCGTGCGCCGCTCGTTTGCCTCCACTCCGCCACCAGAAGCCGGAGCCGGCTGATCCTCTGAGCGGCCACCGCCATCGTCGCCGAGGATGAACAGGTCCTGCCAGTCGCGGGCCATGGCCCGGCGACGATAGCCTGCCAGCGGTGGTTGCGAACTCGGGAGGGCCCGCCCCTCGGCCAGCCCGGGCGCTGGTGGATGGGTGGTACCGGTGGTTTCTTCCCACGCATCGCTCGCTCGGCGACGTGGTCAACCGGTGGCCCGAACGACTGCGTCCGCTGGTGTGGCGATACGGCGTGGTCCGGGCAGTCACGCTCGTGGTCGCCGGGCGCCGGCACCTCGCGATCGTGGCGATCCGCCGCGACCCTGGATGGCGATCGCTCGTGGTGCTCAGCGCGCTCCTCCACCGCAAGCCCAAGCTGGTCGTTCTGCACTTCATCGACAACGATCTCCGTCGTCCCGGAGTCCGAGGCCTGCTCGACGACGTGTGGCGGCCCATCGAGCGCTGGGCACTGCGACGGACGATGGCCAGGGCCCAGGTCCTGACCACCTGGGAGGGCGAGCGCTACGCCCGGGAATACGGGGTGGAGCAGGAGCGATTCCGGTTCGTCCCGTTCGCCTGGCGCCATGCCCCCCGGAGGGCCGCACCTGAGTTGGCTCCCGCTGCCACCCGGACCGGAGTGATCGCCGCCGGACGCGTGTCGTGCGACTGGCCGACCCTGTTCGCGGCGGCACAGGGGCAGGACTGGCCACTGACCGTCGTGTGCTCGACCGCGCACCGGACGCTGGTGCAGTCGCTCAACCGCAACGGTGCAGCCACCGTACTGACCGACGTCCCACAGTCGGCCGTCCAGGAACTGCTTGAGCGGGCGGCCGTCTCCGTGATCGCGACCTACGACGCCGGGATGAGTCAGGGGCACGTCCGGCTGTGCGTTTCGGTCGATGCCGGAGCTCCGATCGTGGCCACCCGGACGCGAAGCCTCGACGGCTACGTGGAGGAGGACCGCACGGCGGTCCTGGTCGCTCCTGGCGATCCGCAGGCACTGCGCGATGCGGTCAACGGCCTGCTGGCCGAGCCGGCGGCCCGGGATCGGCTGGCCCAGGCAGCCTGGAGCCGTGCCGAGCGGTGGACGTGGGACGACTACCTGGCCGGTCTATCGGCGCTGATGCGAGGCGAGCGCTCAGGCGCCCCTCAGGCGGCCGCCTCAGCCGCAGCGCCGGCGTCCAGCCGACGGGAGATCACCTTGGACACGCCATCGGAGCCCATCGACACCCCGTAGAGGTAGTCGGCGGCCTCCATCGTGCGGCGCTGGTGGGTCACGACGATGAACTGGGCCTGCTCGGCGTACGTCCTCAGCATGGTCAGGAAGCGATCCATGTTGAGGTCGTCAAGCGCGGCCTCGACCTCGTCCAGGATGTAGAACGGGCACGGCTTGGCCAGGAACACCGCGAACAGGAAGGCCAGCGCGGTCAGCGACTTCTCGCCCCCGGACAGGAGCGAGAGCCGAGTCATCTCCTTGCCGGCCGGGTTGATCTCAATCTCGACTCCGAGCCGGTCCTCCTCGGACTCGCCCGGGACCTCTTCCTCGTCCTCGTCCTCGTCCCCGCCCTCGGCGGTCTCCGGCGCCGCAGGCCTGTCCGCCGAGCACGCGCGCAGCCCGGTCGCGCTCGCTGACCAGGCGCAGCCGGCCGTGGCCGCCCGGGAACAGCTGGCCGGCCACCTGCTCGAAGTTCTCCGCCGCGGCCGCGAACGTCCGCTCAAACGTCTCCCGAATCTCGCGATCGGTGTCCGAGATCAGCTTCTCGAGCTCGCGGAGCGCGGTCTCCAGGTCGGTCCGCTGGTGCTCGAGCTCCTCGACGTGGGCGACGGCGTCGGCGTACTCCTGCTCGGCCAGCGGGTTGACCGGACCGATCTGCTCCCGGCGTCGGGCCAGCCGCTGCACCCGGGCCTCGAGCGCGTCGCGCTCCTCCGCCGACAGCTCCGCCTGGGCGGGCCCGGTTTCCAGACCGAGCTCCTCGGCCAGCTGGGCGAGCTCCCGCTCGGTCTCCTCGGTCCGGTCGCGCACGCGCTGGAGCGCCACCTCGCTCTCGGTCAGCTCCTCGCCAACTCGGTGAAGTTTCGACTGAAGCGGCGCCTCGTCCTGGGCGCACGCCCGCAGCTCCGCCGTGACCTGCTCGCCGGCCTGGCGATCGTCGGCCAGGTGCCTGCTCAAAGGATGTTCGCTGGACCGTGCTCGCCTGGCCCACCCCGTCCAGCGCGAGCACCAGGGCCTGCGACTTCGGGCAGCAGCGTGTGACCGGCTGAGAGAGCGGCCCGGAGGCGCTCAAGCTGGAGCTCCCGGGCGGCGCGTTCGCGCTCCAGCCTGGCCACCGTGTCCTGCTCGGCCCGGAGCTCGGCGGTCAGAGCACGGCGCCTGGACCTCCGCCGGGCCGTCGTCCGGCGCAGAGCGCCGGCGCTCGATCTGGGCGCCGATCCGGCGCTCGTCCTCGGCGGCCTCCTCGCGGTCGCGGACCGCGGCCCGGTGGGCGGTCACGGCCTGCTCCCGGGCGTTCTGGGCGGCCTCGTGCTCGGCCTCGGCCGACTTCAGCCCGTCGCCGGCGGCCAGCTCGGCCGAGGCACGCAGACTCGCTTTCGCCGATCAGCTCGTCACGGCGATTGCGCTGGGCCAGAACCCGCTCCTGCCCCACGGCGGGGGCCTGACGGAGTTCGGCAGCGCTCGGTCGACAGGACCCGGCCCTGGCGGGTCACCGCTATCCCGCGGAAGCCCTGAGGCAGCGCATCGAGCCCGCCCACGACCCAGGTCTGGGCCAGCAGCCTCCGAGCCAGTTCGGCGGCCTCGCTTGAGCCCCGGACGTGTCCGGCCAGCCACTCGGCGCCTCGGGCAGGCGAGTCGGGAGGCCCGCCGTCGCCCGTACCGCCGGCGGTGGCGTCCGAGAGTCCGACGATCAGCGCCCGGCCGCCCTCAGCGCCGATCTGGTCCAGGACGGCCTGTGCCGCGTCCAGGTCAGCCACGACGGCAGCGCCGAGGCGACCGTCCAGGGCGGCGGCCACAGCGAGCTCGTAGCCGCTGTCGACGTCGAGCTGCTCGGCCAGACGCGGGGCGCTCCCGTCGGCGCTGGCCGTCCCCCGCAGGAACTGGTTGACCGCGGCCAGCTCGCTCCCCACCCGGGAGGCTTCGAACCTGGCCTGCTGGACGGCTCGCTGGGCCTCGTGAACGGCGCCTCGAGCGCTCTCCAGGAGCTGCTCCGCCTCGTGTCGCAGCTTCTGCGTCTCCTCCACGGCCGCCTCCTGCTCGGCGACCCTGGCCTGCGCTTCCGCTCGCCGGGTCTCCATTTCGGCCACCGCCGTCTCAAGCTCCTGCTCGCGCTCGCGTTCGGCCAGGTCGAGTTCGGCCTGGAGGGTATGGGCGCGCTCGCGGGCCTGGGCCTCCGCCGGTCCCTGGTCCTCCTCCTGCTCCAGCGCCGAGAGCTGCTGCTGGGCTCTGGCCAGCCGAGCCCGGAGCGACGCTTCGCCGGCCCGAACGGCCTCGGCCCGGTCACTGACCCGCTGGCCGGCCGACTGGGCGGCGAAGACGCGGCGCGAGAGCTCCTCATGCTGGGCGCCGCGCTGGGCCAGCGCCTCCTCAGCCGCCTCGCGGCGGCGGGCCACCTGCCCGAGCTCTCGCTCGACCTGCTCGCGTCGGGCCCGCATCGCGCTCGCCTGGGCCTGCGCCTGCTCGAGCGCCTCCAGGCGCGATCGCAGGTCGTCCCGAGCCAGCTCCCAGCGGGCCTGCAGCGACTGGCGCGCCAGCCGGGCGTGGAGCTCGGCCGCCTCGGCCTGGCGCTTGAGAGGACGCAGCCGACTCCTGGCCTCGCGCTCCACGTCCAGCGCGCGGTCGAGATTGTCCTGGGTGCGCTCCAGCTTGAGCTGCGCCCGACGGCGGCGCTTGCGGTGCTTGCCCAGCCCGGCCGCCTCCTCAATCAGCATCCGCCGGTCCCGCGGCTTTGAGCTGATGATCGACTCGACCCGACCCTGGGAGATGACCGAGTGCATCTCCTTGCCCAGTCCGGTCTCGGACAGGACCTCAATCACGTCCACGAGCCGGCAGCGCGCACCGGCCAGGCGATACTCGCCCTCCCCGGCACGGTCAAGCCGGCGCACGACGGACACCTCGGCCGTCCCCAGGCCCAGACGGCCCTCGCTGTCATCCAGGATCAGCTCGACCTCGGCCTGACGGCTGGCCTGCCGCCCCGGCGCGCCGGCGAAGATCACGTCCTGCATCACCTGACCTCGGACGGCTGCCGGGGACTGCTCCCCGAGCGCCCACAGGACGGCATCGGTCACGTTCGACTTCCCGGATCCGTTCGGGCCGACGATCACGCTGACCCCGGGGCCGAACTCGAGCCTCGTCCGCTCCGGGAACGACTTGAAGCCTTTGAGCGTGATCGAGCGCAGATACATCAGCGGGGCCTCACGGGCGCCAGACCGGCCAGGCAATCAGGTCGGGACGTCATTCAAGCACCGCCAACGCGGCCTGGGCGGCCTCCTGCTCGGCGTCCTTCTTGCTCTTCCCCCGCCCGCGGCTGACCTCCTCACCGTCGATCAGCGCGCTGACCGAGAACACTCGGTCGTGGGGCGGTCCGTCCTCCCCGACGATGTCGTAGACCACCACAGCCCCGCGTCTGGCCAGCAGCTCCTGGAGAGTGGACTTGAAGTCAACCGAGCGTTCGAGCGCGGCGTCGATTTCCGGCCCAAAGGCCTCCACCACCACCTCGGCGGTCCGCTCGTAGCCGAAGGCCAGGAAGCAGGCGCCGATCACCGCCTCGATGACCGAGGCCAGGACCCGTTCGGCGGCCACGAGCGCCTCCGCCCCGGCCAGCGCGTGCGGCGGGCGCGGCGTCCAGGAGCCGCTCACGAAGGCCAAGGCGCTCGGCCACGTCCCGGCACGACCGGCCTGACACGGCCTGGGCCCGGATCTTGGTCAGCCGGCCCGCGCCGAATCGCTCGGCGTTGAAGCGTGGATACAGGTGCGCGCTCACGGCTAGGGCCAGGACGCTGTCGCCCAGGTAGGCCAGACGCTCGTACGAGGCCGACCGCCGCTCGGTCCACGAGGCGTGGGTGAACACGGGGACCATCAGCTCCTCGGGCAGCTCGTCCAGCAGGGCCCGGAGCCCCGCCACCGAGTCAGAGCGCTCTTCCAAAACCACTCCGGCCCCCCGTCCGTCGCCGATCACTCGCCGTCCGGGCCCTGGGTCGCCGTCGCGGGATCAGCCGGCGCGTGAGCGAGCACGAAATCGACCGCCTGGCTGACCGTGAGGATCCGGGCCGCCTCCTCATCGGAGATCTGGATGCCGTACGAGTCCTCCAGCTCCTGGACGAGGGTGTAGAGATCCAGCGAATCGGCTTCCAGGTCCTCGCGGAACCGGGTCGCCTCCGTGATCCGATCAGGGTCCACCTCAAGCTCGTCGGCCAGGTGGGATCTGATCAGGGCAAAGATCTGATCCCGTTTCATTCCTGGGACACGGTAGCCGCGGGTTCGGACACGCCAGCGGCCTCACCGGGAGGGGCCTGGCCACCCGGCGAGGAGCGCAGCGCGCCGGCCGCCTCCAGTGCCTCTCGGGTACGACCGATCACGTCCTCCTGGACGGCCCGAGCAGCCACCTCAATCGCCCGGGCAAATCCGCGCTGGGAGAACCGGCCGTGAGCCACGACGCCCACGTGCCGCAGCCCGAGCATGTACGCCCCGCCCTGACCCTCGGGGTCGATGTGCTCACGGAGCTGGCGGACCGACCGGGCCAGCAGCAGTCCTCCGAGGCGAGCCCGCCAGGAACTCATGGCCGCGGTCCGGACGGCGCGCAGTGTGGCCGTCGACACGCCCTCGGTGAGCTTGAGCGTCACGTTCCCGACGAACCCGTCCATCACCAGCACGTCGGTGGCGCCCTCCGCAACCTGGGTCCCCTCGATGTTCCCGATGAAGTTGAGTCCCGCCCCGGCGGCCCCGGCCAGCTGCTCGTGGACGCTGACCAGCTCCGGCGTACCCTTGCCCGGCTCCTCGCCGTTGGACAGGAGCGCCACCCGGGGTGAGTCGATACCGAGCACGGCCTTGGCGAAGGCCGAGCCCATGTGGGCGAACTGGACCAGGAACTCAGGCCGGCAGGTCACGTTGGCTCCGACATCCAGGAACAGGACCGGAGTCGATCCCGGTAGCGGAATCGGGAGCGCGAGGGCAGGACGGTGAACCCCGCGATCACGCTTGAGGTTGAACAGCGCCGCGGCCAGCGCAGAGCCAGTCGAGCCTCCGGAGACGAGCGCCTGGGCCCGGCCATCGGCCACGGCCCGGGCAGCCTGGACGATCGAGGCCTCAGGCGTGTTCCGGACGGCGAACGCCGGATCGGGCGACTTGGCAATTGAGATCGGCGCATCAACGACCTCCACCCCATCGCCCACCTCACCGATCGCCTCGGCCGGGCCGAACAGCAGCACTCGGGTGCCCTGCTCGGCGGCTCGGGCCGCGCCCCGGGCGACCTCGGCGGGTCCCATGTCAGCCCCGCCCGCATCGACTGCGACCGTGATCATCTAGTGCCCCGAGTCAGAAGTGCGCCGGCATTCGAGTGGCCCCTGACGGCGCCTGGCGGCGTCCTCGGTCGGGGCAATATCTTCAGATATTGCACCCTCCCTGCGTCCTGGCCAGACACCATCAGTGACCCCTCTCGGTGCCGCCGAACCCCTGACTCGCGACACTACTCACGGCGTCAGGGAGAGCTCTCGGTCGCCTCCGGCGAGATCACCTCACGCCCCCGATAGAAGCCGCACACGGGGCAGACACGGTGGGGCAAGCGCGGGCTGTGGCAGTGAGGGCACAGGTTGTAGCCCGTCCCCTGGAGCTTGTGCTGGGAGCGGCGATGAGCGGTGCGGGCGTGCGACTGCTTTTGCTTCGGGACGGCCATGCCGCCCAGTGTAACCGGCACCAGCGGGGATGCCCGGCGCCAGGGCTAGTCGAAGCGCAGCTCCGAAAGCTTGGCCCACCGGGAGTCGATCGGCTGCTCGTGGGCGTGCTCCGGACCCGCCTCGTCCAGCCTCTCGCCACAGATCGGGCACAGGCCAGGGCAGTCGTCCCGGCACACGAGCGCGCTGGGCAGCGCCAGGGCCAGCGCGTCCCGCGCCCAGGCCTGCAGATCCAGGACCTGGTGCCGGAGGTAGGGCGAGGTCAACTCCTCGGCATCACCGGGCAGCCATACCTCCCGGGCGTCGATCTCAAACGAGGGGGCGGCCGGCCCCAGGCAGCGCATACACGGTCCGGTCACGGTGACCGTGAACCTGAGCCGCAGCGAATATCCGGCGTGCGTGGTCCGCGCGACATCCAGCACGACCGGCACGACGGACGGCTCCGCCGAGTACGTCTCGCCGCCCAGCGACAGCGGCTCGATGCCCACCAACAGGTCGAGCCGACGACCCTCGCCGGTCGTCAGGTGAAGCCCTGAGAGCTCGAACGTGTCGGTGCGCGGAGGCACAAATCGAGCTTAGCGGCGGGCGGTTGGCCTCGACCGTGGTTTAGTTTTCGCGAGTGGCCGAGTTCGGCACCCTGACGCTCCGGAGCGATCCTCCGATCGCCAGACTCACTCTAAACCGCCCCGAGCGGCTGAACGCTCTCAGCCGTCAGGCCCTGACGGACCTCATCGCGGCCGCTGAGGCGCTTGGCCAGGCCAGCGGCGTGAAGGTCGTGATCGTGGCGGGCGCCGGACGGGCGTTCTCAGCCGGATTTGACCTGGGCGGTTTCGACGGCGAACCCACGCCGGAGGCGATCGATCTGGGCCGGCGGATGGCCGAGGCCATCAGCGGCATCCCCGCGATCACGGTCGCCGCGATTCACGGGCACTGCGTGGGCGGCGCGGTCGTGCTGGCCGCTGCCTGCGACATGCGGATCGCAGCCCGAGGCACGCGGTTTGCCATTCCCGAGGTGGATCTGGGTATCCCGCTGGCCTGGGGAGGGATCCCGCGTCTGGTCCGGGAGCTCGGTCCGGCGCTGACCAAGGAACTCGTGCTGACCTGCCGACCGTTTACGGCGGCGGAGGCTCACGCCGCCCGGTTTCTCAATCGCGTGGTCGCCGACGAGGAGCTCGAGGAGGAGGTCGCCGCCCTGGCCAACACGCTGGCCAGCAAGCCGCGGTTGCTCCTGACACAGACCAAACAGCTCGTCGACGCGGCGGTGGAGGACGCCTACTCGACCGGCCAGAGCTTTCGCGATGCCGACGCCATGATCACCGCGTTACGCGACGAGGAGTCGCGGGCCGCGACCCGGCGCTACCTGGAGGGTCGCGACGCCCGTGGCCCGTCGGGGTCGGAGCCATCCGGTCAATGAACTGACCGACGCTCAGCGTGCTCAGGCCGCCCGGGGCTCGATTCGGCGCTCGATCGGGACGGGCGCATCGGCCTCGAGCGATACTTCGAGCTCGTCCGTGTCGACGTCGGTCGCGGACTCGGGCTCGGGCAGGGCGACGGTGCGGGCCGTGCTGGTCACGGGCTCAATCTGTGGCAGCTCGCTGTCGGCGGCCACTGCCCCGTGGTCGGCGAAGCGGCGGGCGGCTGGCAGGATGCGGCGCTCATAGGAGCCGATCGTTTCGTTATACGCGTTGACCGTGCTGTTCAGGCGGGAGCCGAGCCTGGCCAGCAGATCGGACAGCTTGACCAGCCGGGTATGAAGCTCGCGACCCAGTGAGGAGATGGCCTGGGCCGACTCGGCCACGCGCTCCTGCTGCCAGCCGTAGGCCACCGCCCACAGCGTGGCCAGAAGCGTCGTGGGAGTGGTGATCAGAACCCGCTGAGCCATGGCGTCCTCAAACAGTGTCGGATCGGCCTCAAGCGCCGTGCCGTACAGATGCTCGCCGGGGAGGAACATGATCACGAAGTCCGGCGCGGAGTCCAGCTGGTCCCAATACGCCTTGTCGGCCAGTGCCTTGACGTGCTTGCGCAGAAGCCGGGCGTGGGCGTGAAGGTGCTGGTCGCGTTCCTGCTCGTCACGCGCCTCGTAGGCGTCAAGGACCCCCTGGAGCGGCGCCTTGGCGTCAACGACGACCTGCTTCCCGCCCGGCATGCGGACGATCAGGTCCGGCCGAAGCACCGACGCGTCACCGGAGAGCTGGGACTGCTCCACGAAATCGCAGTGGCGCATCATCCCAGCCATCTCGACCACGTTGCGAAGCTGCATCTGCCCCCACTGCCCGCGGGTGTTCGGCTTGCGCAGGGCAGTGACCAGCGCGCCGGTTTCGGTACGCAGGCGCTCACCGGTCTCGGCCAGGGTCCGGATCTGGTTCTCCAGCCGGCCGCGCGATTCACGCCGCTCCTGGTCCAGGCGCAGCAGCTGCTGATCCACTCGCCCCAGCTGCTCCTTGAGCGGCGCCACGAGCTGCTCGACCGCGTGGTGGCGTTTGTCCAGGTCGCCCTTGGCCTCGGCCTGGGCGGTCGTCAGCTGCGCCCGCGCCATCTCGGTCAACTGGGTCATGCTGGCCTGCAGCGCCTCGGCGCTCAGCGCCTTGAACGAATCGGACATGCGCTGACGGTCGCCGGCCAGCTCACGCTCGTGCTCGAGGTCCTTGGTCAGCCGGACGACCTCACGGTCCAGCGTGGACGCCCGGCCGGCCTCGGCGGTCAGGGTGCGCAGGCGCACGCGCACGAGCAGTGCCACGCCCAAAGCGCCGATGACCAGCCCCACGAGAAGGAAGAGGGCAGACATGGACCAGTCAGCATCGCGCGGGCCTCGGACGGAACGGGACTCGCTGCAAGAATCGGTGCATGGGAGAGCGGATCAGGCGCCGGGCGGTCGTGCGCGGCCGTGTCCAAGGGGTGTTCTTCCGGGACTCGCTGCGCGAGCGGGCTCGAGCTCACGGGGTCGCGGGCTGGGTGTGCAACCGGTCCGACGGCGCGGTTGAGGCCGTACTGGAGGGGCCCGCGGAGGCGGTCGGGCGGGTGCTGCGGTTCCTGGAGACGGGACCTCCGCGGGCGGAGGTTGAGCGAGTTGAGGTCCACGACGAGGAGCCGGAGGGCCTGAGCGATTTCAGGGTGCGCTGAGCGCGCGCTCGAACGCCTCGCGCGCCGCCGCGCCCCGGACGGCAAAGATCACGCGCTCGAGACGACTCTGGCCGGAGTCCAGGTGCCGGCGCACCTCCTCCACCTCGATCCGCGCCGCCTCGTCGATCGGGAACCCGCCGACTCCGGTACCGAACGCGACGAGCGCGAGCGACCTCGCGCCCAGTTCGTCGGCGGAGCGCAGCGTTGACACGGTGGCTCTGCGGATGATGTCCGCCGACGTCGGGCCGCCGAGCTCCATCGTGGCCGCGTGGATGACCCAGCGGCAGGGCATATCCCCGGCGGACGTGGCCGCGGCCTCACCCAGACCGATCGGGGCGCGCTGGGCGCTCTCACGCCGCACGACCGCGCCGCCCGCCCGGGCGATCGCCCCGGCGACGCCGCCGCCGTGCATCAGCTGGGTGTTGGCGGCGTTGGCGATCGCGTCGACGTCAAGCGTCGTGATGTCGGTATCCAGGACCTGGATGGCTGTCATGCGCACGCGGTCACGGGGAGCTTGCGGATTAAGCGCCACCTGTCGGCGCTGAATCCGCATTCACCGCCGAGAACCGGTCGCAGAGACACGGCGACCGGCGCCACCGCGGACCACCGCCGCGCCCTACCCGACCTCGGCCGGCTCTTCCTTACCCGCGAGTCGCTCGCGCCCGCGGCGGACCGCGGCGATGAACTTGGACAGGTTGACCTCAAGCGTGTTGAGGATCTCGTCGGCGTAATCCTCGGCGCCCAGACGGATCTCGCGCTCACGGGCCCGGGCCTCCTCAATGATGTCCTCGGCGGCCCGCTCAGCCTGCTTGGTGATCTCCTCCTGAGAGACCATCCGCTCCTGGCGCTCGCGCGCCTCCGACATGATCCGCTCGGCCTCGCGCTTGGCCTCGGCGAGCATCTCCTGACGCTCCTTGACGATCCACCGGGCCTGCTTGATCTCCTCAGGAATGGTGGCGCGCATCTGGTCGAGGATGTCGTAGATCTCCTCCTTGTCCACACGCACCTGGTCGGTCAGGGGGACCGGCTTGGCGTTGTGCACCAGATCGTCGAGCTTGTCTATCAGTACCAGGACATCCATTTGGGACCTCTGTTTTCGTCAGCGGCCTAGTCGTTCCTTCAACGCTGCAGCCACATCCGCCGGGACCAGCTCGTCTATTTCACCGCCGAATGTGGCCAGTTCCTTCACGCCGCTGGAGCTGAGGAAACTGTACTTGGCCGACGCCATCAGGTAAACGGATTCGATCTCGGGCGCCTGCGTGCGGTTGAGCTGGTTGAGTTCCAACTCGTACTCGAAGTCCGAAATCGCCCGCAGTCCTTTGACGATCGCCATCGCTCCGCGCTGGCGGGCGAGATCCACGAGCAGGATGCTGAACGGCTCGACGGATACGTTCCCGAGCTCCCGCGTTGCGTTCTCGACGAACGTGACGCGCTCCTCCGCGCTGAACACCGTCTTGCCCTTGCGCCACGGCAAATTGACCACACCGACCACCACCGCGTCGTACATGGCCGACGCCCGCCCGATCACATCCAGGTGGCCGTAGGTCACGGGGTCGAAGGTGCCAGGGCATATCGCTATCCGGTTGTCAGGGGCCATTGATCGTCGTGTCAGTTCGGCAGATGGAAGATCTCTATGCGCGTATCGCCATAGCGGCGCTCGTCCGACTGGGCGAGCAGTTCGAGCTCCAGGGGCGCCCGCGGGCCGCTCTCCACGACCACTCGCGCACCCGGGGCAAGCACCGGACTCAGTGCTCGAGCGAGCTCTGGTCCGAGTCCGGCCGCGTGGCTGTATGGGGGATCCAGGAACACCAGATCGTATTGACGTCCGTAAATCTCTGCATTGCGGAGAAACGGGAGCGCCCGCTGGTGAAGGACCTCGGCCGCGATGCCGAGCGCCGACACGTTGGCCCGGATGGCCGCGATCGCCGCCGGCGAGGAGTCGACCAGGGTGGCGTGCCGGGCGCCCCGTGAGACGGCCTCAAGCGCCATCGCCCCCGACCCGGCGAACAGGTCCAGCACGAGCTCGTCGGTGACGTCGGCCAGGATTGAGAACACGGCCTCGCGGACGCGCTCGGGGGTCGGGCGGGTGGAGCGCCCGCGGGGAGCGGTCAGCGTCCGACCACCGAAAACACCGCCGATGAGCCTCACGCGCGGGCTCCTCCGGGGCGGGCGTGGGCGCCGAGGCCGTTCACGCTCTGATCGGGGCCAGCGCCTCGGCGCCGTACGCATCAAGAAGCGCCTCGGCCAGGAGGGCGTGCTCGGGCATCTCCAGCTCCGGGTCCTCGGCGGTGATCAGCCTGGCCCGAGCCGCGGCACGTTCGAGCAGAGGGGCGTCCTGGGGCAGCGTTGCCATCTTGAACGACGCCAGGCCGTGCTGGCGAGTCCCGATGAACTCGCCCTGACCCCTGAGCTCCAAATCGATCTCCGCCAGCTCAAAGCCGTCCGTGTGCCCGGCCACCGCCCGCAGTCGAGCAGAATCCTTTGGCCCGAACAGCAGGCACAGCGAGCGATGCGCCCCGCGGCCGATTCGACCACGCAGCTGGTGTAGCTGCGAGATCCCATAGCGGTCGGCATCCTCGACCAACATCACGGTTGCGTTGGGCACGTCGATCCCCACCTCGATCACCGAGGTGGCCACGAGCACGTTGGCCCGACCAGAGGCGAACTCCGCCATCGCGGCCTGCTTGGCCGCAGATCCCATCTGGCCGTGCAGCAGCGTGACGGGAGAAGTCGCGGAGTTCGCCGGTGCGGAGGCGCTCGAACTCGGCCGTGGCGGCCCGCGCGGCCAGGAGCTCTGATTCCTCCACCAGGGGACATACGACGAAGGCCTGGCGGCCCGCCTGCAGTTCCTCACGCATTCGCTCATAGGCTCGCGTCCGTTCGGCCGCCGTCGAGCACACGAAGGTCTGGATCGGCTGACGTCCCTGGGGCAGCTCTTTGAGCAGCGTGAAATCAAGGTCGCCGTAATCGGCCAGCGCGAGCGTGCGAGGTATCGGCGTGGCCGTCATGTGCAGGACGTGCGGTGAGACCCCGTCTCCGGGGCCCTTCTCGTCCAGAGCAGCGCGCTGCGCCACCCCGAAGCGATGCTGCTCGTCCACGACGGCCACGCCGAGCCGCGCGAAACCCACGGTGTCCTGAATCAGCGAATGGGTGCCCACGACCAGGCCGAGCTCGCCGCTGGCCAGCTTGCCCCGGATGTCAGTCGCCCGCCGCCCCGGGGTTGAGCCGGTCAGCAGCGCTACGGGGACCATCTCGCCCGGCAGGAGCGCCTGGACGGTGGCGTAATGCTGCTCGGCCAACGTTTCGGTGGGCGCCATCAGCGCGCCCTGGTGGCCCTGCTCGACGGCCCGCAACAGGGCGTACAGCGCCACCACCGTCTTGCCGGACCCGACCTCGCCCATCAGCAGCCGCTGCATCGGTCGCGGCTCGACGAGCTCGGCTTCTATCACCTCGATCGCGCGCTCCTGATCAGAGGTCAGCGAGAAGGGCAGGAGCTGGGAGATCCACCTCTGGGTCAACTCCCGCGGACCGTCGAGTGAGGGCGCAACCCGGGCGTGCTCCCGGTAGCGCCGCCGGCGCAGGAAGGCCAGCTGCGCGAGCATCAGCTCCTCGAAGGCCAGCCGCCGCCTGGATGTCTCAGGCTCGTCATCGGCGGACGGGAAATGGGCCGCGGCCAACGCGCTTGGCCGGTCGGGCAGCTGCTCGGCGACTCGCAGCCTGGCCGGAAGAGGCTCGACGACGTCCGCCACGGCGGAGGCATGCTCGCGCACCAGGGCCAGGATTTGGGTGGAGGAGAGTCCCTCGCTGGCCGGATAGTGCGCCACCTCTCCCGTCCCGGCCACCGCCTCCGTCGTGCGCGCATGGGTCTGGACGGTGAATCGGTTCCGGGCCTGATGGCGACCGTGCAGAACGAGTCGCGTCCCCGGCGGGTACTGCCGAGCCAGCCACGGCTGGTTGAAGAAGGCCGCCTTCATCGTGCCCGTCTCATCACCGACCGTGGCCTCCACCAGGGGGCGCATACCGCGCCGGCGAACCGGGCGCGAGGAGATGCTCCTGACCTCCACGACCACGGTGGCCAGCTCGCCCGGCGCGAGCCCCGCCACAGTGCGCGCCTGTCGGCGGTCACGGGGCAGGTGCTCGAGCAGATCCCGAACCGTGTGAAGCCCGAGCGCTGTGGCGGCACGCGCCGCCTTGGCGCTCGGAAGCTCGAGCGGCTCGGCCAGCCGCTCCGGCCGGGGCCACCGGATCGGGGCTCCCAGCAACTGCTCGCGGTCCGACAGATCCGACGAGGCGAACGCGGTGGGGAGCACGTGACGATGATGATGCGGCCGGCGGTCGCCCCGTCCCGCGCCTACTCCGCGCTGAGCAACCACCAGTAGTTGAGCTGGCCGCCGTCGGACAGCTCGAGCTCAACGCCGTCGTGGGCGAGCTCGGACACCGACTGGTCGTCCAACGGCGCGTTCGCTCCGCGGAGCAGCGTGATCAGCTCGGCATCCTCGGACAGCCGCTCGAGGACGCTCTCGAGCGCGGGGCGGGGATCGCCCCGACCACCATCTCCTCCTCCACGAACCCGACCGCGTCTCCCTGGCGGAAGCGGCCCTGCACGTCGTCGCGAGCCGCGGGGGCGACCGCGCCGGTGCGCACCCGCTGGAGCGCGGCCTCCATTATCTGGGCGTTCTCCTCCACGCTCCGCGCCGGGTCCAGGCCGATGGCTGCGGCGAGCCCGGCCTGAGGCGAGCGCGAGGCCACGACCTGGACGATCCGGTCCGACAGCGCAGCCGCCTTCTCCGCGGCCATCACGACGTTGGGGCTGTTGGGAAGGACGACGACCTCCTCGGCGGGGATCGCGTGGATCGCCGCCAGGAGCTCATACGTGCTGGGGTTGGCGGTGGGTCCTCCGTCCAGCGCCCGGGCGCCCAGGCTCTCAAACAGGCGGGCCATGCCCGGCCCGGTGGTCACGGCCAGGGCCCCGGTGCGGGCGAGCGCCCGGGGGGCGGCCAGCCGGTCGTCTCGGGCCCTGACCTGCTCGGTCATGTCGGCCACGTCCAGGTGAGAGACGGCGCCGTCCTGGGCGAAGAGCGCGGTGGCGGCGTCCGGCTCGTCTGTGTGGATGTGAATCTTCAGGGTCGTCTGGTCGCCGACCACCAGCACCGAGTCCCCGATCTCCTCCAGCGCAAGCAGGTACCGGCGGGGGTCCAGGTCCGAGCCCGTGACGGCGAAGTTGGTGCAGTAGCGGTAGGTGCTCGAGGAATGGTGGGGATGGGTCACACGGGCCGCGGCGTGGTGCTCGATCGGCGGCGCGGGCGTGCCTCTGAGAGCCCCGATGATCCCGGCCAGAAGCACCGTGATCGCGTAGCCCCCGGCATCCACGACCCCGGCGTCCCGTAACACGGGGAGCAGGTCGGGGCCGCGCTTGACGGACTCCTGCCCGGCCTCCAGGGCGTGCTCGATCACGTCGGCGATCACCTCGTCCTGCTGGTCGGCGCTGGCGTCGGGACCAAGCCGGGCGTCGGACATGTGAGCCAGCTCGGAGGCCACCCGAGCGGCCATCTCCCGGACCACGGTGAGAATCGTGCCCTCGGCGGGGTCGCGGACGGAGCCGTAGGCCTGGTCGGCCGCGCGGGCCAGCGCGGCGCCGATCAGGACCGGGTCGACCAGCTCGCCGGGCCGGCTGGCCAGCTCCTCGGCCGCACCACGGATCAGCTGGGACAGGATCACCCCGGAGTTGCCCCTGGCGCCGAGCAGCGCCGCCCGGGCCACGGAGGTCACGATCTCGTCCCGGCCTATGTCATCGATCGTCGGATCCGCCGCGGCCGTGGTCAGGCGGTCCAGCTCCTGGAGAACGGCGCGCAGGGTGAGGACCATGTTGTCGCCGGTATCGCCGTCGGCCACCGGGAAGACATTGAGGTCATTGACCTCCTCCCGGCGAGCGTCCAGCGCGGCCAGCGCGGCCTCGACGACGGCACGAAAACGAACGATGCTGGGGTCGGACACGAGTCCGGCAAGCCCCGCTAAGGAGCCTTGACTACCTTGCCCGCCTTCAGGCAGCGGGTGCACACGTACACCCGACGCGGCGTGCCGCCATCCGAGATGCGGACACGCTGGAGGTTGGGTTCAAAGCGCCGCTTGGTGGCCACCATCGAGTGGCTCCGGCTGTGTCCGAACGCGGGTCCCTTGCGGCAGACATGGCAAACCTTGGACATGGCGGGCGAGTATATCCCGCTGCTCTGCCTCGACCCAGGAGCCCGGGCCGGCAGGGCGCCGGCGCTCAGGCGCTGAAGCCCGCCCGGCGAGGCCGGGAGGCCAGTTGTTCCTTGACCTCCAGCGCCGCGAGCGCCGCCTGCGCTGCGTGCGCGCCGGTGTCGCGCTTGCTGCCGCCCTGCACGCGATCGAGCGCCTGCTCCATGTTCTCGACGGTGAGCACGCCGAACCCGCACGGAATCCCGGTCTCCAGCTGCACGCTCTGGATTCCTCGTGCCGCCTCACCGCACACGTAGTCGTAATGGTCGGTCTCGCCGCGGATCACCGCGCCCAGGCAGACCACGGCGGCGTAGCGCCCGGACGTGGCCGCGTACTTGGCCACCAGCGGAAGCTCGAACGCCCCCGGCACTTCAAAGCGGTCCATCTCATCGACTCCGTGCTCGGCCAATGCGGCCCGGGCGCCGTCCTCCAGTCGCTGGGCCAGGTCCTCATAGAACGTGGCCACGCATAGGGCCACCCGGCGATCACTCATCGGCCGGCGGGTCCCCCGGGAGGCCTGGCGGCGCTGGCGGTCGAGCTCGTGCTCGGCGTGGAGCATCTCCTCGTCGAGCCCCAACCCCTGGTGGTGGAGCGTGTGTCCGAGCCGGTCGCGCTTGGCCCGCAGGTAGGCCTCGTTGTGGGGGTTGGGGACGTGCTCGATCGGGATCTGATCGGCGACCGAAAGCCCGTAGCCGGCCAGACCGGAGATCTTCTTGGGATTGTTGGTGAGGATCCTGATCGAGGTCAGGCCCAGGTCGACCAGGATCTGGGCGCCGATGCCGTAGTCACGCAGGTCGGCGGGCAGGCCGAGCCTGAGGTTGGCGTCGACGGTGTCGAGACCCTCCTCCTGGAGCTTGTAGGCCCGCAGTTTGTTCAGCAGGCCGATGCCGCGCCCCTCCTGGCTCAGGTACAGCAGGACGCCACGCCCCTCGCGATCGATCATCGACAGGGCGGATTCGAGCTGCTCTCCGCAGTCACAGCGCAGCGAGTGGAAGACGTCGCCGGTCAGGCACTCGGAGTGGACGCGCACAAGCACATCGTCGATGCCCTCGACCTCTCCCTTGACGAGCGCGACGTGGTGCTTGTTGTCCACGAGCGAGCGGTAGCCGACCGCCGTGAAGTCCCCGAACGTGGTGGGCAGCCGGGTGGACACGACGCGCTCGACCAGCTTCTCGTGACGCCGCCGGTAGGCGATCAGATCGGCGATCGTGATCATCTTGAGCCGGTGCTTGAAGCAGTAGGCGGCGAGGTCCTCACCGCGGGCCATCGAGCCATCCTCGTTCTGGATCTCGCAGATCACCCCGGCCGGACTGAGCCCGGCCAGCCGCGCCAGGTCAACCGACGCCTCCGTGTGCCCGGTGCGTTCGAGCACGCCACCTGGCTTGGCCTTGAGTGGACGGACGTGCCCAGGCTTGACGATGTCGTCAGGACCGCTGGTGGGGTCGATCGCCACCTGCATCGTGTGCGCCTGGTCGTGAACGCTGATCCCGGTGGTCACGCCCTCGCGGGCCTCGATGGTCACGGTGAAGGGCGTCTGATGGGCGCTCTCGTTCTTCGCCGTCATGAGCTCCAGGCCGAGGTCGTCGCAACGCTCCGGGGTCAGGGCCAGGCAGATCCAGCCACCGGCCTGCCGGGTCATGAAGTTGATCGCGTCCGGGGTCACGAACTGGGCCGCCATCACGAGATCACCCTCGTTCTCGCGGTCCTCGTCGTCGACCACGACAACCATCTTGCCCGCGACGATGTCCTCCAGGGCCTCGTCGATCGTCGAGTAGGCACTCTGGATCGCGCTCATCGGGCCACCGCCAGCTTCTCGACGTACTTGGCCAAGATGTCCACCTCCAGGTTGACGCTCGCGCCGTCCCGTACAGCGCCGAGGCTGGTCCGTTGCAGGGTCTCAGGGATGAGGGAAACGGTAAATGATCGATCGTCGACATCGGCGACCGTGAGCGAGACTCCGTCGACTGTTATCGATCCCTTTACCACGACGTAACGAAGGACACCCGGATCGGCCTCGATCCGCACTCGACGGGCAAAGCCATCGTCCTCGGTCTCCACGACCCGACCCACGCCGTCGACGTGGCCCTGGACGATGTGGCCTCCGAGTGGCTCGCCGGCCCGGAGCGGCAGCTCCAGGTTCACCCGGGTGCCCGGGGAGACTCGGGCCAGCGCGGTCCGCTCCAGGGTCGCGTTCATGACGTCGGCCTGGAAGTGGTGGTCGCGCACGGCCGTCGCGGTCAGGCACACACCGTTGACGGCCACAGAACCGCCCTCAAGGAGACCCTCGGTCAGCGACGCCGCCACTGTCAGGCGCACGCCGCCGCCGATGTCGTGGAGCTCCTGCACCGTTCCCAGCTCCTGCACCAGCCCGGTGAACATCCCTCACCACTCCCTGATCCGAGCCATGACCAACAGATCGTCCTGGACGCGCTGGCAGTCCGTGTGGGAGGCCCGAAGCGCCTCGCCGACGGCCTCGCTGCCCTCGCCCTCCAGCAGGTTGCGGGCCGCCTTGCCGCCCAGCATCAGGGGGGCCAGGAAGAGCCTGAGCTCGTCGATCTCCCCGGCGTCGAAGAACGCGCCGGCCAGATGGGGGCCGCCCTCGAGCAGGATCGAGGTCACTCCGTCGGCGCCCAGCTGGTCGAGCGCGGAGCGGATCCGCGCCGGTTCGTTCTCCCCCGCGGCCGCCACGACGTCGGCCCCCTGGATCTTCAGGGCGTCCGTGGCCGACCGCGGCGCAGCCCGCGAGACCACGACCGTCAGCGGATCGCGGCGGGCCCCCCGCACCAGATGGGAGTTCAGCGGCAGGCGGGCCATCGAGTCGAAGATCACCCGCCTCGGCTGCCGGACCACGACGTCGGTCCGGGCCGTGAGCTGCGGGTCATCCATCAGGGCGGTGCCGATGCCGACGGCCACAGCGTCGCACTCGGCCCGCCAGCGGTGGACCAGGGCGCGGCTCTCCTCGCCGGAGATCCACTTGGAGTCGCCCGTCCTGGTGGCCACCTTGCCGTCCAGGCTCATGGCCGACTTGAAGACCACGAAAGGGCGGCCAGTGCGAGCGTGCTTGCGGAAGGGCTGGTTCTGAAGCCGGGCCCGGGAGGCCAGGTCGCCATCGGCCACCACGACCTCCACTCCCTCGTCCCGGAGGATGCCCAGACCCCGGCCGTTCGCGTGCTCGCTGGGGTCGTCGGCGGCCACCACCACCCGTCCGATCCCGGCCTCCACGATCGCGTCGGTGCACGGCGACGTCCGGCCCTGATGGCAGCACGGCTCCAGCGAGACGTACAGCGTGGCCCCGGCCAGATCGGTCTCGCCCGCGTCCAAAATCGCCTCGACCTCGGCGTGCGGCCCGCCCACCGCCCGGTGGAAGCCCTCGCCCAGGATCTCCTCACGCCGGCCCAGCACGGCCCCGACCAGCGGATTCGGGCTCACCGCGCCACGCCCCTGCTCGGCCAGACCGATGGCCCGAGCCAGATGGAGACGATCGAAATCTGCGGGTGCGGCCATGGGTTTTTTTCAGCATACGACGCGCCGGGCGACGCTCCGGGAGCGCGGGTGCACGGCGGCTCAGGCTCGGCGGGTGCGCTCCGGCTCAGCCTCGGCCGCAGCTCCCCCCGGTCAGGCGGTAGATGCTGATCGCCGGGCCGGGGAGCCGGTACTGCCCGGGGTAGTAGTCAAACGACCAGTCGAAGTTGAACTCGGGAGGGCGTGAGCCGGCGCCGTACGGGCTGACGCGGTAGACGAGTCGACCCCGCCGAGCCAGGGCGGCGTAGTAGGCGATCGCGCCCCGGGCGGCCGCAGGGCGCACGAAGGCGCGACCCGACTGCTGGGAGCCCGTGACGATCCAGCAATACCCGTGGGCCAGGTAGGTGGAGAGCAGCGCCGGGAACAGGTGGCTCTCGTACTGGTCGATGTGGATGGGCCGGGCGGGGCCGCTCCGCGGCCGCCCGGCCGTGTTTAGGGAGGAGACCAACGTCGGGTACTGGTGCCAGCGGGCACCCCAGCTGCCGGGCACGATCGGCTCAACCACGACCTTCGCCCCGGCCGGGATGTGCGCGATCATCCAGGACCGGGCCAGGTTGCGGGTGTCGGGCCGGGACAGCACGGCGTCGTTGTGGACGTCGGCGGCCACGCTCTGGGCCAGCAGCAGCGCGGCCAGAACGCCGCCGGCCAGGCCCGTGATCGCCGGCCGGCGGTCGCGTCCGAGCCATCGCACGGCCTGGACCCCGGCGTAGCCGGCCAGCAGCGCGACGATCGGAAAGATCGGCATCAGCCAGCGCCCGAAGAACCGCTCCTGGGCGCCCATGAAGATGACGTAGGCCACGATCGCCGGGAGGAGGACGACGACCTCCACCCATCGGCGCCGGACCGCGAGCAGGGCCGCGCCCCCCAGCCCGGCGAGCGCCGGGACCCACCCGAGCCCCCACGTGAACGTCCATAGGTAGTAGAGCCAGCCGTTGCTCGGGTTGGTCCCGAGCTTGGACGCGCCCACGGCGCTCGCCTGGTCGGATAGGCCGGTCAGGAAGGCATGGTGGTTCAGCAGCGCGTACGGGTTGGCGATCAGGAAGGCGGCCAGGGCGACGGCCAGAGCGACGGCCAGGCGGCGGAGGGCCGCGCCGGGCTGGCCGCCCGGGCCGGCGAACGCGTCGCCGGCGAACGCGCCCAGCAGGCAGACCAGCACGATCCCGCCGGTGTACTTCGTGGCCGCGGCCAGGCCGAGGCCGAGCCCGGCCAGGGCGTAATCGCGGATGCGTGGAACGAACTTTGGCTCTCCGTGTGGCGATATGCCACACCCAGCGCCAAAGTTCGCGCCCGAGCGGCCCGAGCGCCGAGGCCCCACGATCCGCGCGCACCCCCAGAGCGCCAGCGCCACCGGCGCCAGCGCAGGCGCGTCGTTCAAAGCCAGGTGGCTGTAGAAGACCGGGAGGAAGGCCAGGCCCACCACCGCAGCCGCCAACACTCCGGCCCAGCGGCCGAACAGCCGCGCCCCGGCCAGGTAGGTCAGCCACACAGACGCCGTCCCCAGGACCGCGGCGACGGCCCGGGCGATCACGTACACGGATGTCGGGTCGTGGACAAACGCGGCGTGGAGGCCGTGGCCGCCCCCGAACCACACGACCAGAACGACGTACAGCAGGTACGTGTAGGCGGGGGGGTTGAGGAAGTAGTGCGGGTTGAAATCACCGCCCAGAAACCCGACCGCCTTGGGCACGAAATGGGTGGCCTCGTCGCTGTTGTAGCTGAACGGCAGGCCCTGCTTGATTCCCCACAGCCGAAGCCCGAGGCTCACGGCCAGCACGCCACACAGGGCCAGATGCGCCGGCGCCAGCCGCTCGACCCGCGTCCGCCACATCCGGGACCGACCCGAATGGCGCTCCGCTGGGTCGCTCTGAGCCGGGGCCGGCAACGGGGAGATGACGATCGCCGGAGCCATCTTCTCCCACGAGTATCCCGCTACCGTGTCCCCGGCAGCGCCGCCGCCGGCCGTCCTTTTCCCTGCGTCTTCAGATGAAGCTGATCATTCAGATTCCCTGCTTCAACGAAGAGGACCAACTGCCGGTCACCCTCAGCGAGCTTCCGCGCGTGGTCAAGGGATTTGACGAGGTGCAGTGGCTGATCGTCGACGATGGCTCGACCGACCAGACGATTCAGGTGGCTCGGAGCCACGGCGTCGACCACGTCATCAGGCTGCCCAACCACAAGGGTCTGGCCACGGCCTTCCAGGCCGGCCTGGATGCCGCCCTCAAGCTCGGGGCGGACGTGATCGTCAACACCGACGCCGACAACCAGTACGAGGGAGCCGACGTCCACAGGCTCGTGGAGCCGATCCTCAGGGGTACGGCCGACATGGTGGTGGGCGACCGCGGCGTCCCGGCCAGCGAGCATTTCTCCCCGGGCACGAGGCTGCTGCAACGCGTGGGCTCGTGGGTGGTCCGGCAGGCGTCCTCGACCCGGGTGCCCGACGCCACCTCGGGCTTCCGCGCCTACAACCGCGAGGCCGCGCTCCAGGTCCAGGCCGTGTCCAGGTTCACGTACACGCTGGAGACGCTGATTCAGGCCGGGAAGCTGCTCGTGGCCGTTGAGCACGTGCCCGTGCGGACACACCCACGGACCCGTGAGTCGCGCCTGTTCCCATCCAAGGCCTCGTACGTGCGGCGCAACGCGCTGTCGATCTTCCGGGTCTACTCGCAGCACCAGCCGCTCAAGGTCTTCTGGGGCGGTGCTCTGGTCATGGGGCTGGCCGCGTTGGCTCTGTTCGTCCGCTTCGTGATCATCTTCGCCGAGCATCCCTCGACGGCCGGCCGCGGTCACATCCAATCGCTGATCGCCGGCGCGGTCCTGTTCATCGGGGCGATGCTCCTGGGCGCCCTGGGGGTGATCGGCGATCTGCTGGACGCCCAGCGCACGATCTCGCAGCGGACGTTCGAGCGCGTCCGCCGGATCGAGTTGAAGCTGGGCATCGAGCCCTCGCATTACGAGCCCGGCCGGACCGCGGAGGCCTCCGAGCCCAATCCTGCCGGAGGCAACGGCGCGGCCACCAACGGCGCGGGCACTGACCGCGAGGCTCTGGAGGTATGACCGCCCAGGGGGCGCCGGTGCGGGCGGGTGGGGCTCTCAATCCAACCGGCAACGCGTTCGACAAGTACGGCTCTGAGAACCCGCTGGTTCGGCGGCTCATGCACGGCTTTCAGGACGCGCTGGACGAACTCGTCGGGCAGGCCAATCCCGGCTCGATCCTAGATGTGGGCTGCGGCGAGGGCGTGCTGACCGAGCGCTGGGCGGAGCGACTGGCGCCCGCTCGGGTGGTCGGGGTCGACCTCGACGACCCCGGTCTGCGCACCCACTGGGTGGCCCGGCGGCGACCGAACCTGGAGTTCGTGGCCGGCCAGGCCCCGGGGCTTCCGTTCACCCCAGCGAGTTCGATCTGGTGGCCGCGATCGAGTCGCTGGAGCATGTCGCCGAGCCTCGCCGGGTGCTGGAGGAGATGGCCAGGGTGGCCCGGGGCCACCTGCTCGTGTCCGTGCCCCGCGAGCCCGCCTGGCGGGCGCTGAACCTGGTCCGGGGGGCGTACCCGAGGGCGCTGGGCAACACCCCGGGCCACGTCAACCACTGGTCCAAGCGCGGGTTCCTGGATCTGGTCTCAGACTACGGACGGCTCGTGGCCGTCAGCTCGCCCCTGCCCTGGACGATGGCGCTCGTGCGGATGCCCTGATGAGCCGGCCGGAGCGGGGCGCCGGCGCCACCGCGGGGTACACCTCGGGGGCGCGGGTGCTGTCGATCGGGATCGCCTCCACCGGGATCTTCACGTTCCTGTACCTGGCGGTGGCCAGCCACGTCCTGGGCAAGGCGGCCTACGCCCGCATCTCGCTGTGCTGGGCGATCATGTTCGTGATCCTGTCGGTGATCTACCGGCCGATCGAGCAGCTGCTCTCCCGCACGATCGCCGACCGCCGGGCCAGGGGCCTCCGTGGCCACCCGCTGCGGATCCCGGCCGCGATCCAGCTCGGCTTCGCGTGTCTGTTCCTGGTCGTCGCGCTGGCCCTGCGCCACCAGATCGAGCAGGGGATCTTCGACGGGTCGACGGCGCTCTATTGGATCCTCGTGGTGGGCGTGCTGGCCTACGGGGCCAGCTACTTCGCGCGGGGCTGGCTGGGCGGCCACCAGCGCTTCGGGCTCTACGGCGGGCTGGTGCTCCTGGAGTCCACGTCGCGTTTCCTGTTCGCGCTGGCCGTGGCCGTCGGCATCGGGTCAGGTCAGGGGCGGTGGGGCTGGGCATGGCCGTCGCGCCGTTCGTGTCGCTGACCGTGATCCCATTCGCCTTCTCGCGCATTCACGCCGGCGGGTGGCCAGCGTCCCAGCTCGTCGACGCGGCCGGCGAGGGCCCCGTTCACGGCCAGCTCGAGTCGGCGGCGCTCGACCTGACGTTCCGCGGCGGGGGCGGGTTCGCCGTCGCCGTGGTCGGGATCATGCTGGCCGAGCAGACGCTGTTGAACGCCGGCGTGCTGATCGTCGCGGCCAGCAACGGGGGCTCGATTACCTCCGGCCTGACCGGCTTCGTGTTCAACGTGCTGCTGATAGTCCGGGCTCCGCTCCAGCTCTTCCAGGCGGTCCAGACGGCGATCCTGCCCCACCTGGCGGGACTCGAGGCCCGGGAGAGCGCCCGGGAGTTCCAGCACGCGATCCGGATCACGATCCTGACCATCGCCGGCTTCGCCGGCGCGGTGACGCTGGGACTGCTGGCCGTTGGCCCTCCCGTGATGACCGCTCTGCTGGGCAACAAGGGCTTCACGTACGGCCGTCTCGGCCTGGCCTTGGTGGGGCTCGGGATGGGCTTTCACCTCGTGTCGGGCACGCTCAACCAGGCCGCGCTGGCC
Source organism: uncultured Solirubrobacterales bacterium (assembly GCA_963705785.1). Lineage (GTDB taxonomy): Bacteria > Actinomycetota > Thermoleophilia > Solirubrobacterales > Solirubrobacteraceae > Palsa-465. The sequence goes on along the minus strand of CAVPKV010000030.1, from coordinate 28,405 downwards.
CGGGGGCGATCGGCCGCGGCGGCCGTGGCCTGGCTCGCGTCGGCGGCCGCATTCGTGGCCTTCGTAGCCGCCCCCACGATCGCCAATCAGGTGACGCGGGTGGAGGTCGGCTACTGCGGAGCGACCGTCGTGCTGTGCTCCCTGCTCTGGTGGCTGTACCGCGCCGGCAACCAGGTCACTGCGTCCCAGCCCTAGTGTCACGAGCAACACTGGCCGCCAGGTCGGCATACGCCTGGGCGGGATCTCCGGTCCCGAACAGGGCCGAGGCCGCGACCAGCAGATTGGCCCCAGCCTGCACGGACGGAGGGGCGGTCTCGCCGTTGATCCCCCCGTCCACCTCCAGAGCCACGTGGTCAGGGAGCGCCGTCCGCATCCGGGCCAGCTTGTCCAGCGAGCCGTCGATGAACTTCTGGGCGCTCCACCCCGGGTTGACGCTCATGCAGAGCGCGAGGTCCAGGTTCTCCCGGGCCACCTCGTCGAGGCTGGCCGCGGGCGTGGCGGGGCACACGGCCGCCCCCGCGGTGCAGCCAGCCTCCCGGATCAGGTTCAGGGTGTAGTGCACGTGGGGCGTGGACTCGACGTGGATGGTGATGCTGTCCGCCCCCGCGCTGGCGAAATCCATGACGTGGCGCTCGGGACGCTCGATCATCAGGTGGACGTCGATGATCGCGCCGGCGTCGTGGACCCGGTCGGCCAGCGCGCTGACGACGACCGCCCCGAACGTGATCGGCGGCACAAAGTGCCCGTCCATGACATCGACATGGATCACCCGAGCGCCGGCCGCTATCAGCTCATCGACCTGACCGCCCAGGCGGGCGAAGTCGGCCGAGAGAATCGACGGAGCGATGTGCCGCTCGCCGATAACCGTCCGAGCCGGGACCCTCACCACCACTACACCGCCCGGAGCATGCTGCCGTGGCAGTGGTTACAGGCCACAACTGCGGTGCTGGACATGCGCACGATCGTGGAGTGCTCTCCGCAGTTGGGGCAGACCGAGACGAGCTCGTAGCGGTGCAGGCAGTAGACGCAGCGGTACCGGCCAGGCACGGCGCTCGGTCGCAGCCACGGCTCGCCGCAGTTGGGGCACTCCGCCCCGAGGTTGGATGCCGAGTCGGCCACGGGCCAAGATTAGGGCCTGTCCCGGCGCAGGCGGGCGATGAAGAACCCGTCGGTCCCGTGACGGTGGGGCAGCAGCTGCAGGAAGCGGGGGTGCCGAGAGGCGGCCCAGTCCGGGTGCTCGGCACCCAGCTCATCGGCGCTGAACTCCGGATGGCCGTTCAGGAACTCGTCCACGACCCCGGACCCCTCGGCTTCGGAGATCGTGCAAACCGAGTAGACGAGGGTCCCGCCCAGTCGGGTGGCGGCGGCGCCCGCGGCCAGGATCCGAGCCTGGATCCCGGCCAGCTCGGCGGTCGCCTCGGGGCCGGTCCGCCAGCGCAGGTCGGGGCGCGACTGGACCGTACCCAGCCCGCTGCACGGCGGGTCGACCAGGACGCGGTGATACCCGGCCCCGGTGTCCGGTCGCTGCTCGGGAGGCATGGCGGCGTCCCTCACCTCGACCGACACCAGCCCGGCGTGCATCCGCCGGCAGGTCCGCTCCAGCGCCGCCGCGCGCCCGGGATGCCGCTCGACCGCCAGCACCTCCCCGACTCCGTCCATCAGGGCGGCCAGGTGAGTCGTCTTCGCGCCCGGGGCGGCGCACAGGTCGAGCACCCGCTGGCCGGCCTCGGGGGCCAGTATCCGCGACACGAGCATCGAGGCCCGGGACTGCGGCATGATCGCGCCGGCCGCCCACAGCGGCGAGCCCTGGGCGTCGAACGGTCCGTCCAGCACCAGGCCCTCGGGCAGGCCGGCCGCCGGGTGGTGGGGCACCGGCAGCGCGCCGCCCACGTCATCCACCGAGCCGACCAGCGAGTTGACCCGGACGGCTGACTCCGCCGGGTCATTGATCGCCCGGAGCAGCGCCCGGGCCTCATCCGGTCCGAGCTCCTGCCACCACATCTCGGCCAGCCATCTGGGGACCGAGTGCGCGACGGCCGCGGTCTCGGGGCGATCATCGTCGAGTTCCGCCAGCAGCCCACGGCCGTCCCGCGAGGCCCGGCGGAGCACAGCGTTGACCAGCCGCGCTCCGCCGGGGCTGCTGGGCTTGGCCAGCTCAACGCTCTCCCCCACGGCCGCGTGGTCGGGAACCGTGTCCAGGAACAGGAGCTGGAACAGCCCCAGGCGCAGCGCTGCCAGGACCGGCGGATCCAGATCGCTGAGCGGCGGGCGCAGCAGCCGCCGCGCGATGTGATCCAACGTGGCCCGACGCTGGACGGTGCCGTAGACCATCCGCATGGCCAATGAGCGGTCGCGGGTATCGAGCCCGGCGGCCTCGGAGGGGAAGGCGCGGTCGGCAAAGGCGCCCTGCTCAAACACCCGCCGGAGCACGACAAATGCGCAGGCGCGCGCCGGGCTCACCGCACGTATCCGCGCACCCATTCGGGGCCGCTCATCTCCCTACGCCCCGGGGGCTTGACGCGCAGCAGCTGGAGTTCGCCCTGGCCGCAGGCGAGCAGCGGTCCATCTCCGCCGGAGACGACCAACGCCCCGGGCGCGCCGGAGCCGTCGGGGAGCGCTCGGGCCTCGGTCACCCCGAGCCGCAGCCCGTCCTGGAGCTCGACAAATGCACCCACGTGGGGACTGAGCGCCCGCACCACCCGCTCGAGCTCCCGGGCATCCCCTGATGGATCCAGCCGCCGATCCTCAGACGTGATCTTCTCCGCGTAGGTGGCCAGCGCTTCGTCCTGGTCAGCGCACGGCGGGTCCTCGCTCAGGGCGCGGACGAGCAGGCCCGCGCCGAGGTCGGCCAGGCGCCCGACAGCCTGCCGAAGTCGTCCCGGGCCAGGATCGGCTCGGTCGCATGCGCGCACACCGGCCCGCTGTCCAGACCGGCCGCGACCCTCATGATCGACACGCCGGTCACCTCGTCGCCGGCCATGATCGCGCGCTCGATCGGCGCCGCGCCCCGCCACCGGGGAAGCAGCGACGGGTGGACGTTGAGCATCCGGTACGTCGGACAGCAGCGGCTCCTTGATCAGCCCCCCGAAGGCGCACACGCAGACCGCCTCCGGCCGGGCCGCGGCGATCAGCCTCGAGCGCCTCGTGGTCGTTGATCGAGCGCGGGCTGCGCACCTCGATCCCGAGCTCTCGGGCGACCTGAGCGGCCGGCGGAGGGCGAGCTTGCGCCCCCGGCCGCGGGGCCGGTCCGGCCGGGTGATGACCAGCACCGGGCGGTGCTCGGAGTCGGCCAAGCGGCGCAGCACCTCGACGGCGAATTCGGATGTGCCGAGGTAGACCGTCCTCACGGGCTGACCAGGGATCCCACGCCGGGCGGCTACGCGGCCTCGTGGGCCTGCGTGGCCTCACGCAGCGCGCGCATGGCCTCCTTCCGCGCCTCACGCGATGTCCGGTCCAGGATCAGCACCCCGTCCAGATGGTCGATCTCATGCTGGATCACCCGCGCCTCGAGCCCGGAGGCCTCGACAGGACGGCTCCCCGTGCTGGTCGCGCCCCGCACGCGGACGTGGATCGGCCCGCTCGACGTCCAGAGCACCCCGGGCAGGCTGAGGCACCCCTCCTCCAGCGCCTCGGTCTCCCGGCCCCTCCATTCGATCTCCGGGTTGACCAGGACGGCGACCGGGCCATGGGGCCCGACCCGGTACACGAGCAGGCGGTGCAGGACCCCCACCTGGGTGGCCGCCAGTCCCACGCCCAGGGCGTCGCTCATCAGTTGGCCCATCTGCTGCACCTCGACGGCCAGCTCCGCGTCGAAGCGCTCCACCGGGTCGAGCCCGGGTCCGCAGGACCGGGTCGCCGAACTTGCGGATGCGGGCCAGCGCGGCGGCTCGCCGGGCGGCGACCTCAGGGTCGAGCTCAGGCTCCTCGTGCTCCTCGCCCTCGAACTCCGTCTCCGGGTCCGCCTCCTCGGCGGGCTCGACCTCGAAGGCCTGCTCGGGGGAGGCCGCGTGGGTCGGCTGGCGATCGTCGTGTTGGCGAGCGGATCTGGCCACAGCCTCAGTCTACGCGGGCGTCCCCCGACCGAGAGCGCCCGGAGCGGCCTGCCTCACAGGGAGACGACGGGGCTGACGCCGAGGCGGCTGCCATCCTCGTCGAGGGCCGTCACCGAGAAGTAGCCACCGGCGTGACCGAGCGGGATCGCGGTCTCAAATCCTCGGCGTTGAGCGACGCCGATCGGCTTCAGCGACGAGGCGCTCGGCCCGGCATGAACCTGCCAGTGGGCGGCCACGTCGGTGGCCCCATTCCAGCTCGCGTACAGGGTGGTCGTGCCCGTCACAGGATCGCGACTGACCGTGATCGCCGGGGCGTGCTGCGGGATGCCCTCCCAGGGCAGGCGGAAGGCCCGGTAGGACTTGTACCCGGAGAGCATCTGGGCATCGCCGAGGAGCTTGCCGTCATGGTGAAGTCGCTCACGTACGGCTCCGTTCCCCAGCCCACCATCATGTTGCCGCTGGGCAGTGTCTGGACGCTCCCCATGGCCACGGCGAGCAGCGGCTTGGGGTGGATGAACTCCTGGGCCAGCTTTACTGTCCGGCCGGTCTCGTCGACGTTCAGAGCCAGACCGCGGGAGCGGGTTTCCGTGTTGATCGAGCCCTCCGAGCCGTTGTCGAATACGGTCATCGTCCCCATGGCCGGCTGCTGGGCATCGTGCTGCCAGGCGAACGTCGCGGCCTTGTCCAGGCCAAAGTCGCTGCGCTTACCGCCCAGCCGCCAAATCACCTGGCCGGTCTGGCGGTCCACCTTGTACATCGACCACGTGTGCCGGGCCGAGACGAGCAGATGACCGTCCGGCGCGACATTGATCGAGTTGATGTGCAGGAAGTCGAACGGCTCGGCCATCGGGAGGTAGGAGTCGGTGAGGGGGATGTGATCAACCCCGCGCCACTCGAGCAGCAGCCTGCCCGTGCGGATGTCGACCTCCTGGAAGACGGGGTTGTAGAGCTGCCCACGGCGAGAACCTCCGACAGACGAGAGGTCGGCCTGTACGACCTGTGGGAAGCACGTGAAGAGCGCGGTGCCCTGGGGCGTGACGGTGAACTCGTGCAGGTCCATCTGTTGGCCGTTGGCCGCCTTCACGCGGGCCACCTGCTGGTAGGAGCTGTCGATCAGGACCCCCTGGCCCTGACCGAAGCCACCCAGCGCCACAGCCCCTCCCACCAGCCCAGCACCGGCGTGCCGCGGTAGTCCCAGGATCTGAAGTTCGTTCCCCACTGATGGGTGGCCGTTGGTCGGAGGTGACCGGGTTGAACCACACGGGCTCGGCCCGCGGTCGACCATCAGCGGCCCGGGTTCGTCGTCAGCGTCGCCCTGGCCACCCCACGGGCCAGGAACATGTAGCCGTCGCTCGAGTCCGCCGCGGAGGTGAGCGTGATCGTCGGCGGACGGAGGTCGGGCCGGGAATGGAACTGTCTTACGGGGCCGGAGGCCCGGACCTGGTACGACGGCAGCCTCGGCCCGAGTGCGGCGAGGCCCGTCCCGCTCAGCAGCGATACGGTCTCAAACGCGCCACCGGCCACGACAACGCCGCCGGCGAGCGCGCCGGCACCCTTGAGGAACTGACGCCTGGAAACGTTTTCGGGCAATTGTCGATCTGTCGCGATCATCAGGGGCACACATCGGGTCGCGATCGGTTCAGGGCGCGCTGTGATCATGCACGCTGCTTACATCTTAGAAACCGACCGGGTCACTCTGGTTTAACGTCCACCGTACCTGGTTTTCTGTCGGTTCGGGGTAGGTCGCGTTGTCCTCTTATTGGTCACTTACGGTCCGCGAGCGGGCCCTCCGATCTACTGGGGATCCACGTCCACGCTGACGCTCACCCGGTCCCGCGCGGCGTCCCGGGCCACGGCGTCCACGGCCCGCCCGACGGCCGTGATCGCCGCCCGCCGGTCGGAGGCCTTGACCACGACCTGGCTTCTGGCCTTGCCGCGCAGCCGGAACAGCGGGGCGGGTCCGAGCACCGACGCCCCGGGGACGTTGATGCGGCCGGCCAGCGCCGTGGAGATCGCCAGCGCATCGCTCGCCTCCTCGGCCGCACACACGATCCTGATCAGCGAGCCGCACGGCGGATAGCGGAGCGCCCGGCGACGCTCTATTTCCTCGGCCAGGAAGCCGTCGCTGTCGTGACGGGCGGCGAACTGGATCGACCGCGCCTCGGGGGCCAGCGTCTGTACGAGCACGGTTCCCCCGGCCTCGCCGCGGCCGGCCCGGCCGGCCAGCTGAGTTACCAGCGCGAAGGTGCGCTCCTCGGCTCGGAAGTCGGGGAAGCGGAGCGTCTGATCGGCGTCCATGACGACGCCCAGCGTCACGTCGGGGAAGTCGTGGCCCTTGGCCACCATCTGCGTGCCGACGAGGAGCCCGGTCGGCGCGCGGCCGAACTCGCTCAGCGTCGTGGCGGCGCGCTCACGGCCGGCCACGACGTCGGCGTCCAGGCGCCAGATCGGAAAGTCGTTCTCAGCCCCCAGGGCGGCGGTCAGCTCGTGCTCCAGACGCTGCGTGCCCGCCCCGTGGCGGGCCAGCGCGGCCGAGCCGCAGCTTCCACACCGCTCTGGCACGGGCTCCCGATGACCGCAGTGGTGGCAGGCCACGAAGTCCACGTGCGGTGCCGGGGCCCTGTGCAGCACGAGCGCCACCTCGCAGTTCGGGCAGCTCCACACCCTCCCGCAGGACCGGCAGGTGAGGAAGTTCGACCACCCGCGGCGGTTGAGCAGGATGATCGCCTTGCCCCCCGTCCGGTGGACGTCGGCCAGCGCCAGCCGGGTCCGCGGATGCAGCGGATGGTGAAGCCCGCGCATGTCCAGCACCTCCACGGGCGGCAGCGGCCGCCCATCGACCCTTGTGGCCAGCCGCAGGCGCTTGAGCGTGGCCACGCTCTCGGGCCGCGGGGTGGCGCTTCCGCACAGCAGCACCGCCCCGTGCTGCTTGGCCCGGTGCTCGGCGACCGTCCGCGCGTCGTAGCGGGGATCGCCCTCGTGCTTGTAGGAGCCGTCGTGCTCCTCGTCGACGATCACGAGCCCCAGGTCCGCCAGCGGGGCGAAGACGGCCGATCGGGGGCCGACTGCGACCCGAGCCTGACCACTGCGCAGCCGGCGCCACTCGTGGCGGCGCTCGGCTCCGGTCAGGCCGGAATGGAGGATCGCCACCAGGTCGCCGAACCGGGCCTGGAATCGGCCCAGCAGCAGTGGGGTGAGACCGATCTCGGGAACCAGCACGATCGCGCTGCGCCCGGCCCCGAGCACCGACTGCACGGCCCGGAGGTAGACCTCGGTCTTGCCCGAGCCGGTCACCCCGTGGAGGAGCAGTCCACCGCCGCCGGCGTCCAGCGCGGCCGTAGACCCGATCCTTCTTCCAGGGCCGCCCCGCTGCTCCGCAGTCAATGGGGGCGGTGGCGCGTCCAGGGAGTCGGGAGGGGCCAGAGCGGGCTACGGGCGAAACGACCGCTCGGGTCCGGGTTGTCCGGGGGCAGCCCAGGTGGCGGGAGCATCAGCGATAGCGCTTCGTGCGCCGGGGTCGAGTCAGTGCTCCCTGCGCCATCCACGCCGCCGCCCGCACCAGGTCCGGCGCCAGGCGTCCGGGAGCACCGCCTGCTGCTCCACCAGCCGGTCGCCGTCCACGGCGGACTCCTCGGCCAGCTCCATCGACCGACACCGGTCATCACGCGGCCGCCGAACGGCGGGCCCCAGGACGGAGCCGACCTCGACCGTGTCCTGGCCCTCGGCCAGCCGGTAGTCGAACGGGCCGCGCACGGCTCGGGTCCGCGTCAACGGCTCCACCCGCACGATCGGCGGCCGAAGGTTTCTCCCCGTGGCATCGACCCCCACGCTACTCTGCGCGTCGGTGGTTCCCGACCCAGGAGGAAGTGCTGTTTCACGGGCACCCGTCGTGGCGCTCGATGCTCGACGTGCACCTCGAAAGGAGTACTCGCTGCCGTGGCCGCCGGGGTCATCGTGGGGCTCGTCTCGGCCCTCGTCGAGCAACGTCCAGGTGGCCTGGGTTGTTGCCGCCGTGCTGGTGGTGCTGGCAGTCACGGCGCTGGTCGCCTTCATCCGGCGCATGCCACGACGTACACGATCACCACTCACCGGCTGAGGGTCCGCCTCGGATTGCTGTCCCGCCAGCTGCACGAGACCCGGCTCGACCGGGTTCAGAACGTGGGCACGAGCCAGTCGCTGCTGGACCGGATGCTGGGGATCGGGACGGTGGACTTCGACACGGCGGGCGGCGCGGGCTTTGATTTCGCCTTCCGCGGGATCGCCTCACCGGAGAGCGTCGTCCATACCGTCAACCAGGCCCTCCAGCAGGACGGGCGCGAGCCGCTGTAAGGTTTGGCTGGCCCGCCTGCGCCGCGGACCGGCCCTCTCGGCGGGCGTTTAATGGCGATTCACAACGCGTATGGCGTACTGAATCGCCATTGAAGTGCTCGAGGTGGTCCTTACGGCCTCCCCGCGCCCACCCGTCTACCTCCCCGCGCCCACCCCTCGGCGGCCGCGGACCGGCCCTACGCCTCGACGGCCGCCCCGAGGCCGGCGGCGTCGCGGAGCTGGGCGGCCTTGTCCGTCCGCTCCCAGGTGAAGTCGTGGTCGTCGATGCGGCCGAAATGGCCGTAGGCGGCCGTCTTCTGGTAGATCGGCCGGTGGAGCTTGAGCTCGTGGCGGATGGCCCCGGGCCGGAGGTCGAAGTTCTCTCGGATCAGTTCCAGGATCTGCGAGCGACCGATCTTCTCGCTTCCGAAGCACTCCACCATCACCGAAACCGGGCGGGCCACGCCGATCGCGTAGGCGACCTGAACCTCCGCCCTGTCGGCCAGGCCGGCGGCCACCACGTTCTTGGCCACGTAGCGGGCCGCGTACGCGGCGGAACGGTCCACCTTGGACGGGTCCTTGCCCGAGAATGCGCCGCCGCCGTGGCGGGCCATCCCGCCGTACGTGTCCACGATGATCTTGCGACCGGTCAGGCCGCAGTCGCCCATCGGGCCCCCGATCACGAACCGTCCGGTGGGGTTGACCAGAAAGCTCTTGTACAGCGAACGGCCTTCATACATGTCCGCGCAGGACTCGGCCAGCACCGGCTTGACCACGTGCTCCCACAGGTCGTCCTTGATCAGCGACTCGGCCCCATCCCGGTGCTGGGTGGAGATCAGCAGGCGGACGACCTCCACCGGCCGCCCGTTGACGTACCGCACGGTGACCTGGGTCTTGCCGTCCGGACGCAGGTAGGGCACGATCTCCCCCGCCGAACGTCGGCCAGCCGGCGGGCCAGCTTGTGGGCCAGCGAGATCGGCAGGGGCATCAGCTCGTCGGTCTCGTTGGTCGCGAAGCCGAACATCATGCCCTGATCGCCGGCGCCGGCCAGGTCAAACTGGTCGTCGTCGGCCGGGTCAGTCCGGGCCTCCCAGGCCTGGTCAACGCCCTGGGCGATGTCCGGCGACTGCTTGTCGATCGCGTTGATGACCGCGCACGTGTTGTAGTCGAATCCGAACTCGGCGTTCGTATAGCCGATCCGCTTGATCGTGGCCCGGGCGACCTCCTGGATGTCCACGTAGGTATCGGTCGTGATCTCGCCGGACACGACGACGAGCCCGGTGTTGACGAGCGTCTCGCAGCCCACCCGGCCGAACGGGTCGTCGCGGAGCACCGCGTCCAGGACGCCGTCGGAGATCTGGTCGGCGATCTTGTCGGGGTGACCTTCGGTCACCGACTCGGACGTGAACAGGAACTCGTTGTCTGAAGCCATCGGCCGGGCAGGTTAGCGGGCGGTGGTGGGAACGCGCGTCGCACTCTTCCCCCGGCGCTCGTTGCGGGCCACGAAGTCGATGATCAGGGGCACGCCGGCAAATCCGTAGCGCTCCCGGAGCCGGTTCTCCATGTAGTAGCCGTAGTCCCGCGTGACCAGGCCCCGGGAGTTGACCTGGATGGAGAACCTGGGAGGCGCGACGCTGGTCTGGACCATGTACAGGAGCTTCAGCCGGCGCTGCTGCCGGTTGCTTCCCCGGGCCGCCGGCGGCTGGCGCGCGGCCACGACATCGGCCAGGAAGCGATTGAGCTGCGGGGTCGGGATGCGGGCCCGACGGCGGTCAGCCAACGCCACCGCCTCAACCAGCAGCCGCTCCATGTGGCGTCCCGTTTTGGCACTCGCCGTGAGTACGCGTGGTCGCAGCCGGAGCTTTCGGTGAGCCCGGGCCCGCTCATCGTCCAGCAGATCGGCTCCGCTGGTCACGGTGTGCTCGCCGACCAGATCCCATTTGTTGAGGACGAGCACGGTGGCACAACCACTGCGCATGGCCAGCTCGGCCACCCGCAGGTCCTGGGCCGTGACGCCGTCGGTGGCGTCGCACACGACCAGCGCGACGTCGGCCCGCTCAGCGGCGCGGCGGGAGCGCAGGGCGGTGTAGTACTCGATCGACTCATCGACCTTGGACTGGCGGCGCAGTCCCGCGGTGTCAACCAGGACCAGGTCACGGTCCCCGAAGCGCAGCGGGAGGTCAATCGCGTCCCGGGTCGTACCCGCAGCAGGCGAGACGATCACCCGCTCCTGGCCCAGGAACCGGTTGACCAGGGAGGACTTACCGACGTTGGGGCGGCCGATGATCGCCAGCCGGACCACGTCCTCGTCGTCCGGGAACTCGCTGCCGGCCTGCGGTCCAAGCTCCACCACTCGGTCCAGCAGGTCGCCCGTGCCGAGGCCCTGGGCGGCCGAGACCGCGATCGGCTCTCCCAGCCCCAGGGAGTGGAATTCCGCCGCCCGCGGAACGTCCTTGACCGTGTCCACCTTGTTGGCCGCCACGACCACCGGGAGCGGCTGTCCCCGAAGCATCTCGGCCATCTCCTGATCGCCGGGGCGCAGGCCGGCCTGGGCGTCGACGACCAGTACCACCAGATCGGCCTCGGCCAGGGCCGCCTGGGCCTGCCGACGGATCAGCGTGGCCAGCTCATGGCGGTCGGAGAGGTCGACGCCGCCGGTGTCGATCAGCGTCAGCTCGCGGCCGTTCCAGTCGGTGCCGATCTCCTTGCGGTCGCGCGTGACCCCGGGCTGCTCGTGCACCACCGCCTCCCGGGAGCCCGTGAGCCGGTTTACCAGCGATGACTTGCCCACGTTGGGGTAGCCGACGACCGCGATCTTCATCGTGGGTTGAGGCTACTCGGCGGGCCCGGCCAGGCCACAAAAACAAGGCGGCCCCCGCTGAAGCGGGGGCCGCCGCACCTAAGGAGAGGACTTACAGGGTCCTATGCGGGCGGTACCGGCTGGGGCAGATCGGTACCGGCGCCGGCGCAGTAACCGGCGCCTTCAGCGGCGTCGTTGGACCACAGCGCCTGGACCGCGAACGTCGACCCGGCGTTGCCCCTGATGTCGCCCATCGCGCCAGGGACGGGGAGCACAGGCTCCTGGCCTGTGAGCAGATTCTCCCCCACCCAGGCGCACTTGTCGCCGTTCTCGTTGGCGTCGGCGGCGTCATACCAGCCGCCGAGGTACTTCGCAGACGTCCCGCTCCCGATGATGTCCTCGGCACCGGGGTCGGTGACCGTCTCCTCGATCTCGTGACCGAGGACGATTGAAAAGCCGTCGAGCTTGCCGGCTGCACCGGCGTTGACGGCGTTCTCACCGCAGACGTTGATCCCGCTCGAGTTGATGCTCAGCGCGTAGGGCATGTTCGTGTAGGAGATCCCGGGCTTGATCCCGTTGTAGTCGCCGCTTTCGAGCCCGGGCTGGGTGTAGTCGTGGAACGCGCAGTACCCGGTGCTGATGGCGTTCGGGTCGCTGTAGTTGGCCGGCTGGGCGATCACGATGTTGGAGTTGGCCAGGTCGGTGATGTGGAAGTGCGCCACCGCGCGGGCCGCCTCGGCAGCCAGGTCGGTGTAGGTGTTGGTCGGCCCGGTCGGGTTGCTGCTGGAGGTCTTCGGCAGGCCGGTGATCGAGTCGGCGTCGTCGGCCCAGATGCCGGCCAGCTGAGTGCGGTCATTGGTGATGTGCTGGTTGAACGAATTCCCGGCCGGGTCGGTCACCGTCTGGTAGTACTGGGTCTGCTCGCCCGCCCACTGGGTCCCTCCCAGCTGATTGACGAAGTTGGCCATGTACCTGCCCGCGCCGTCGGGGTCGCAGGCCAGAGTGGCCTTGATCGTCCCCTCGGTGAGGGATTCGGCATGGCACTTCGCGGTGGCCGGGAACGCGCCCTTCTCACCCCAGCCCCAGTACACGAGGTAGATATGGGGCTCGGCCTGCACGTGCCCGCCGTAGTAGGCCATGTTTGTCGGCCAGGGCAGCGTCGTGGCGACGGCCTCGGGAATCCCGCACGGAGCCGTACCGTTCTGCGGGCAGGGCGGGGCGGGAGGCTGGAGCGCGCCCCTGGCCTCGGCCTGACGCTGAAGCTGGGCTTCCTTCTTCAGCGTGGGCATCAGGATTGGCTTGGCCGACGCAGCGACCACGCCCGTGGCCAGCACGCTGCCCACCGTTACGGTGAGCGTCGTACACGCCACCAGGATCAACCTTCGACTCATTGTCAGAACCTCCACACCCCGGTCTCATGGGGCTAGCCGGATGTCGTTTGCCCGGACGGCCAAGCTCGGCGTCCGTGAACTCAACGGGCGGTGGGGGCGAAACTTTCGTGAGCGCGGGGCCGCGCGGCCGGCTCAGCGCGCTGGCTGGGCCAACTCCACGACTCGCGCTACCACCTCGTCGAAGCTCAGCCGGCTGGTGTCCAGGATGACCGCGTCGGGCGCCGGCGACAGCGGCGAGTGCTCGCGTCCGGTGTCACGGGCGTCCCGGATCGTCTGCTCGGCCAGGACGCCCGCCGGATCCACGCCGAGTTCGGCCGCTCGCCGGCGGGCCCGCTCCTGCGCCTCGGCGGTCAGGAAGACCTTCACCTCGGCGTCCGGGGCGACCACGGTTCCGATGTCACGGCCCTCGACGACCCAGTCACCGCTGGCCAGCAGGCGGCGCTGCTCGGCCACCATGGCCCGGCGGACGAGCGGCTCCGCCGCGGCCCGCGAGGCTGCCTCCGAGACCTCCGGTCGCCGGATGGCCTGGGTCACGTCCTCACCGTCCACCCGCACGCCGTCGGTCAGCTCCAGGCGCAGGGAGTCCGCGATCTCGGCCGGCTCGCGCCGCCGCTCGATCGCGGTCAGCGCGACGGCCCGATACATCGCCCCTGAGTCCAGGTAGGTGAACCCCAGACGGTCGGCGACTGCCCGCGCGACGGACGACTTGCCCGCGCCGGCCGGGCCGTCGATCGCCACGACGGTCATTGGCTGAGCTGCTTCAGATCGGCGGCGAAACCGGGATATGACACCTCGGCCGCCTCCATCCCGTCGACCGTCACTCCGTCCTCCGAGGCCAGCCCGGCCACGGCCCCCAGGAGCGCCAGGCGATGATCACCGTGGGCCCTCAGGCGCCCGCCGGGCAACCTGCCGGTCCCGCGCACAACGAAGCCGTCGTCGGTGGCGTCGATCTCGGCCCCCAGGCCCCGGAGGCCCTCGACGACCGTGGCGATGCGGTCCGACTCCTTCAGGCGAAGCTCGGCCGCCCCCCGGACGACGGTCTCGCCCTCGGCAAAGCACCCCACCAGCGCCACCAGCGGGAGCTCGTCAATCGCCAGCGGGACTTCGTGCGGCTCGACCGTCGTGGCCTCAAGCGGCGCGTGGGAGACGTCCAGGTCGCACACCGGCTCACGGGGATCCAGCTCACCGACCGGCTCCAACTCTCCCAGGACGATCGCCCCCATTCGCTCCAGGATCCGAACGAAGCCCGTCCGCGTCCAGTTGACCCCCACGTTCTGGAGCACCAGACGCGAGCGCCCGACCAGGACACCCGCGGTGATCAGGAACGCGGCTGACGACATATCGCCGGGAATCTCGACCGGATCCAGCTCCAGTTCGTCGGTGTTCTCCACCGTCACCCGGTAGCCCCCGGAGGGGTCGCCCTGCCGGGTGAGCGGAACCCCGGCGCGGAGCAGCAGCCGCTCGGTGTGATCCCGGGTGGGCAGGGGTTCGATCACGGTCGTCTGCTCGGTGAGCAGACCGGCCAGCAGGACGCACGACTTCACCTGGGCGCTGGCCACCGGCAGCTCGTACTCGATCCCCGACAGGTGCGCGCCCCGGATCGTGAACGGCGGGAAGCGCCCTGCCGTGGCCTCGATCTGGGCGCCCATCAGCCCCAGCGGCTCGGCGATCCGATCCACCGGACGACGGCGGATGGACTCGTCACCGTCGATCCTGAACACCTGGTCCTGCTGGAAGCTCAGCCAGCCCGGGAGCAGACGCATGAGCGTGCCCGCATTCGCCACGTCGATCGCTTCGGCCGGAGGCTGGGCGTTGCGGAGGCCCACGCCCCTGACCAGCAGATCCTCGGGCTGGCCCTGGACGATCGCTCCCAGGGACTCGACGGCCCGCAGCGTGGCCCGCGTGTCGGCCGCATCCAGGTAGTTCCCGATCCGGACGGGCTCGATCGCCATCGCGGCCAGGAGCGCTGCCCGGTGGGAGATCGACTTGTCGGCGGGAACCCGGAGCGCTCCGCGCAGCCCCCCCGACGGGGGGAAATGCTCGTTCATGCCCGGACCACCGGATACCCCAGACCGCCGATCAACTCGGCAGCTCGCTCGGCCTCGCGCTCTCCGGAGAGCCACAGCGCGATCACCCCCTCGCTCATGTCGGGCGCCGGGTGGACGGCCAGGTCGACGATGTTGAGGCCGGCCCGACCGAGCTCCAGCGCGAGCTGGGCCACGACGCCGGGACGGTTGGGCACCGATGCCCGCACCTCGAACAGGGGCGATGCACCGAGCTGAGTCTCGATCAGCCGCGCCCGCTCATCGGCCGCGTGGTCGTTCCAGCTCGTGATCCAGCCTGCGTCCCCCGCCCGCAGCGCCTCACGCACCTCCCCCAGCCGGGCCACCGCGCCGTCGATGTGAGCCATCAGCGCGTCGGCGTTTGATAGGTAGATGTCGGTCCAGACGGCGCTCGAGGCACCGGCCACGCGGGTGGCGTCACGGAAGCTCGGCCCCGTGGCCGGGAGCCGCTCGGTGTCCCCCCCAGATGCCACCGCGTCGGCAGCCTGGCCGACCAGCGTGTTGGCCAGTACGTGGGGCAGGTGGGAGACAGCGGCCAGGATCGCGTCGTGGGTCTCAGGGTCAATCGCCGCGGGGCGCGCGCCGAGCGCGCGCAGGAGGCGGTGAAGACGCTCGTACAACAGCCCCGAGGTGGTGGCGACGGGCGTCAGGTACCAGGTCGCGCCGTCAAACAGGTCGGCCCGGGCATGCTCGACCCCGGAGGTCTCCGCCCCGGCCAGCGGGTGGCCGCCCACGAACCGCGGATCGTCGCCCGAGCCCACGATGCTCCGCTTGGTTGAGCCCACGTCGGTGACCACGCAGTCCGGCCCGGCGGCCTCCAGCACGGCGGCCACGGTGGCGGGAAGCTCGCCCACGGGCGCGGCCACGAAAACCGCTTCGGCCCCCTGGACGGCGCCGGCCAGATCCCCAGCCGCCTCGTCCAGGGCACCTCGCGAGGTCGCCTGGCGCAGAGCCTCCTGGTTGGGGTCAAAGCCGGCCACAGTCGCTCCCAGCCGCTCACGCGCGGCCAGGGCAATCGATCCCCCGATCAACCCGACGCCTACGACGGCGATGCGCATCGCCGGTCCCTGACTGCGCCGGCCAGCCGCTCCAGGACCTCGACGGTCCGCTCCCAGTCCAGGCAGGCGTCGGTGATCGACTGGCCGTAGGTGAGCTGGCCGACGGGGTGGGCGGGATCCAATTCCTGGCGCCCGAACACCAGAAACGACTCCAGCATCGCACCGACGACATCGCGGTTGCCCTGGCCGACCTGTCCGGCCACCTCGGCCGCCACGGCGGGCTGGCGGGCGGCGTCCTTGCCGCTGTTGGCGTGGCTGAAGTCGATCATCACGCGCGCCGGCAGGCCTGACGCCCGCAGCAGCGCGACGGTTTGCTCCACCGACGCAGAGTCGTAGTTCGGACCGTCACTTCCGCCTCGGAGGATCACGTGACAGTCCCGGTTGCCGTGGGTGTAGACGATCGACGGCGTCCCGCTCATGTCGATCCCGGTGAAGGCATGCTGGACCGCGGCCGCCCGCACCGCATCCACGGCCACCTGGACGTTGCCGTCGGTCCGGTTCTTGAACCCGACGGGCATCGATAGCCCGGAGCCGAGCTGGCGGTGAGTCTGGCTCTCCACCGTGCGAGCCCCGATCGCGCCCCAGGACACGGCGTCGGAGATGTACTGGGGGATGATCGGGTCCAGGAATTCGCACCCCACGGGGAGGCCCAGGGCCAGGATCTCCAGCAGCAACCCGCGGGCCGTGCGCAGGCCGACGTTGACGTCGCCCGACCCGTTCAGGTGGGGATCGTTGATCAGGCCCTTCCAGCCCGTGGTCGTCCGGGGCTTTTCGAAGTACACCCGCATCGTCACGAGCAGATCGGCCGCCAGTCGCTGCGCCTGAGCGACCAGCCGGCGGGCGTACTCGAGCGTCGCCTCAGGGTCATGGACGCTGCACGGACCGACCACGACCAGCAGCCGATCGTCGCGATGGTCCATGATCGCGTGGGTCTGCCGGCGGCCGTCCAGGACCACCTGAGCCCGCTCGTCTCCCAACGGCAGCTCGTCCAGGAGCTCCTGCGGTGAGACGAGCGCCTCGAAGCGCTCGATCCGCTGGTTGCGGACGGCCTCGTCGGTGTGTGGTGAAACGGTCATGGCCGGCTGGTCTAGTGTCGCGAGTCAGAGGTTCGGCGGCACCGAGAGGGGCCACCGACGGCGTCTGGCAAGGACGCAGGGAGGGCGCAATATCTGAAGATATTGCCCCGACCGAGGACGCAGCCAGGCGCCGTCAGGGGCCACTCGAATGTCGGCGTACCTCTTACTCGGGGCACTAGTGGACCAGCTCGGCCAGCGCGGCCACGAAGCGCTCGTTCTCGGCTTCGGTACCCACGGTCACCCGCAGCCGCCCCTCGCGGCCCAGCGAAGCACCCGCCCGCACGATCACTCCGCGCTCGGCCAGGCCCCGCACCACCTCCGGCTCGTCGCTGTCCTCGGGCAGGGCCAGCCAGATGAAGTTGGCGTCGGACTCGGCCACCCATACTCCCGTGGAGCGAACTCCCTCCTCCAGAGCCAGCCGGGAGGAGATCGTCCTGGTCACCCGGCGCTCCACCTCATCCTGGTGGGCCAGCGCCTCGACCGCGGCGGCCTGGGCGGCCGCCCCCAGATAGAACGGCTGGCGAACCTGGTCGACGGCGGTGCGGAAGTCCTCCGAGCCGCACAGGGCGTAGCCGACGCGCAGGCCGGCCAACCCGTACACCTTGGAGAATGTCCGCAGCAGGACCAGGTTGGGGTGGCGGCCGAGCAGCTCGACTGACGCCTCCGGGTCGCCCACGGAGAGCGAGAACTCGATGTAGGCCTCGTCCAGGATCACGCACACGTATGACGGGACCGCTTCGAGCAGAGATACGACCGCCTCAAGCCCGACGGCCGTCGAGGTGGGGTTGTTGGGGTTGCAGACCAGGATCAGCCGGGTCGCCGCGGTGACCTCTTTGGCCATCGCCGCGAGGTCATGGCGATCGTCGGGATCCAGTGGCACCTCGATTGCCCGGGCGCCGGAGGCGGCGGCCAGATGCGGGTAGACCGAGAACGCCGGCCAGCTGAAGACCACCTCGGCCCCGGGCTCGAGCAGGGCCTCGCCGGCGGCCAGGAGGATGTCGCACGAGCCGTTGCCCAACGCGATCCGC
Source organism: uncultured Solirubrobacterales bacterium (assembly GCA_963705785.1). Classification (GTDB taxonomy): domain Bacteria; phylum Actinomycetota; class Thermoleophilia; order Solirubrobacterales; family Solirubrobacteraceae; genus Palsa-465. Next base: position 10,629 of record CAVPKV010000030.1, on the reverse strand, counting down.
TGCTCGGGGATTCCGTAACGCGCGGCCAGCGCCTGGCGGAGCTTGGAGTAGGAGGGGTCGGGGTAGCGGTTGACGCCGCCGATCACCCGCTGAGCGGCCTGAACCACCTCCGGCAGCGGGGCGAAGCACGACTCGTTGGAGGCCAGCATGGCGACGTCGCCCGGGAGCTGGTAGCCCGCGGCCACCGGGTAAACCGGAATCCGGCGGATGCGCTGGGCGAACTCGATGGCCACGGCCCTATTGTGCCGACTCCAGGTCCGAGCGCAGAGCGCGCGCCTCGTGCAGATAGACATGAGCCGGCTCGTGGTCGTCGGAGGCGTAGTAGTGGACCAGGACCCGGATCACGCTGGGCATCGAGCCGGGCACGGGGATCTCCCGGGCGCAGAGCAGCGGCACGTGCTCGAGGCCCATCGCCTGGCGGCCAGCGCTGGGAACTCCGCGTCGAGGTCGTCGGTCAGCGTAAAGATGCAGCTGACCAGGTCGTCGGTGCCCAGGCTGTTGCGGTCCATCAGCTCCCGCATCAACTCGTCGGTGGCGGCCAGGATCTCAGCGGCCTGGTTGGACTGGACGCTGTTGGCGCCCCGGAGCGCGAAGAGCCGCAAGAGCCCGATCGGTCAGCTCTGGAGGCTGGCCTGGAGGTGCTCGATCGCCTGGCCCACCGAGCCGCCCATGGGGTCAAGCCCGTGCTGGGCCAGGAGTATCTGCGTGCTGGGGATGAAACACAACACCAGGTACACGGTCAGCGCCAGCGCGGCCTTGCGCAGCCTGCTGCTCCCGCCCAGGGCGGCCAGCGGCAAGAGCCAGATGGCATACCAGGGCATCAGCCAGGCCAGGCTGAGGATCAGAGCGAACATGGCCCAGCCCGCCCGGGAGATCCAATCACCGCGGCCTTTGAGCAGTTGGTAGAGCAGACACAGAACGGCCACGACCAGCAGTCCCTCCGCCAGGTGGAGGATCCACGAGGCCCCGCCGCCCGCCCCGATGATGTCGCCGAATATGTTCGGGAAGGCAAAATTGGTCACCAGCGTGGTCTGGTACTCCAGGTTTGGGTGGGCCAGACCGAACAGCACCAGGTCCAGAACCAGCAACGGGATCGCGGCCAGAACCGCCCCGATCAGGATGTCAACGCGCTCACGGGTGACCAGGCGCTGCCGGCTGCTCCCCGCCCCCAACAGCAGAAACGGGAGCAGGAGCACCATGCTCATCTTGATCCCCACGGCGATCATCAGAACCGCCCCGGCCCAGCGGTAGCGTCCTGAGACCACCAGCACCACCGCTCCGATGGCCGGGAGGAGCATCAGGAAGTCGTTGTGGAATCCGCCCAGGGCGAAGACGATGTAGACCGGGTTCAGGGCCACGAACACGAGCGCGACCCGGGGGTCGCGCCCCAACTTCTTGGCGGCCGTGTACACCAGGCCGAGGAGGCCCAGGCTGAACACCGCGGTGACGACCTTGATCACCCAGTAGGCGGCCGACAGCGGCATCCAGGCCAGCGGATAGGTCAGTGCTGTGAAGATCGGCCCGTACGGGCTGGACAGGTTGCGCCAACTGGAGAACGGAAACACCGGGTCGAAGCGCTGCTGCTCGAAGGTGTGTATGTAGGGGTTGAAGCCGTGCAACCCGCCCAGCCGGGCGTAGCCCAGGTAGTTGAAGACGTCGTTGAGGTAGAAGGCCGGGCCCAGGAGCAGGATCACGTGCAGGGCCACGATGCACGTGACGATGACCCGCAGCGACAGCGAGCGCGCTGAGGCCAGCGCCACGGCGTACGCGATCAGCATGGCGATCGTCAGCAGGCTGAATCCCGTGCGCAGCACGGTCCCGTTGATCGTGAGCCCGGCCAGCAACGGGTGCAGCGGGCCGGATTGCCAGCTCGGGAAGATCTCCAGGCTGTGGAACACCAGCACCGACGGGGCGGCCGAGGTGAAGGCCACCAGCGCCAGCGCTCCCAGGATCATGGCCAGCAGGGCGAGCCGGCCGACGAGCGGGCCCCGGACGCCGATCCTGGGCAGCGTGAGCCGGCCGACCAGCGACAGCGGCCGAGCCAGCGCAAGCGTGCCGTCGCCAGGGCCTGGCGCGGTACTCGAGGACGCGAGTCTCACTGGGTCTTGGTGAGCTGGCGAGCCTGAAACCATTTCGCACAAGATAGTGCCCGACCGGACACTCGTTCACTCTGGCTTAAGATTGAGGCAGAGTGGCGCCCGGGCGCGAGAGAGCGCGCCTAAGATCCCCGCGGTGAGCGTCGGAACCCTCAGCTCGCCGGCAGCCCGTGTCCGTGCCTCGGTCCTCTCGGGCCACGATCTCCGCTCCCTGGCCTCAGACCGTCGCCTCCAGGCCCTGGGCGGACTGGTCGTGCTGGCGGCGGTCCTGCGCTTCTACCGGCTGGGGCACCAGGGCTTCTGGTTCGACGAGGGAAACACCGCCCAGGAGGTCAGCTTCACCCCTGGGGCGATGCTCACCCTGCTCAAGCACTACGAGTCCACCCCGCCGCTGTACTACGCGATCGCCTGGGTGTGGTCGCGGGTGTTCGGAGACACCGAGGTCGGGCTGCGCTCGCTCTCGGCGCTGTTCGGGGTTCTGACCGTGCCCGTGGCCTTCGGCGCCGCGTCCAGGCTCGTGTCACGCCGGGCGGGCCTGATCGCCGCGGCGCTCGTCGCGTTCAACCCATACCTGATCTGGTACTCGCAGGAGGCGCGGGCCTACTCGCTGGCCGTGCTGTTGGCCGGAGCGGGGCTCTGGGCGTTCGCCTGCGTCCGGGCGAACCCATCGACCCGGAATGTGGCGGCCTGGGCGGTGATCTCGGCCCTCGCCCTGGCCACCGAGTACTACTCGGTCCTCATCGTGGTGCCCGAGGCGCTGTGGCTGCTCTACCTGCACCGGCACCGGCGGGACCTCTGGGCCGGTCTGGGCGGGCTGGCCATCTGCTCGGCACCGCTGCTGTGGTTCGCCATCAGCCAGAACGGGACCGGTCACGCCAACTGGATCGCTCACATCCCCCTCGGACCCCGGCTGGGCCAGATCATTCCCCAGTTCCTGGTCGGCTATGGCGCCCCGGCCCTGACGGTGCTCCAGCGCGTGGCGGAGGCGGTTGCGCTGGTGGGACTGGTTCTCCTGTTCACGCGCACCGAGCGTGCGGCCCGCTCAGGCGCGCTCCTGGCCGGGGGGATCGCCGTGGCCGGCCTGGTCATCAGCCTGCTCTTGATCGCCGCAGGAGTCGATGACCTGATCACCCGGAACGTGATCTCGCTGTGGATTCCGGCCGGGGTGGCCGTGGCCGGCGGCCTGGCCGCCGCGCGGCCTCGCTTCGTGGGGCTGGCGGCCACCGTCGTGCTGTGCGGGGTCGGCGTGACGGCGGCCGGAGCCGTGGCCTTCAACCAGAAGCTCCAGCGTCCGGACTGGCGCAAGCTGGCCGCATTGATCGGTCGCAACCCGCCCCCCGGCGGGCGGGCGCTGCTGATCCAGCAGTACCGGACCTTGCTCCCCCTGTCGCTCTACATGCCCAAAATGAAATTCCTCCGGAGCGGAACGGCCACGGTCAGCGAGGTCGATGTGGTGGCCATGCAGGCCCCCCGGGTGACGTACTGCTGGTGGGGGGCGACCTGCAATCTCAATCCCACGAGTATTCACCCCAGCTATCCGATCTCGGGCCTGCGGGTCGTGTGGCGCCGGAGCGTCTACCCGTTCACGGTCGAGCGGATGGTCCCGACACGCGGCCGCATCACACTCACGGCCACCGAGGCCAGAACTCGGCTGGACGCAAACCTGGTCAAGAACGCGCTGGCCGCGCAGAAGCATGGGGGCGAGCTGCTGATCCAGCCTTAGGGGGTGTCCCAGCCTCGGCGAGCGAGCGGACCTCGGCCTCGGTCAGCCGACGGTAGCTGCCCGGCTCCAGACCGCCCAGCTTCAGTGGGCCGAACCTCACGCGCTGTAGCGATCGGACAGGATGGCCCACGGCCTCGCACATGCGCTTGACCTGGCGCTTGCGGCCCTCGCGGATCGTGAGCTCGATCGTGTCCGGCTTGTGCAGGCGGGCCTCGGCCGGGGCGGTGAGACCATCCTCCAGGGGGACGCCCTGGCTCAGGGCCTGGAGCGCCGGGGGTCGCACCGGTCCGCCTCCCACCGCGGCGCGGTAGGTCTTGGGGACCTGGAAGCTTGGGTGGGTCAGGCGATGGGCCAGCGGACCGTCGTTGGTGAGCAGGATCAGTCCGGTGGTGTCGACGTCCAGCCGGCCGACCGGGTAGAGCCGGGTCGGGCTGGGCACGAGCGAGACGACGGTCGGCCGTCGTTGCGGGTCTCGAGCCGTGGACACGACGCCCGTCGGCTTGTTGACCATGTAGACCACGCGCTCCTCCGGGACCGACAGCGGCTGGCCGTCCACCTGGACGTCGGCCTCGTCGTCCACGTCCCGGGCCGGATCGGTCACGGCCTGGCCATTCACCGTCACCCGGCCCCGGCGGATGATCTCCTCCGAGGCCCGGCGGGAGGCGACGCCGGCGGTGGCGAGGAACTTGGCCAGGCGCATGGGCTGAGGATATGGCGGGGCGTGGCGGGGCGGCCACCGCGACAGCAAGCACCGCGCCTTCACGTGGTGAATGGCGATTCAGTAACGCATACCGATACTGAATCGCCATTCACATCGGGGTTCGGCGGCTTCTGCGGTCGGGCGGTCGCTCGCTGCGCGGTCGCCAGCGGCCTACCCTCTATCGCGTGGACCTCGACCTGCTCAAGCGCACCCTGGACGACCTCGGCCAGCCCGCCTTCCGTGCCGATCAGATCTGGCGCTGGGCGTCCCAGGGCACGAACTCCTTCCAGGACATGACGAACCTGCCTCTAACCCTGCGCCACCGTCTGGACGACGAGGTCCCCTTCTCGACGCTCGAGGTTGAGCACGAGGCCCGGGCCCGGGACGGGACGATCAAGGCGCTCTTCCGCACGGCCGACGGGCGCCCGGTGGAGGCCGTGTTGATGCGTTATCGCGACGGTCGGCGGTCGCTGTGCCTGTCCGCCCAGTCGGGATGTCCGCTGACCTGCACCTTCTGCGCCACCGGGCAGATGCGCTTTGGCCGCAACCTGACGGCCTCGGAGATCATCGACCAGGCGCTGCACTTCCGTCGTATGACCGACGTTGACCACGCCGTGTTCATGGGCATGGGAGAGCCGATGCTCAACCTCGACGCGGTGCTGTCGGCCTGCGAGCGGCTGCCCGACGTCGGCATCACCTCCCGCCGGACAGCGATCTCCACCGTCGGCTGGATCCCCGGGATCGAGCGCCTGACCGCCTACGAGCGGCCGATCCGCCTGGCCCTTTCGCTCCACGCGGCAGAGCCCGGGCTGCGCTCCGAGCTGATGCCGGTCAATGATCGCTACCCCCTGGATCAGGTGCTGGCCAGCTGCCGCTCGCACTGGGAGCGCAAGCGCCGGTGGGTGTTCGTGGAGTACGTCATGCTGGCCGGCGTCAACGACTCGGTCGGTCAGGCCCACCAGCTGGCTGGTGTTCTGGACCCCAAAATCTTCAAGGTCAACCTGATCCCGTACAACCCGACCGGGTCGGCGTTCGAGGGCTCCTCGCCGCGGGCCATCGAGGCCTTCAGGGACACGCTCGAGCGCCGCGGCGTCCCCGCCACGGTCCGGCTTACGCGGGGGCGCGAGATCGACGCGGCCTGCGGGCAGCTGGCCGCCCGGGCGTCCGGTGCCGGGGTAGCCCCAGCGGTCCCTTAGCCAGCCGCTCGGCCGCTCGCCAGGCCAGCGCCTGGATCGTCAGCGTGGGGTTGTAACCCCCGGCGGTGGGAAGCACCGAGCCGTCGATTGCGTACAGGTTGGGGATCCCGTGGAAGCGCTGGTCGCCGTTGACCACGCTGGTGTCCGGGTCCTCCCCCATCCGCATCGTCCCCATCTGGTGGTTGACCAGCCCGGCGATGGGGTCCGGCGCAGATCGTCCGGGACCCCGCTGGCCGGAGCCACCCGGGCCCGGCTGGGGGATCGATGTGGTGGCTCCGATCGGGAGCACGGACTGGGTCGACTCGGCGCCCATCTCGGTCAGGATCTGAGACAGCCTCGGGGCGATGTTGGCCTCCACGGCGTAGTCGTTGGGGTGGTGCTGGTAGGTGATTCGGGCCACGGGATACCCGTACACATCGCGCACCGTGGGGTCCAGGTCGACCATGTTCGTGGGCACCGGCGGGTCCTGGCCAACCATGGTCAGCCACTGGACGTGCCCGAACGTCGACCCCATCACGTTCTTGTGGTTGGCTCCCCAGCCAGCGAATTTGGCCGTCGAGATCATCCCACCGGCCCCGAAGGGGTACCCCGACGATGGCCCGACGGTCTGGAGATTGCCGTAGCCGAAGGCCGGGGCGCCCGGCTCGGGGCCGAGGTACCAATCATCCAGGCAGCGCATGCTCCAGTAGCCGCGGTAGTAGTCGATCCGGTCTGAGAAGAACCCGATTCCCCCCGGGTAGTGATGGACCATCAGGTGCCGCCCCACCACGTCGAAGTTGATCAGGTCCTGGGGCAGCTCTGACAGGAGCACGAGGCGGGGGGTATCGACGGTGGAGCAGGCCAGGACGATCGCCTTCCCGCGAACCGATCGGTTCCGGCCGGCGGAGTCGATGTACTCCACGCGCTCGGCGCGGCCGGCCCGGTCAAGAGCCACCCGGTAGACGTAGGAGTCGGGCCGGATCTCCAGCCGCCCGGTGGCCTGGGCCCGCCGCAGCGCGGTCACCCGCATGTCATTCTTGGCCTCAATCGGGCAGCCGTGGCTGGAGCAGAAACCGCAGTACGAGCACCCGGCGCGACCGTCTCGGGCCAGGTTGTTAATGGCCACCGGCGTCGGGAAGGGATGGAGGCCCAGGCGGCTGGCCGCGTCCTCGAACAGCTTGGCCCCGTAGTTGGGCGGATGGCCAGGCATCGGGTAGGGCTCCGAGCGCCACTCCGCCCCCGGCACCGGCGACCCGGGGCGCGAGTGCTCGCGCAGCTGGCCCCCGGCCACGCCGATCAGGCGCTCCACCCGGCCGTAGTACGGAGCCATCTCCGCGTAGGACATGGGCCAGTTCACGATCTCGGCGCCGGGCAGCGGCCCCCAGTAGGAAAGGGCATTGAAGTCCTCCGGGCGGAAGCGGAAGGAGACCGCGCCATAGTGGACGGTCCCGCCGCCCACGCAGCGGCTGATCCCCAGCACCCGCCCCACGACCTGGTGCTCGCCGTCCTCGGGCGAGTTGCGGAACGTGCGCGGCTCGATCAGCGGGTCCTCTTCTATGAAGTTGCGATCGCCGAAGCGCAGCTCGTCGTCTCCGTAGTTCTCCGGATGCAGCCAGGGGCCCTTCTCCAGCACGCACACCCTGGCGCCGGCCTTCGTCAGGACATAGGACGCGATTCCGCCGCCGGCGCCTGAGCCGACTATCACGACATCGAACTCCTCCTGACGGCGGGAGATCACCGGGCGCTCCGCCGGAGGGCGTACGGATTGACGGTCGAGGTGCTGTAGGCCCACCAGTCGACGCAGCCTCCGTAGAACGAGTCCTGGTCACCGGGACACACCGTGGCGGAGTTGAAGCCGCCGACGTATCCAATGTCGTTGGCCTGCGCCCCACCCGGGAACTGAGTGGCCCCGGCCACGTCCACGTCGAAGTACACACCCTGGATCCGCCGCCCGGCGCGGTTGATGTACCAGGGGCCGGTGTAATACGGACCCTGGATCTTCGTGTGGATGAAGTTGGCGGTGTCGGCCGTGTACCCGAAGGCCTGGTGGAGATCGAGCGCGCCGATGATCGCCTCCTGGACTGACCCGGCCGGGGACAGGAGCTTGTCGTTGGTGAAGTTCTTGGTGTTGGGGCTGTGATCGATCGGGTCGACGGTGTAGGTCGGGTTGAATGACTCGAGCCGGTAGAAGACGTGGCCGTGGGGGTAGTAGCGCGGGGGCTTGTTCTTGGCCGGGATGGCCGCGAAGTCGATGAACAGCCTCCGGCAACCGGAGCACAGCGTGGGCGTGGGGACATGGATAACCACGAGCCCCTTGGTGACCCGCGAGAAGCCCGAGTGCCGACAGGCCGGGTTGGCTCCGGTCACCGTGGGGCCGATTCCGCCAGGCGTGTACTCGTCGGTCTCGGGTTTGACACAGAACGTGCTGGCGGGCTGGTAGGCCTGCCAGTGGGTGGTCACGTCGCGCATCGGTCCGAGTGCGTCGTAGTGGAAGGGGGCCGACGCCCCCGGGGCCAGCGCGAGTGCTGCCAGGGCTGCGGCGATCATGGCCTGGACTTCTCCTTTCCGGGCTGGACCATCTCCTCCGGCGCGTAGCCGCCGTACACGTTCCAGGGGGCGCCTGGTGGTCCGAGATGGGGGAAGCGCACGCCGTGGACATCGCCGGCGTAGCCGAACGCCTTCCAGGCCCGGTAGTCGCGGTTGCCGCCGTAGATCGGGTGGGAGTAGACGCCCTCGAACGTGTGGTTGCAGAGCGCGCCGAAGAACTCGCTGGCGCCGTAGTCCAGCCTGGTCAGGATGGAGTCCTGGGCCGGTGCCGGCAGGGTGGCGAAGTTCCCGCCGGCCATCTGATCCAGCTGGGTGAGACCGGTCGCATACAGCTTGCGCAGCCGCCTCACCTCACGGCTCCAGCCGATCCGTTTGACCCGGGACAGCTGCTGAAAGCGGGCGAAGCGCGATCGGACCGGCCCGCCCGCATAGATCCGTGACGTCCCGGCCAGGAGGGTCACGATGTAGTTATCCGCCCCCACGTCCGCAGCCGACCAGTCACCAGGGCCCGACGCCGGCACGATCCGGGCCACGGCGGCGCGGAGCGTCCTGAGCTGTGAGGGGCTCAGCCCAGACCGCCCGGGAGCGGCCGCTCGGGCCAGCGCGGGTGGCATGGCCACGACCAGAGCGCCGGCCGCCCCGGCCCGTCCTGCCTGGCCCAGCGCCTGTCGCCGGGTGATCCGGATCGGTCCCATCACCCACCCAACGCGTGTGGTGGGTCAATCTGTCGCCGGCCAGCCGGCCCGCCGACGCGGCCAGTCGACCCGCCCGTGCGGCTAGCCGGCCCCGACCGCGCCCACGGAGCTCGCGGCCCGCTGGGCGGCGAGCCGGGCCAGCGTGGCCCGGTGGCGCTTGGCTCCCCCGAGCAGCAGCGTGTTCAGCTGGGCCCGCTTGAACAGCCAGTGCACGTCGGCCTCCCACGTGAAGCCGATGCCGCCGTGGGCCTGAATCGCGCTGGCCGTCACCTCGCGCCCCCCGTCGGCCGCCGCGGCCGCCGCCAGCGCGGCGGCCTCCGTCAGACGGTCCGGGTCGGCGTCGGCTGCCCACGCCGCGTAGTAGCTGGCCGAGCGAACGGTCTCGGTGGACATGAGCATCTGGGCGCACCGGTGGCTGACGGCCTGGAACGAGCCCACGGGCACGCCGAACTGCTTGCGATCCTTGACGTACTCGAGCGACATGTCGAGCGCCCGCTGGCAGATGCCCAGAACCTCGGCCGCGATCGCCACCCTCACGCGGTCGGCGGCGCCGGCGGCCAGCTGCTGGCCCTCGCCGCTCACCCGGGCGAAGCGACGCGTCGGGTCGATCGCCTGGAAGGGCTCGACCTGGGCGCTCTGGCCGTCGAGCAGCTGGGCGTCCTCGCCGTCCACGACGATGATCACGGATGCGCCGTCGGCGTCGCACACCAGCTCGCGTGTGCCCACGGCGCCGGTGGCCTCGCCGGCCACGAGCGCCGGCAGCCAGCGGCTTTGCTGCTCCGGCGTGCCGGCGGCCTGGATCACCGCCGCCGCCGTGGCCGTTCCCAGGAACGGCGTGCAGGCGCAGGCGTAGCCCAGCTCCTCCAGCAGCGCGGCCAGCTCAACCGTTCCCAGGTCCTGGCCCGAATGCTCCGCCGACACGGCGATACCCGGCCAGCCGAGCTCGACCAGCTCCTTCCACAGCCCCTGGTCGTACTCGGCCGCCTCGGCGGCCTCGCGCACCTTGGAGAACGGGCTGCGGGCGGCCAGCAGGTCATGGGCGACCCGCTTGATCTCCTTTGTTCGTCGTTCAGATCGAAGTCCATTTTCCTCTCCTACCCTCGCCTTGGGTAGACCGAGCACCCGCTCGGCCACGATGTTCTTGAGAATCTCGGTCGTCCCGCCCTCGATCGTGTTGCCGCGGGCGCGCAGCAGCTCGTAAGCTCCAGCGTGTGCCCGCCTGGACCGCCTCGGGCCCCAGCAGCTCGGCCGCCAGCTGGGTGAGCTGCTGGTTGGTCTCAGACCACATCCACTTGGTCAGCGACCCCTCCGGGCCGGGCTGGCCGTAGCGCTCGACCTGCGTCAGCCCGCGGTAGGCGGTCAGCCGCAGGACCTCGGCCTTGAGGTGGAGCTCGCCGAGCTTGTCGGCCACGACCGGGTCGTCCATCAACCCCCGGGCGGCCGCCGCGGCCACCACCTCGTCGAGCACCTGGCGGAGCCTGACCGCCAGAAAGTGAATCCCTACGCGGGCCAGCCTGACGCCATTGCGGCGGGAGCAAAAATGTTCTCCGACCACTGCGCCCAGTGCCACGGCGTGGCCACGGCAGTGGCCGAGCCCGCGCAGCGCCCGAGCGCGTAACGCCACAGACGGCGAGATTTTCTGGCTTTTGAGGAATGGGAATCTGGCGCGTGGCATGCCGGACTGGGAGCTTCA